>CAVAXH010000051.1:0-15282 GCA_963592505.1 Bacteroidaceae bacterium
GGCTAGGTAATTGCTGGGCTTTCAGCCCGCGTCGTCGACCATTGGTTCAACCCGCATCGTCGTTGGTTCAGCCTGCGTCGTCGACCATTGGTTCAACCCGCATCGTCGACCATTGCTTCAGCCCGCGTCGTCGACCATTGGTTCAGCCTGCGTCGTCGACCGTTGGTTCACTCGCGTCGTGAACAAGGTAAAGGGATTAAAACGAGCGCAAAACGTCTTGCTAAAAATGTCGATATTGAACACCCTAGGCTACAGGTGCGGCAAAGCCTTGGATGCCAGGGGCTGCAGCGTGTCGAGGTTGTAGATGGTGATGACCCCTTTGTCCATGATGCCCAGGGTGGGCGGGTTGCCACCTTTTGGGAAGGTGATGGAGCCGGTGTTGCACACCAGGCACCCGTCGGCATTCTCGCTGAGCTGCCAGAGATGGGTGTGCCCGTAGATCACCGCCTCGAAGCGGCCCGGCGGCAGAGAGTCGGCATTGTAGACATGGCCGTGGGTGAGCAGCACGCGGCGGCCCTCATCGACGAGCATGGTGTAGGTGCTGAGCATGTGGAAGTGGAGCAGCATCTGGTCGACCTCCGAGTCGCAGTTGCCCCGCACGGCAATGATGTTGTCGGCCATGGAGTTGAGCGCCGCCACTATGCCCGGTGCGTCAAGGCCCTCGGGCACCCCGTTGCGCGGTCCGTAGTTGAGGATGTCGCCCATGAGCAGGAGCATGTCGCACTGCTGGGCCTTATAGAAATCCAGGGCGCGGCGCAGGCGCGGCAGCGAGCCGTGGATGTCGGAAAGAAGCATGTATTTCATCGTGACAGATATTTGCGTAGTTCGCGGTTGGTGGTCATGCGGCAGAGCTGGCGTACGGCTTTGTTGCGTATCTGCCTGACACGCTCACGCTTCAGTCCCATCTGCGCAGCCGTCTCGGCCATGGTGAGCGGTGCGCCGTCGATGCCGTAGAGGTAGGCCGCCACCTGCTGCTCGCGTCCCTCGAGCCGTCCGACGAGCGTGGCCAGTTCGTCGGCCAGCGCCTTCTCCTCCATGATGCTGGCCGGATCGGCAGCATGAGGGTTGGCCACCACGCGCCCCAGACTGAGGTTATGGCTGCCGCCTACCGGAGCGTCGATGGAGAGTGCTCGGCTGCGCAGCTTCTCGGTGTGGCTGTCGCTGGCGTCGCGCGGTATGCGGTAGAGACCCGCCTGCTGCTCTATGGCCTGTCGCATGGCTTCGCGTATGTAGGGTGCGGCAAACGTCACGAAGCGCTTGCCGCGGCTGCCGTCGTAGCGTGCCGCAGCCCTCATCAGTCCGATGTTGCCCTCGCTGATGAGGTCCTCGGTGGACAGTCCGTTGCCGGCATGCTGATGGGCCAGCGACACCACGTAGCCCAGGTTGGCGGTGGTCAGTTGTGCCAGGGCCTTCTGGTCGCCTTGCTGTATGCGCTCGGCCAGGCGGCGCTCCTCGTCGTCGGTGAGGAGCCGTTCTTGCTTTATCTCGTTCAGATAGGTGTCTATTGCTTTCTTCTCGTTCATGGCAATGTTTTGTTTTTGGCGCGTTTACTGTAAAGAGAGGGTGGGGGGGGCTATAAGCCAGCGTCGAGCAGCATGTCGGCCACCTCCTCGGGGGTGTTGTAGTCCATGCCGAAGGCCAGTTCCTCATCGGAGAATTCCTGTGCGAGGCGCTTAGCCTCCTCGTCGCTGAGGCGCGGCTTCCCGTCGCTGTCGCTGGCTGTTTGCAGCGCCTTGAGTATCAGAGAGCGATATTCGTTGATGTCCATGTTGATATGATTAAGGTGTGTGTGCTTGTTATCGCGCATGCGTCGTGGCGGCGCATGCGGCCTCAGTCGCTGATGGCCTGCAGCAGCTCCAGCAGACTCTTGGGGTCGCTCCATGAGAATCCGGGCATCGAGAGAGCCAGCTTGTAGGCCTGCCGCTTGTTGCGCGGCAAGGCATGGTCTACGCTGCGGTCGTCCACGCGCACCCATTTGTCGCGGTATCTGAAGTAGTAGACCTCGGTGTAGGGCAGTTCCATGTCCTCCACCTCCTCGGTGATGGCCGTGGCGCTGAGCAGCAGCGAGTTCATCTGCAGGTCGGTCATGTTCCGGCTGTTGAGGATCTGCTGTCGGAGCGAAGCCATGTCGATGCAGGTGGCATGGTAGAGCGCGTTGCAGCCCACGGTGTCGACCCGCCAGCAGAGCATGGTGTCGATGCGCTCGTAGTGGCGGTCGTCGAAGTCCACACTTTTGACGGCCGTGCGCCCGGCCTCCATGACGCGGCCCTTCGGACTGCGGTAGACCAGCACGCTGCCTTTCAGAAACACGTTGGCCTGCGGCACGCTCACCGTGCGTCCGTCGGCCAGGGTGGCCACGGCGCGTCGGAAGGTGGGGTAGGCCATGGTGCGGTGGGCCAGCGAGTCGGTCTGTGCCATGAGCGGTGTGGCCGACAGCCACACTGCGAGCAGGAGGGTCAGTTGGCGGAGGGCTTTCATGATGCGTTGTCGGGTGTGTTGTCGGGTGTGTTGCCGATTTTTTCCTTTATCTCTTGCAGGTTGATCTTCCTGCGCGTCTTCACGCGGTCGAAGCCCTGTCCGTACACGCCGATGACGGCCGACTGTGCCACAAAGGCGTTGGGGTCGATCTCGTCGATGAGGTCGAAGATGAAGCTCGACTCGCTCTTCTTGGCAATGCAGTAGACCACCTTGATGTCCTTCTTGGTGTAGAAGCCGTTGCCGTTGAGCGTGGAGCATCCCCGGTCAGCAATCTTGTTGATGGCTTCGCCGATCTCCTGATACTTGTCGGAGATGATGAAGAACTGCACACTGCGGCGCAGCGAGTTGACCACATGGTCCACGCAGAACGAGATGATGAAGAGCAGCACATAGCCGTAGAGCACCTTCTCCCAGTCGCGCAGCACCACATACGACGACGTGATGATCGACAGGTCGCAGAGCAGGATGATGCGTCCCAGCGACACGTCGCGATACTTGTGTATCATGGCAGCCACCACGTCGGATCCACCGGTGGAGCCGCCTGCCGAGAGGCCCAGTCCCACGCTGGTGCCCATAAACACGGCGCCCACCATGCACGCCATGAACTTCTGGTCGGCCAGCAGGTGCAGGTCGGGCGGTATGATGCTCTGCAGCACCGTGGAGCCCACGGTGAAGACGATGACGCCATAGATGGTCTTGGCACAGAAGCGCCACCCCAGCACCTTCAGCGCAGCCACGAGCAGCAGGGCGTTGATGGCACCGTAGGTGTGCTGTGCCGGTATGCCCGTGCCCCAGTAGACGATGGATGCCACACCCATCACGCCGCCCATCGTGATCTCGTTGGGCAGCAGGAAGAGGTTCAGGCCTACAACGCCCATCAGCATGGCGATGGTGATGATGCCGTAGCTCTGCAGCTGTCGCAGCAGCCGGCTATCGTTGTTTCTTGATTGCATGGTTGGAGTTGACTCTCTTGGTCGTGAAGGGTAAAGTCGCTAAGCGCCCTATTGTGCAGCGGTCTTGCTGAGGCGCACCGTGCGCCGCGAAGCGTAGCAGAAGATGTCGATCAGTCCGTTGCTGTAGTGGTCTTCGTAGCCCTGCTCCAGCAGGTTGAATCCGGCGTTCTTCACCTGGCTCACGAGGTTGTCGTAGGCCTTGTTGTTAAACACGCCGATGGTCACGTCGCCGGCCATGGCCACATAGCTCGACGTGCCCTTGCGCTGCGGCTGGGGCGTGTCGGCATAGACACCCGTCCCCACCTTCTTGGCCGGCAGACAGTTCTTGTAGAGCATGGTGTCGTAGCTGTCGAGCCGGTAGACGGCATATCCGCTGATGGTCTTGTAGCCATATTTGGCCGCCAGCGCCTTCAGCTCCGTGCGGCCGAGCAGCACGTCGGAAGCATCCTTGATGCTGACAAACTCCTTGTTGGCCGTGGCGTCGGCCTGTATCTCTGCAGGCTGCACGGTGGCGGGTTGCTGTGTGGTCTCTGCGGGCTGCTGAGGGGCGACGGCGTTCTTCGTGGCACAACTGCCAAGCAGCAGGATGCCGGCAGCCAGCGAGGCAGCCAGACGGGCGGTGCTGCTCTTGTGGCAGCGTGTAATGGTGTTGTTATGCATATCTTGATGTTGTTTTGTCGGGAGTGTGGCGCCGGGACGGGGCATGAAAGCAGGCGTCATGAGCCCAGCACCAGTGCAAAGTTATAAAAAATAAACCGCGTAGCGCCGCCCGGACAGCGAAATTTTGCTTAAAACATTTGGGCAGACGGCAAAGAATTAGTAATTTTGCGGTAGTCATTATGGTGGGCGCATGCGCCGTTTGCCCGTCTGTGCCGCCGCACAGCCGCGTTGCAGCCCCCTCCACATCCAATAAACACATACTCCGATGACACAGGAAGAAGACATCCGTAATGCCGTCCGCGTGCTCCGCGAGGGCGGCGTCATTCTTTATCCCACCGACACCGTGTGGGGCATTGGCTGCGACGCCACCAACGCCGAGGCCGTGGCAAAAGTCTACCGCATCAAGCAGCGCGATGATTCGAAGGCGCTTATCTGCCTTGTCGACAGCGATGCCCGTCTGCAGCGCTATGTCAGGCAGGTGCCGCCCGTGGCCTGGGATCTGCTCGATGCAGCCGTAGACCCCATGACCGTCATCCTCGACGACGCCGTGAACCTGGCGCCCAACCTCGTGGCTTCCGACGGCACCGTGGCCCTCCGCATCACCCATGAGGCCTTCTCGCGCGAGCTGTGCTACCGCTTTCAGAAAGCCCTCGTGTCCACCAGTGCCAACATCAGCGGTGAGCCCACTGCGCAAAACTATCGCGACATAGCCCCCGAGCTGCTGGAGCAGGTCGACTATGTGTGCTTCACGCGCCGCCAGGAGCACAAGCCCCACAAGCCCAGTTCGATCGTGAAACTCGCTGCTGACGGGCAAGTCACCATCATCAGGAAATGACCGGCCCAGCATCTACCCAAACCGAGGCTACGGCAGGGCTGCTCGGCAAGATTGTGGCTTGGCGCGAACACAACCTTTCCGACAAGCAGACCACGCAGGTGCTGGCATTCTTCGTCGGCATCCTGGCCGCTGTGGCCGCCTATCTGCTCCACGGGCTCATCCACCTGGTGCAGCGGCTGCTCACCGCAGGCTTTGCCGCCGATGCCGCCAACTGGCTCTTCCTGCTCTTTCCGGTGGTGGGCATCTGGCTCACCTCGCTGTTTATAAAGTATGTGGTGCGCGACAACATCTCGCACGGCATCACCCGTGTGCTCTATGCCATCTCCACCAACCGCTCACGCCTCCGCCGCCACAACTGCTGGTCGTCGCTCGTGGCGTCGGCCATCACCATCGGCTTCGGCGGATCGGTGGGAGCAGAGGCCCCCATCGTGCTCACCGGGTCGGCCATCGGCAGCAACCTCGGCCAGCTCTTCCATCTCGACAAGCGCCAGCTCATGCTCCTCGTGGGATGTGGCGCTGCAGCTGCCGTGGCAGGCATCTACAAGGCCCCCATTGCCGGACTGGTGTTCACGCTTGAGGTGCTGATGATCGACATGACCATGTCGTCCATCGTGCCCATACTGATAGCCACCATCACGGCCAATGTGATGAGCTATGTGCTGGTGGGCGACCAGTCGATGTTCTCGTTCACGCTCGACTCGGCGTGGAACGTCGAGCGCCTGCCGGCCACCGTGCTGCTCGGCGTCTTCGGCGGCTTCGTCAGTCTCTACTTCATGCGCGGCATGACATGGTGCGAAGGCGTCTTCGCACGCATGCGCCGGCATCCCTACCGCAAGCTGCTGATAGGCGGACTGGTGCTCAGCACGCTCATCTTCTTCTTCCCGTCGCTCTATGGAGAGGGATGGGACAGCCTGACCATGCTGCTCAACGGCA
Organism: Bacteroidaceae bacterium; assembly: GCA_963592505.1. GTDB lineage: Bacteria > Bacteroidota > Bacteroidia > Bacteroidales > Bacteroidaceae > Prevotella. Next base: position 5,860 of record CAVAXH010000051.1, read on the forward strand.
AGACGCAGGCCGACTGGGACCAGGTGCTCAACGGATCGCTCTTCTACGGCCACAGCGAGCTGCTGGTGGTCTACGTAGCCCTGGTGCTCATCACGAAGATCGTGGCCACCTCATCCACCAATGGTGCCGGCGGCTGCGGAGGAACCTTCGCCCCCTCGCTCTTTGTGGGCGGTTTTGCCGGATTCTTCTTTGCACGCCTGTGGAACATCGAGCAGATGGGCGTGTATATCCCCGAGAAAAACTTCACGCTGCTGGGCATGGCGGCCGTCATGGCCGGCGTGATGCACGCCCCGCTCACCGGCATCTTCCTCATCGCCGAGATCACCGGCGGCTACCAGCTCTTCGTGCCGCTGCTCATCGTGTGTGTGGTGAGCGTGATGGTCATCAGCATCTTTGAGCCCCACAGCATCTATGCCATGCGACTGGCCCGCGAGGGCAAGCTCATCACCCACCACACCGACCACAGCGTGCTCACGCTGATGAACATGGAGGCCATCGTCGAGAAGGAGGTGACGAGCGTCGGTCCCGACATGCCGCTCGGCCGCGTGGTCAACGTGCTGAGCAACAGCGACAGCGACTTCCTGCCGGTGCTCGACCAGGGCGGCCGTCTGCTCGGCGAGATCAGCCTCACCAAGATAAGAAACATCGTGTTCCGCCCCGAGCTCTATCAGAAGATGCGCGCCAGCCAGGTCATGACGCCCCTGCCCGCCATACTCTACCGCAACGAGCCCATGGTCGACGTGATGCGCAAGTTCGACACCACCAATGCCAACGTGCTGCCTGTGGTCGACATCAACAACGTGCTGCAGGGCTACATCACGCGCACGCGCCTCTACCGCACTTATCGCAGCGTGGTGGCCGACTTCTCCACCGAATAGAGGGTGCAGTGTGCACCTATCTGCCTAAATGTTTGTCTGTTACAAGAAAAAAACGTAATTTTGCAGGCTGTATGATACCAATACAACTACATATAGACCTTCTCCAGCTGATCCTCAAGGGCATGCTCATCGGAATCATCGCCTCGGCGCCGATGGGCCCTGTCGGCATACTCTGCATACAGCGCACGCTCAGAAAGGGCCGCTGGTATGGCTTCGTGACAGGCGTGGGCGCCTCGGTCAGCGATTTCATCTATGCCCTTTTCACCGGTTTCGGCATGAGTTTCGTGATGGATCTCATCACCAACCCCACCAACAAGTTCTGGCTGCAGATATCCGGCAGTGTCATCCTCATGTTCTTCGGGCTGCACTGCTGGCGGTCCAACGTGTCGCGCTCCATGGGTCGCGACGGACAGAAGAAGGTGGGATCGCTGTGGCACAATGGCATCACGGCATTCCTCGTCACCTTCTCCAATCCGCTCATCATCTTCCTCTTCATGGCCACCTTCGCGCAGTTTGCCTTCGTCATCCCCAACCATCCCGTGGAGATGGCGCTGGGCTATCTCAGCATTGTCGCAGGCGCGTTGCTCTGGTGGTACGGGCTGACATGGCTGGTCGACAAGATCGGCAACCGCTTCGACGAGACGGGCATCCTCATCATCAACAAGGTCATCGGCTCGCTCGTCATCATCTTCTCATTGGTGGTGCTCATAGGGACGGTGTTCAACCTCTACACCTTCCACTATTGACCCCCGCAGGCTGCCGCGACAGCCATCCCTCCCCCTGACACTCCATATCCATCATCATACCAAAATGTTTATAGCACAAGAAATCCGCAAGAAGTCGATCGTGGAATATCTGCTTTACATGTGGCAGATAGAAGATCTTATCCGGGCCTACGAGTGCTCGCTGCCACGGTTGCGCCGCGAGTATATCAGCCAGTTTGACTATACCGACGAACAGAAAGACGAGGAGACCGACTGGATGGGCAACCTCATACGCATGATGAACGAGGAGGGCCGGCGCCAGGACGGTCATCTGCAGATCAACACGGTGCTCCTGCAGGACGTCTGCGACCTGCACCACCGGCTGCTGCAGTCGGGCAAGTTCCCGTTCTACAATGCCGAATACTACAAGGTGCTGCCGTTCATCGTGGAACTGCGGAGCCGGGGCGACAAGGACGTCAGCGAGATCGAGACGTGCCTCAGCGCCCTCTATGGCGTCATGCTGCTCCGCATGCAGCAGAAAGAGGTGTCGCCCGAGACCGAGAGCGCCATCAAGGAGATCTCCGCCTTCGTGGGGATGCTCAGCGACTATTACATCAAAGACCGCAACGAGGGCCTCGACTTCGGCGACGAATAGACACGTGCCGGCGCACCCTCTTGCATAAAAAAACATATCATTCTTCACACATGAACATACTTGTAACAGGAGCCAACGGACAGCTCGGCAACGAGATGCAGCGCATCAGCCGGCAGTCGGCCACCGACCACTATGTCTTCACCGACGTGTGCGACGGTTATCGCAAACTGGACATCACCAATCTCGACGCCATCCGGCAGGTCGTTGCCGAGGAAAACATAAAGTGCATCATCAACTGTGCCGCATGGACCAATGTCGACAAGGCAGAGACAGCCGGCGACATCGTGGAGACGCTCAATGCCACCGCGCCGGGCTATCTGGCACAGGCCATGCGCGAGGTCGACGGCCTGCTCGTGCATGTCAGCACCGACTATGTCTTTGGCGGCGATCCCTACAACACGCCCTGCCGCGAGGACCAGAAGGGCACGCCCACCGGCGTCTACGGCCTCACCAAGCTGCATGGCGAACAGCTCATCGCAGCCTCGGGTGCCAACCACATCATCCTGCGGACGGCATGGCTCTACTCGGAGTTTGGCCACAACTTCGTGAAGACCATGATGCAGCTCACCGCCACCAAGCCACAGCTCAAGGTGGTGTTCGACCAGGCCGGCACGCCGACCTATGCCGGCGATCTGGCCGCGGCGATCTTCGCCATCGTGGAGGGCCGCCGCTATGAGGGCCACTCGGGCATCTACCACTATTCCAATGAGGGCGTCACCTCATGGTATGATTTTGCCCGCAAGATAGCCGAGCTTGCCGGCAACACGGCGTGCGACATACAGCCCTGCCACTCCAGCGAGTTCCCGTCGCCCGTGAAGCGCCCGGCCTATAGCGTGCTCGACAAGACAAAGGTGAAGCAGACGTTTGGCATCAGCGTGCCCCACTGGGAAGACAGCCTGCGCAAGTGTATGGCGGCGCTGCTCCAGCAGGCATAAGGCGGCGCACCGCAGCTTCATCACAGCACACTTTTTCACACACACACACACACATCGTACACCTTTTTTTATAATATACGCACACACACATGGCAAGCATAGCAAACGAAATAAAGCGGCGGCGCACGTTCGCCATCATCTCTCACCCCGATGCCGGTAAGACCACGCTCACCGAGAAGTTTCTGCTCTTCGGAGGACAGATACAGGTGGCGGGTGCCGTGAAGAGCAACAAGATCCGCAAGACGGCCACCTCCGACTGGATGGACATCGAGAAGCAGCGCGGCATCTCGGTCTCCACATCTGTCATGGAGTTCGACTATCTGCCTGAGGGCCAGGAGGGCGAACCCTACAAGGTCAACATCCTCGACACCCCGGGTCACCAGGACTTTGCCGAAGACACCTACCGCACGCTTACCGCCGTCGACTCGGCCATCATCGTGGTCGACTCGGCCAAGGGTGTGGAGGCACAGACCCGCAAGCTCATGGAGGTGTGCCGCATGCGCAACACGCCCGTCATCATCTTCATCAACAAGATGGACCGTGAGGGCCGCGACCCCTTCGACCTGCTCGATGAGCTCGAGCAGGAGCTGCAGATCCACGTGCGCCCCCTGTCGTGGCCCATCGGTCAGGGAGCCAAGTTCAAGGGCGTCTACAACATCTACGAGCAGCAGCTCAACCTCTTCACGCCCAACAAGCAGCGCGTCACCGAGAAGGTGGCGGTAGACATCACCGGCACCGAGCTCGACGACCGTGTGGGCGAGGCCGATGCCCAGCACCTGCGCGACGAGCTGGAGCTCATCGACGGCGTGTATCCCGATTTCGACACCGACCAGTATCTCCAGGCCGAGGTGGCTCCCGTGTTCTTCGGTTCGGCCCTCAACAACTTTGGTGTGCAGGAGCTGCTCGACTGTTTTGTGGAGATCGCTCCCAGTCCGCGTCCCACCAAGGCCGAAGAGCACGCCGTAGACCCCACCGACGGCAAGTTCACCGGTTTCATCTTCAAGATCACCGCCAACATCGACCCCAACCACCGGTCGTGCATAGCCTTCTGCAAGGTGTGCTCCGGTAAGTTTGTGCGCAACGCCCCCTACAAGCACGTGCGTCTCGACAAGACCGTGCGTTTCTCGTCGCCCACGCAGTTTATGGCGCAGCGCAAGAGCACGGTCGACGAGGCCTACCCCGGCGACATCGTCGGTCTGCCCGACAACGGCATCTTCAAGATCGGCGACACGCTCACCGAGGGCGAAGACCTCCACTTCCGCGGTCTGCCGTCGTTCTCGCCCGAGCTGTTCAAGTACATCGAGAACGATGACCCCATGAAGGCCAAGCAGTTCCAGAAAGGTGTGGAGCAGCTCATGAACGAGGGTGTGGCCCAGATGTTTGTCAATCAGTTCAACAACCGCCGCATCATCGGCACCGTCGGCCAGCTGCAGTTTGAGGTCATACAGTATCGTCTGGAGCACGAGTACAATGCCAAGTGCCGCTGGGAGCCCGTGCATCTCTACAAGGCGTGCTGGATCGAGAGCGACGATGCCGCCGAGCTCGAAAACTTCAAGAAGCGCAAGTATCAGTATATGGCCAAGGACATCGAGGGCCGCGACGTCTTCCTGGCCGACTCCAGCTATGTGCTCTCCATGGCACAGCAGGACTTCACGCACATCAAGTTCCACTTCACCAGCGAGTTCTGACAGCCGCCTCGCTGTGTCTGCACAGCGGGCGCCTGCCACGCCTCCTCACACACCCAAAAGCCATGAAGCACACCCGTCTTTTCCTTCCCGTCACACCGGCGATAGCCTTGGTGCTGACCGTGTTGGCGGCAGTCATGCCGTCCATGCGCTGCCAGGCGCAGGAGTCGCTCACCCAGTATGTTGACCCGCGCATAGGCACCGGCGGGCATGGTCATGTGTTTCTTGGAGCCAACGTGCCCTTTGGCTTTGTGCAGCTCGGCCCCACCGAGCCGTCGCGCGGCTGGGACTGGTGCTCGGGCTATCATGCCTCCGACTCGGTGATCATCGGCTTTGGCCACCAGCATCTCAGCGGCACCGGCGTCGGCGATCTGGGCGATGTGGCCCTGCTGCCCGTGGCCGACACCGCCCAGCATGCGGCCGTGTTCAGCCACAGCAGCGAGACGGTGCGTCCCGGCTACTATTCCGTGAAGCTCAGTCAGCCCAATGTGTGGGTGGAGCTCACGGCCACGCAGCGTGCCGGTTTCCATCGTTACACGTTTGGCGCCGATGTCAGCCAGGCCCGGCTGCTGCTCGACCTCCGTCAAGGCATCGGCTGGGACCGCCCCACCGATGCCGGCCTCGACGGCGTCACGGCCACGCAGATCACCGGTCACCGCCGTTCCCATGGCTGGGCCGATGACCAGCACACCTATTTTGCGGCAGCGTTCTCACAGCCTGTCACGGTGGAGCCGCTCGACAGCGGGCGGTGGCTCATCACGGCCAGCGACCTGTCGCAGCCCCTGCTGGTCAAGGTCGGCCTGTCGGCTGTCAGCACCGCAGGCGCCGCTGCCAACCTGCAGGCAGAGCTGCCCCATTGGGATTTCCGGCAGGTGGTGGCCGATGCCGACCGCGCATGGAACGAGTCGCTGGCCAAGATAAAGCTCACCACCGCCGACACGGTGAGCCGCCGCGTGTTCTACACCGCCCTCTATCACACCATGACGGCTCCCTCCGTCTATGCTGACACCGACGGGCGTTACCGCGGTGCCGACGGCCAGGTCCACCAGGCTGGCTTCACCAACTACACCACCCTCTCGTTGTGGGACACCTATCGGGCGGCCCATCCGCTGATGACCTTCATCCACACCGAGCGGCTGGCCGATGTGGCCGCCACCTTCATCAACATCTATCGCCAGCAGGGCAAGCTGCCCGTGTGGCACCTCATGGGCAACGAGACCAACTGCATGGTGGGCAACCCCGCCATACCCGTCTTGGCCGATCTGGTGCTCAAGGGCTATGTGCAAGACCGCGAGGCAGCCTATGAGGCCATGCGGCAGTCGGCACTGGCCGACGAGCGCGGCCTCGACCTGCTGAAGCAGTATGGCTATCTGCCCTACGACAAGGACGAGAGCCGCGAAACCGTGGCCAAGGGCCTGGAGTATGCGCTCGCCGACTGGTGTGTGGCCAAGGTGGCCCGCCTGCTCGGCAAGAAGGCCGACGCGCGCCTTTTCGCAGCGCGCGCCCTCAGCTACCGCAACTATTTTGATCCGCAGACATGCTTCATGCGCGGCGTGGGCAGCGACGGACAGTTCCGCGTGCCTTTCAGCCCCTTCTCGGCCGACCACCGCATGGACGACTACACCGAGGGCAACGCATGGCAGTACACATGGCTTGTGCCCCACGATGTGCACGGCCTGGTCAAGCTCTTTGGCAGCGAGCAGCGCTTTGTCGACAAGCTCGACTCGCTCTTCGTCGTGACGGGCGACCTCGGCGCCAATGCCTCGCCCGACATCACCGGTCTCATCGGCCAGTATGCCCACGGCAATGAGCCCAGCCATCATGTGCTCTACATGTACAATTATGTCGGCCAGCCGTGGAAGGGCGCACGCCTCTTGCGGCAGGTCATGTCCGAGATGTACTCCGACGCCCCCGACGGTCTCAGCGGCAACGAGGATGTGGGTCAGATGTCGGCATGGTATGTGCTCTCCGCCATGGGTCTCTATCAGGTGGAGCCCGCCGGCGGCAAGTATGTCATCGGCTCGCCCCTCTTCGACAGGGTCGAGATGAGCGTGGGCCACGGCCGCACGTTCTGCGTGGAGGCTGCCGACAACAGCCGGGAGAACATCTATGTGCAGTCGGCCACGCTCAACGGCCGCCGCTACACCAAGTCCTACATCGCCTACGACGACATCATGCGGGGCGGCGTGCTGCGGCTGCAGATGGGTCCTGAGCCCTCCGCATGGGGCACGCGTCCCAGCGACCGTCCCTAACCCCCTCTGTTTCGTCTTTCCCCTTGTCTTATCCTTTTTAGCCCCACACACCTGCCCATGCGACATCTCTTTCTTGCCCTCTCCGTCCTTGCCTCTGTTGCTGCCACGGCGCAGCAAAATGCCACCGTCGACATCCACGAGCGCTACACCCGGGTGGTCACCCCCGCCGACGGCCGTTACGAGTCGAAGCGGCCCCCTGTGGCCGACCGCCTTTTCACCTCCGAGGCTGTGGAGCAGAAGATCCGCGAGGTGCAGCAGACGCTGAAGGGCAACCCGAAGCTCGCCTGGATGTTTGCCAACTGCTTCCCCAACACGCTCGAGAGCACCGTCCACTACCGTGTGTTGCCCGACGGCGACGACGACACGTTTGTCTACACCGGCGACATCCCCGCCATGTGGCTGCGCGACTCCGGTGCACAGGTGTGGCCCTATGTGGCGCTGGCCGGGCGCGACGAGCGCTTGCGCAAGATGCTGCGCGGCGTCATCCTGCGGCAGCTGAAGTGCATCTGCATCGACCGCTATGCCAACGCCTTCAATGACGGCCCCACGGCTGCCGGCTGGCAGACCGACGACACGCAGATGTGTCCCGATGTGTTTGAGCGGAAATATGAGATCGACTCCTATTGCTATCCCATCCGTCTGGCTTACCGCTATTGGAAGGTGACGGCCGACGACAGCGTGTTTGGACCCGTGTGGATGGAGGCCATTGGCAACATTCTCACCACCTTCCGCGAGCAGCAGCGCAAGACCACGCGCAAGGCCTACCACTTCACGCGCACCACCGACCGTGCCTTCGACACCGTGGGGTGGGACGGCTATGGAGCACCCGTCAACCCCGTCGGGCTCATCGCTTCGATGTTTCGTCCGTCCGACGATGCCACGGTGCTGCCCTTCCTCGTGCCGGCCAACTTCATGGCGGTGTCGTCGCTGCGCAAGGCGGCTGAGATCCTGCGCCATTGTGCGGCGCGTGGCGGCGCACAGCGCGATGAGGCGCTCCGCCTGGCCGGCGAGTGTGCCGACCTTGCTGCCGAGGTGCAGACGGCCCTGCAGACCTATGCCGTCTACGACCATCCGCGTTATGGCAAGATCTATGCCTATGAGGTCGACGGCTTCGGCAACCGCCTGCTCATGGACGACGCCAATGTGCCGTCGCTGCTGGGCATGGGCTATCTGGGCGACGTGTCGGCCGACGACAGCATCTATCAGAACACGCGCCGCTTCGTGTGGAGCACCGACAACCCGTGTTTCTTCCGCGGCAAGGCCGGCGAGGGCGTGGGCGGACCCCACATCGGCTACGACATGCCGTGGCCCATGTCGATCATGATGAAGTGCTTCACGGCGCAGGACGACGACGAGATCCGCTGGTGCATGCGCACCCTGCTCGCCACCGATGCCGGCACCGGCTTCATGCACGAGTCGTTCCACAAGGACGATGCGTCTAAGTACACCCGCCCATGGTTTGCCTGGCAGAACACGCTCTTCGGCGAACTCGTCATCAAGCTCATCGACGACGGCAAGGCAGACCTGCTCAACGACCTGTAGCCATAGCACATTATCGCATAACTAATCATAATCAACAACAACAAATCTATGAACAGCAAGGTTCATTCGTTCATCATCGCCGTGGCGATGATGCTCGCTGGCGTGACCCTTACGTCATGCAGCAGCAGCGACGACACCCCGTCAACGTCGAAGGCCAGAAAAGCCGCAGCTCGCGTTATGGTCTATTTCGCCGACGACATGCTCAACTATTATGATGTGACCTGCACCGTCGACGGCACGCCCGTTGTGCTGACGCGCAGCAACACCGTGGAGGACGTCTACACCATCAATGCGCTGGTGGAGAAGATCGACTACAATGTGCGCAAGTACACCACCCCCGTCACCACGTTCACCCATTTCCCCGACTCGATGGTTGTCACCGCGCAAGCCACGGTGAAGGCCGGCGTAGACCTGAAGACTGTCGAGTCAATGGATCTGTGTCTTTACCTTCATTCGGAGGTCGACAACGACAACGACGGCAAGTGGAGCGCTTTAGAGATCAAAGAGGGATCCTTCTCTTTCATTCCGGGCGTCGACTTCTCAAGAATGCCGGATGCCACCTTGGCAAAGTACACAACGCGCAGCCGCACCTTGAAAATCGTTTTCGATGCTGCCGACCAGTGTAAAGTGTCAAGGCCTCAGTAAAAAAAACAAGCCAGTCACGTCCCACATGTTGAGGATATGACTGGCAAAACAATAGGCGTGACCAAACATAAAAGGTTCTTCCGTTAAATGCGTAGATGCTGTCTACAGCAATCCGTGAAAAACAATA
>CAVAXH010000052.1:0-15103 GCA_963592505.1 Bacteroidaceae bacterium
CGACCGTTGGTTCAGCCCGCGTCGGCTCACGCACTAACACAATCAGCAATAAATAAAAAAAACGAGCAAAAATGTCTCGCTAAAAAATGTCGATTGCCTGCCCCAGATGGGGGATGAGGCGTACCATAGAGTCCTAAGCCCCTAACACTCCAGTCCTAAGGCCCTAACACTCCAGTCCTAAGGCCCTAACACTCCAGTCCTAAGAGCCTAAGGACATCAGTACAAAGGCCTAAGGACATCAGTACAAAGGCTCAAGGACATCAGTGCAAAGGCTCAAGGACATCAGTACAAAGACCCAAGGACATCAGTGCAAAGGGCAAAGGTCTCAAGTTCTGGTCTGCGATCTATGAAATTGGACCTATACACCATGAATTATGCAGGCTAATGGCAACCTTTGGTGAATGGATTACTGACACATAAAAAGCCGCCGGCGCAATTGCACCGGCGGCTTTGTTATGCATTGTGGCATGCTTATGCAGCCTGTGTGGCGGCGAGCATCAGAGGCGCACCACCTGGAAGGTCTTGGCGGGCACGGTCAGCGTGAGGCTGCTGCCGTCGGCAGGCACCTCGCTCTCGGTGGGCACCACGTTGGTGGGATGCTCCAGCGAGTTGGTGGCCTTCGGGTCGTCGGCATGAAGCGTGATGACCTGAGCCTTGGCCAGACCCTTGGCACCCTTGAAGGAGAGCACCACCTGCTGTGCCTGGTCGCCGGCATTGGCAATCTTCACGATATATTTCTTGCTCGGCTTGTCGTAGACGGCACTGGCATAGAGACCGTTGTCGCCCTCCACAGCCTTGCCGTTCTCGGTGAGCTGCAGCGTGTTGGTGCCCTTGTAGGTGCCGTAGAGCATCTGCACATACCAGTTGACAGAGCGCACGCTCTTCAGGTTGTCAAACCAGATGAGGTCGGGGCGCCACTGCCATCCGTCGACATGGGCGAAGAGCGGTGCATAGGTGCACTGCCACACCACGTCGGCGTTGCGCTCCAGACCGGTCATGAAGGCGGCCTCGGAGAGCGCAGCCTCCCAGTTGTTCATGGCCACGGTGGGCTTGCTGCCCATGTCCTTGACGTGTGAGGCATATTCGCCGGCAAACACCTTCGGGCCCTTGCGGTCATAGTTGTCGTAGCGTCCGGCATTCTTCAGGAACCAGTCGGGCGGGCAGTAGTAGTGCTCGTCCACGAGGTCTACGTTGAGCTTGCGCATCTCCTGCCATCCGTAGTCGAAGTCCTTGCCGGCGGCCGACGGGCCTGCCGATCCGCAGATCTTGATGTTGGGATACTTGGCGCGTATCTGCTCCACAAACTTCTGCAGGCGCTCAGGATACATCGGTCCCCACTGTTCGTTGCCGATGCCCACCTGCTTCAGGTTGAAAGGCTGCGGATGTCCCATGTCGGCACGCAGCTTGCCCCACTTGGTCGTCACGTCGCCGTTGGCAAACTCTATGAGGTCGAGGGCGTCGTCGATATACGACTGCAGGTCGTCGAGGGCCACGTGTGCGTTCTGGTCTTTGTCGCCGTTCTGATACTGGCAGGCCAGTCCGCAGCTCAGCACGGGCAGCGGTTCGGCGCCGATCTTCTCCGACAGGAGGAAGAACTCATAGAAGCCCAGTCCGTAGGTCTGGTAGTAGTTGGGGTAGAGGCGGTGGGGGAAGGTGTAGTTCCAGCGGTTCTCGTTGAGAGGACGGTTCTCGGCCGGTCCCACGGTGTTCTTCCACTGGTAGCGTGTCTCCAGGTCGGTACCCTCCACGATGCATCCGCCGGGGAAGCGGAAGATGCCGGGGTGCAGGTCTTCGAGGTCTTTCACGAGGTCGGCACGCAGTCCGTTCCAGTTGTCGCCGGGGAAGAGGCTCACATGGTCGAGGTCCACGCCGTCGGCACTCTCCAGGAAGATGCGCATGATGCCTTTCTCCACGGTCTTGCCCGACTTCAGCTGCACGGTGTACTTCTGCCATTTGTTGTTTTGGATGGTGATGCTCTTCTTGTCGATGGGCACATCCTGGTCGTCAACGATCTCCACGCGTATCTTGGCCTCCTTGCCCTGCACGTTGTGCAGACGGGCATAGACCGAGAACTCGTAGGTCATGTCTTTCTTCAGTCCCATGCCGAAGAATCCGCGGTTCTCCAGTCCGGTGAACTTCTGGTTGTGGCCGGCCGTCTCGAGCGTCACATAGTGCGGGTTGCGGTCGAAGGCGGGCTTCACGTCGCTGACGTTGACGTTGCCGAAGGTGTTCCATCCCATGAGTCGGTCGGGGAATTCAAAACTGCGGTTCTCCACCATTTCGGCGTAGAGGCCGCCGTCGGCACCAAAGTTGATGTCTTCGAAGAAGATGCCGTACATCGTCGACTGTACGGGGGCGCCCGGCTTGGTGTTCACCGTGAACTGGTGTTGCTGGGCTTGTGCGCCCAACGTCATGGCCAGCATGGTTGCCAGGCTCGTCAGGAATTGCCGTTGTTTCATGATTGTTAGGGTTGTTATGGTTTGTTTATGGTATTGTCGTTGGCTTCTGCGTGTTGCATGCGCATGCAATGCCCCACGATATTGCAAAGATACAAAAAAACCGCCCCAATGGAGGCGGTTTGTCTTTTTATTTTTCTTTATAGGGCGGTAATTTGCAGAACCACCCTGTAATGGCGGATATTGCCGCTGAAAGGCGGGGCACTGCGCTACAGCTTGTTGAACGCTGCGAGGATCTTGTCGGCGGTGTCCTTCATCTCCTCTTCGGTCAGGCTGACGTGCTTCTTCAGGTCCACGTCGGCCTCGCTGTTGATGGGGAAGAGGTGTATGTGTGCATGGTTGACCTCGAGGCCGAGCACCACCTGTGCCACCTTCTTGCAGGGGAATGCGGTGCGGATGGCTTTTGCCACCTTCTTGGCAAACACCTCAAAGGCAGCCAGTTCGTCGTCTTCCATGTCGAAGATGTAGTCGGTCTCCTTTCTGGGCACCACCAGTGTGTGTCCTTTCATCACGGGGTTGATGTCGAGGAAGGCATAGAAGCGGTCGTCCTCGGCACACTTGTAGCTGGGTATGTCGCCTGCGGCGATCTTGCTGAAGAGTGTAGCCATAGCGTGTGTGTGTTTATGCGTCGATGCTGATTTTGTCGATACGCAGCTTGATGGTGCCGCTGGGGATCTTGATCTCTGCCACGTCGCCCACTTTCTTGTTGAGCAGACCCTGTGCGATAGGTGTCTTGATGGAGATCTTGCCAGCCTTCAGGTCGGCCTCGTTTTCGCTGACGATGGTGTAGGTCATCTTCTTGTTGACGGTGAGGTTGGTCATCTCCACCTTCGACATGATCTGCACGGCGTCTGCCGACAGCCGGCTCATGTCGACTATCTTGGCCTGTGAGATGGTGATCTTCAGGTTGTTGATCTTCTCTTCGAGGTGTGCCTGTGCCTCCTTGGCAGCATCATACTCGGAGTTTTCGCTCAGGTCTCCCTTGTCGGCCGCCTCGGCGATGGCCGCCGAAGCCTTCGGGCGCTCAATGGCCTCCAGCTGGTGGAGGGTGGCCACGAGTTTGTCGTAGCCTTCTTGTGACATATATGCCATAGTGTTTTCTTTTTTAGTTGTTGTTGTGTTTCATCGAGGGTAAAACCAAAAAGAATTCCGACATCCTTTCCAATGTCGGAATTCTCTTATCCTTAAGCCTCTTCTTATTAGAGAACGCTGCAAAGTTAGTCATTAATTCCGATAGTGCCAAACTTTTCCTCCTTAAAAATCGCTTGGCGCAGCAACATTCGGCTTTATCGGCGCGTTCCCTCGCGCTGCGTCATTCCACTTCTCCCGTCTCGAAGTTGATGCGAAACGAGTCGCGGTATTCGAAGACGCACTGTCCGTCCTTGAACGTCACGGGGAAGATGATGGTCTTGGTGCGCGGCAGGTCGGGGTCCATCCATCGGTCGCCCACATAGAGGTAGGTGGTCTGCTTGGTGCCTTCCACCTTGAGTATGGCGGCAGCCTGTGTGCCGAAGGCCCTGTTGTCGCCGATGTCCACGAGGGGTGTCCATCCGCGTCGCAGGTTGCGTGTGACGCTCAGCCGGCACTGGTTGGGTGCCCATCCTGTGCATGCCGACGAGAGCATGTAGTAGCGTCCGTCGACGCGCACGATGGCGGGTGCCTCGCGTCGCTCGCCCGCCATCAGCGGTGTGTGCTTCTCGACGCTCAGATAGTCGGCCGAGAGCCTGAACAGTCCGAGGTCGGTGTTCTCGTTGGTGGTGGAGATGAAGTAGGCCGTGCCGTTGTCGTCGACGAAGACATTGCAGTCGCGGCTCTTCACGCCCAGCGGTCTTCCGCTCCACGCCAGCCGGTAGGGGCCGGTGATGTTGTCGGCCACGAAGCAGGCAGCCTCCGAGGCGGCATAGCCCTCGCCCTCCCAGTGGCACCACACCACATACTTGCCCGTCTTCTTGTTGTGCATGATCTTGGCGCGCTCGATGAAGCGCGTCTTGCCCAGCTCGGGTGTGGTGACGCCGTTCTCGATGATCTTGCCCATGAAGCGCCAGTGCTGCAGGTCTTCGCTGGCATAGAGGTTCACGTCGGGGTTCCACGAGTCCTTGCGGTCTTCGCCCACCATATACCATGTGCGTCCCTCCTTGAGAAATCCGGGGGCGTGTGCCTGCACCACGTTGCCGTCGGTGTCATACCACAGTTGTCCGTTGGTGATGGTGGTCCATCCGTCGGCCATCATCGTCACAGCGCATGCCAGCAGCGCCACGAGGAGCATCATTCGTCGCATCATTTTCGTTGTGTTTTATATTTGTTATCGTTGTTATCGTTATTGTTATTGACAAAAACATTAAAAACCCCAGCGCTGTGCGCGAAGCCCTTTGGGGGCTTATGCCGTCTGTGATGTCTGGACGCCTTTGTGAGCCGGGGCTCACAGCCGCCTGACATCACAGACGGCATGGCGGCTGCGGCCGCCTTCGCGCCCAGCGCTGGCCATAAACCTTTCTAAACCGCTCACGCAGCTGTCTGGCCAACCGGTTAAACACACGCGACATCAGTTAGTGGGTGGTGGTGGGGTGTGGCATTGTGAGGTATGGCAGTGGTGTGTGTGTTGTGGTCAGAAGAGATACATGATATTGTTGTCGGTATCAAGATAATAGTGTTCGCTTTGGTCGCGTATGGGTGCGAAGTTGTAGAGTATGCCGATGGGCACATGGGTCAGCCGCATATAGTTCCACAGCTGCTGTCGGTGTTCGGACATCAGCTGTTCCACCGCCTTGCACTCCAGCAGGACATTATCATAAACCTTGAAATCCACAAAGTGCTTATGGCGCACATGCTGTCCGTGAAATATCACCGAGAAATAATGCTCCCGTTCGTGTGGAATAGCACGTTCTTTCATGAGTATTTCCAATGCATCCTGATACATGTATTCATTGAGAAACGGCCCCATTTCACGATGCACCGACTGGCAACATCCGTTCAGTTCGTAACAGTAACCTTTCAGCTGCTGGCACAGGGAGGGATTGACGTCTGTGAGTTTCTTTACCTGAAAGTTCATGCGCCCAATAGTTTTATGTGGTTCTACATTCTTTTATTGTGACCTATTGTAACTTGTTGTGACCTATAACTTGATGTGTCTTATTGTGCCACTGTGATGTGCCTTATTGTGCCACTATGATGTGCCTTATAGTGTCACTATATAGTGCGTGAGCGGTTTAAAAAGGTTTATGGCCAGCGTTGTGTGCGAAGGCGGCCGCGGCCGCCATGCCGCCTGTGGTGTCTGGCGGCTGTGAGCCTTGGCTCACAAAGGCGCCAGACATCACAGACGGCATAAGCCCCAAAAGGGCTTCGCACACAGCGCTGGGGTTTTTAATGTTTTTGTCAATAACCGCATGCACTAGCAGGCCCGAATGCCTACATGATGCCCAGCCAGCGCAGTATGTCGTTGAGGTTGGCCACCACCATGAGGACCACGAGGATGGCCACGCCTGCATATTCGGCTCTCACCATGAACGTGTCGGAAGGCTTGCGGCGCGCAATGATCTCATAGAGCAGGAAGAGCACGTGGCCGCCGTCGAGGGCGGGGATGGGCAGAATGTTCATGAAGGCGAGGATGATGCTCAGGAACGCCGTCATCTTCCAGAAGAGATACCAGTCCCATGTGGCGGGGAACAGGCTGCCGATGGCTCCGAAGCCACCCAGCGACTTGGCACCGTCGGCGGTAAACACATACTGCATGTCGCTGACATAGCCTGCCAGCACGTCCCATCCGTATTTCACACCGGCGGGGAAGCTCTGCCAGAACCCGTAGCTGACGTGTGTCGTGCGGTCCTGATAGAGGCCGTAGACGTTCTTCACCGTGAAGCCCACCTTCAGGTCAGCGGTGAGTGTGGCCTGCAGGGTGTCGTGGCTGCCGCCAGCCTTGGCCACCACGAGGCTCACGCGGCGCAGGCGCAGACTGTCGGCGGCTGTCTTGGCCTCGGTCATCTGGTCGGCCACGCGTCCGATCTCGTCGGTAAACTCGTTATACGAGTCGACGGCCTTGCCGTTCACGGCGAGCAGCGTGTCGCCCTTGGCCAGATGCAGGGCGGCTGCCGGCGACGGCACGGTGCGGGTGGCATCGTCGGCCACCGGCACGTCGCGGAAGACAGAGTCGATGACGGCCGGCACAAACGGACTCATGAAGGCCGGTGTGTTCTTGAGCATGCCCAGCAGGTTGATGTCTCCGGGCAGGTCGATGCGCACCTTCTTGCCGCCGCGCACGACGTCGCAGTAGCGGGCCTCCGAGAGGTCGCGGTACACGTCGACGGTGAGGTCCTTGAAGGCGCCCCGGTCGGTGCCCACGAGGATGTCGTGGTCGCGGAACCCATACTGTTTGGCCTCAGTGTTGAACTTCATGCCTTGCGACATGTCCTCGAGGCGCACATAGCTCTCTCCCCAGTGGAACATGATCATCGAGTAGATGAAGAGCGCCAGCAGGAAGTTGACCGTCACGCCGCCGATCATCACGATGAGGCGTTGCCATGCGGGCTTTGACCGGAACTCCCAGTCTTGTGCGGGCTGCTGCATCTGCTCGGTGTCGAAGCTCTCGTCGACCATGCCTGCTATCTTGCAGTAGCCGCCCAGCGGCAGCCATCCCATGCCATACTCGGTGTCGCTGTTTCGCGGTTTGAAGCTGAAGAGCTTTCCGCTCCATTTTCCCACACCGAGGTCGAAGAAGATAAAGAACTTCTCCACCCTGATGCCGAAGAGTTTGGAGGCTATCATGTGACCGCCCTCGTGCAGGAAGACGAGCAGCGTGATGGCGAGAACCAGCTGAATGAGTTTTATGAAGAATATTTCCATTGCGTGTTGTCGATGATGATTATGATGTTGTCGATGATGATTTCATTGTTGTGTGTGTGCATGCGCGTTGGGCGCATGCTTCCCTCCTCTGTGTGCGGCCTCACAGCATCTCTGCGGCCACGCGGCGTGCCTCACGGTCGGTGGCGAGATACACGTCGAGGTCGGTGGCTGCATCGAAGGCCACGCGCTGCATGGTCTTGCCGATGATGTCGGCCATGCCCAGGAACGAGCATCGGCCCTCGCGGAAGGCGGCGTTGGCCACCTCGTTGGCGGCGTTGAGCGTGCAGGGCACATTGCCGCCTTGGCGTATGGCGTCGTAGGCCAGCTGCAGACAGGGGAACTTCTGCACGTCGGGTTCGAAGAACTCCAGCCGCTGTGTCTTGAAGAAGTCGAGCCGGTCGCCCTGCAGCGGCAGGCGCTCAGGGTAGGAGAAGGCATACTGTATGGGCAGGCGCATGTCGGGCACGCCCAGCTGTGCCTTCACGGCACCGTCCATAAACTGCACGCCGCTGTGCACCACCGACTGCGGGTGCACCAGCACCTGTATGCGCTCGGCGGGCACGCCGAAGAGCCATCGTGCCTCCATCACCTCGAAGCCTTTGTTCATGAGCGAGGCAGAGTCGATGGTGATCTTGGCGCCCATGTCCCAGGTGGGGTGCCGCAGGGCATCGGCGGCCGTCACATGGCGCAGCTGCTCGTGGTCCATCAGCCGGAAGGGGCCTCCCGAGCAGGTCAGCAGTATCTTGTCGACCTCGTTCATGTCTTCGCCCACCAGACTCTGGAAGATGGCCGAGTGCTCCGAGTCGACGGGCAGCAGGTCCACATGATACTGGCTCACGAGGCTGAGCATCAGTTCGCCGGCCACGACGAGTGTCTCCTTGTTGGCCAGGCAGATCTTCTTGCCGGCCTTGATGGCGTGTATGGTAGGCTCCAGTCCGGCGAAGCCCACCATGGCGGCGAGCACCGCATCGACGGGTGTGGCCTCCACCACCTCGCAGAGTGCCTGCTGTCCGGCATACACCTTGATGTCGGGGCGGTCGGCCATGAGCGCGGTGAGCTCGTCGTAGCGTGCCTCGTTGGCTATCACCACGGCGGCGGGGTTATACTGGTGTGCCTGTGCGGCCAGTTTCTCCACACTGTTGTTGGCAGTGAGGCAGTAGGCCTCATAGCGGTCGGGGTGCTGGCCGATGACGTCGAGGGCTTGTGAGCCTATCGACCCGGTGCTGCCCAGTATGCATATCTGTTGTTTCTTCATGATTGATAATCGTGGCGGGGTGTGTGGATGTGTGGGTATATGGGGGTAAACCTATATAGGATGTGCTGGTATATATATATATAAGGTGTGGGGCGTGCTGTCGTCTCACAGGTCGAGCAGTCCGTCGGGGATGGTCATGGTGATCGACTGCGCCTGGCGGTCGAAGGCGGTTATGAGTTCGTCGCTGGCAGGCAGCAGCACGTCGTCGCCCGCAGGTGTGGTCACGGTGAACAGCACGTTCACCGTGGTGTCGTCGACCGCGGCAATGGTGCCCACGGTGCGCCCTGTGGCGCCGTCGGTCACGCTGAAGCCCACGATCTCGGCCCAAGAGGCTCCGTCGTCGGTCTGCTGTGCCAGTGCGCGCGGGAAGAAGACGCCGCACCCCGTCAGTTCGCGTGCGCGCTCCTCGGTGTCGACGTCGCAGAATTTCATGAGGCATATCTCGTCAGAGCGGAAGCGGTACTCCTCCATGAAGAAGGGCACCATGATGCCGTCGATGTCGAGCACGAGGTAGTCGGCGTCCACGCGGTCGAAGACGTCGTCGTCAAACTGCATCGACACCTCTCCCTTCACGCCGTGCGGCTTTCCCAGCCGTCCTATGCGGTACACGTCCTCTTGTCTTATCATCGTTGTGGTGGGTATGTCAGTGTGTGTGGTGGGTATGTCAGTCGTTCACGCGGCGTATGTGTGCGCCGAGCTTGTTGAGCCGTTGCTCTATGTCCTGGTAGCCGCGGTCGATCTGTGCGATGTTGGCGATGCGGCTGGTGCCGTTGGCGCTCATGGCTGCAATGAGCAGCGCTATGCCGGCGCGTATGTCGGGCGATGTCATGTTGCCGGCGCGCAGCTGTATGCGGTGGTCTTGTCCCACCACCACGGCGCGGTGCGGATCGCAGAGGATGATCTGTGCGCCCATGTCGATGAGCTTGTCGACGAAGAAGAGGCGGCTCTCAAACATCTTCTGGTGTATGAGCACCGAGCCGCGTGCCTGCGTGGCCACCACGAGGAGCACCGAGATGAGGTCGGGGGTCAGTCCGGGCCATGGGGCGTCGGCGAGTGTCATGATGGTGCCGTCGATGAACGACTGCACCTCGTAGTGGCTCTGGTGTGGTATGACGAGGTCGTCGCCCTCCACCTCGATGCGCACGCCGAGGCGCCGGAAGGCGTCGGGGATGATGCCGAGGTTCTTCACCGACACGTCCTTGATGCGCACGCCGTTGCCCACCATGGCGGCCATGCCGATAAACGATCCCACCTCGATCATGTCGGGCAGCACACGGTGGTCGGTGCCGTGCAGCTTGTCGGTGCCCACGATGGTGATGAGGTTGCTGGCGATGCCGCTGATGTTGGCTCCCATGCGGTTGAGCATGTGGCACAGCTGCTGCAGGTAGGGTTCGCAGGCAGCGTTGTAGATGGTGGTGGTGCCCTTGGCCATGACGGCGGCCATGACGACGTTGGCGGTGCCGGTCACCGAGGCTTCGTCGAGGAGCATGTAGGTGCCCTCCAGCTGACTGGCCTTTATCTGGTAGACGTCGCGCGTCTCGTCGTGCTCAAAGCGTGCACCGAGGTTCTTGAAGCCGAGGAAGTGTGTGTCGAGGCGCCGCCGCCCTATCTTGTCGCCGCCGGGCTTGGCCACGGTGGCCTTGCCGAAGCGGCCGAGCAGCGGACCGATCATGAGCACCGAGCCGCGCAGCGACGAGCACTTGCGCACAAACTCCAGGCTGTCCAGGTAGTCGAGGTTGAGGTCGTCGGCCTGGAAGGTGTAGTCGCCGGGTGCGTTGTGGGTGACCTTCACGCCCATGTCCTGCAGCAGACGTATGAGGTTGTTGACGTCGAGAATGTCGGGTATGTTCTTTATCCTCACGGGATCGCTGGTGAGCAGCGTGGCGCTGATGACCTGCAGAGCCTCGTTCTTGGCTCCCTGCGGCGTGATGTCTCCGCTGAGCGGGTGTCCGCCTTCTATGATGAATGCCTCCATGGCTTGTGGTGGTTGATGGTGGTTGATGGGTGGGGTGTGCTTATCTGCGCTTGCGGCGCTTGCCGTTGGTCTCGGGTTCACGCATGTCGACCTTGGCAAAGCGGAACCGGCTGAGGTCGAGCTGTATGTGTCCGTCGGTGTAGCGTGCGAGGTCGTCGGCCACCTTTTCGTCATCGGTGTATCCGTGGCTCCACATCACGAGGTCGCGCTTCATCTGGTTGGCGGTGTACCGCACGAGGTCGTCGCGCTGGCGTCCGGGGGCCATCGTCTTCAGCTGCTCGAAGATCTCAAAGAGATACTTGCCGTAGTGGCGCACGTGTATCTGCGTCTTGGGATAGTCGAGGGGCTTGGGGGGTGTCTGCATCTGGCGTGCGTTGCTGATGTCGTAGGGCCAGTCGATGTCGAGGTTGAAGTTGCTCATCAGCGCCAGGTGGTCCCACAGTTTCTGCTTGTAGTTGGCGGCATGGCGGTTCTGCGGCACCATGCGTTCCATGACGGCCACGATGGTGCGTGCACACTGCTGCCGCTGCCGCTTGGTGGGCAGTGTCACGCAGTGGTCTACCATGTTTTGTATCTCGCGTCCATACTCGGGCAGCACAAGGCGCTCTCGCTGGCTGTTATAGTCCAATCCGGTGATGTTCATTTTCTTTGATATGGTGTGTGTTAAGATGGGGTGGTGGTCAGATGAGTTTGCGGGGCTCCTTGGCCACAAAGTCCTTGAGATAGAAGGGCACGAAGTAGGCCACGTCCTCGGTCTGCTGGCGGATCATGCGGCGCTCGGCCAGCGGCATCATGTGGCGGGCCAGCGCCTCCACGCCGTCGATGAAGTGGGCGTTGGGATGGGTGATGACGTCGCGGCATTTTCGGGCGCCGTTGCCGAAGAAGTAGACGGGGCCGCGGTCGAGGTATTCGCGGTAGGTGTCGGCGTCCACCACGTCGGCCTGTATGGGGCGCACCTCATGCAGGGCGCGGTCGAAGACCTGTGCATACACCTCCATGCGGCGTGCGTCGATCATGGGGCAGAGCAGGGCGTCGTCGCTCACCAGCTCCTGCAGCAGCACGGGCACGCACAGCAGCTCCAGCGTGGGCACGGCCAGCAGGGGCACGTCGCGGCCGTAGCTGATGCCCTTGGCCATCGACACGCCGATGCGCAGACCGGTGTATGATCCGGGACCGCTGCTCACGGCGACGGCATCGAGGGGTATGGCGTGGTTGTCGGCAAACGAGAGGGCTTCGTCCACGAAGGTGCCGAGGCGCTCGGCGTGGTTGGGACCGCTGTGGTCTTCCTTCTCGAAAATGCATGCGCCGTCCTGACTGACGGCCACCGAGCACACGTCGGTGCTCGTGTCAATGTTCAATATGCACGACATAGTTTTCAAAAATCTGTCTAAATAAAGTGCAAATTTACGCTTTTTCCCACGATTTCTTAGTACATTTGCAGAAATTTAACGCGAAAGAAAGCATGATACAATCGATGACGGGCTACGGCAAGGCGGTCGCGGCCTTCAAGGACAAGAAAATCAATGTTGAGGTCAAATCATTGAACAGTAAGGCGCTCGACCTCTCCACACGCATTGCGCCGGTCTATCGGGAGAAGGAAATGGAGATACGCCAGCTCATCGCCCATTCGCTGAACAGAGGCAAGGTGGACTTTGCCATCTGGGTGGAGAAAGACACGCTGGTCGACGCCACACCGGTCAATGCGGCCCTCGTGGACAACTACTACCACCAGCTGAAGGAAGCCGTAGAGCGGGCCGGCATGCCCGCACCGTCCGACTGGCTGTCGACCATCATGCGCATGCCCGACGTGCTGACACGCACCGAGGTGGAACAGCTCTCCGACGAGGAGTGGACGGTGGCACGCCAGGTCATCGACGACGCACTGGCAGCACTCATCGACTTCCGCCGGCAGGAGGGGGCCGCCCTCGAACGCAAGTTCCACGAGAAGGTCGACAACATCGAGCGACTGCTGGCCAGCATCGAGCCCTACGAGAAGAGCCGCACCGTGAAGATACGCGAACAGATCGTCAAGGGCCTCGAGGCACTGCCGGGCGTGGCCTACGACCGCAACCGCCTCGAACAGGAACTGATCTACTACATCGAGAAGCTCGACATCAGCGAAGAGAAGCAGCGCCTCACCAACCATCTCAACTACTTCCGGCAGACCATGGCCGAAGACCAGCCCAACGGCAAGAAACTGGGTTTCATAGCACAGGAGATGGGACGCGAGATCAACACCACCGGCTCGAAGAGCAACCAGGCAGAGATGCAGAACATCGTGGTGCAGATGAAGGATGAGCTCGAACAGATCAAGGAACAGGTGCTCAACGCTTTGTAATCATTAACATTCAAGGGTGGGGAAAAAGTGTAACCACCCTCAACACATACATCCAATAGAGATTCTTATGGCTATTCTTTCCAACGATACGGTCGCCGGTGGCCGCCTGCTGATCTTCTCGGCACCGTCGGGCAGCGGCAAGAGCACCATCGTGCAGTGGCTCATGCACCATCATCCCGAACTGCACCTGGCCTTCTCGGTCAGCGCCACCACACGGGCTCCGCGCGGCACCGAACAGCATGGTGTCGACTATCTTTTTCTCTCCGAGGAGGCCTTCCGCCAGAAGATCGACGAGGGGGCGTTTCTCGAACACGAGGAGGTGTATCCCGGTCGCTTCTACGGCACCCTGAAGCAACAGGTCGAACAGCAGTGTCTCCGCGGCGACAACGTGGTGTTTGACGTCGATGTCGTGGGGGGCTGCAACATCAAGCAGTTCTATGGCGACCGCGCACTGAGCATCTTCGTGCAGCCGCCGTCGGTCGACGAGCTGCGGCGCCGCCTCATCGGCCGGGCCACCGACGCGCCAGAGGTCATCGAGCAGCGCCTGCAGAAGGCGGCCTACGAGCTGACCTTCGCTCCGCGCTTCGACCATGTGGTGGTCAACGACGACCTCCAGCAGGCTGAGGCTGACACGCTCCGCCTGGTCAGCGACTTCCTGCGCAAGTGATGCATCTGCCGGCTGATTGCGGCCGGCGGAACATCATCAACCATTCAAGGGCGATTCTGTAGATTAGCTTTGTCGGATGGCGAAACTGTCAACCATCCAACGGACAATATGGTGGTAATTTATAGAACCACCCTTATCATTTGAAAGAGAAGACACTCATGCTTACCGGAATCTTCGGAGGGTCGTTCAACCCCATCCACACAGGACACATAGCGCTGGCGCGCCACCTGCTGGCCGAGGCGCATCTGGATGAGGTGTGGTTTCTCGTGTCACCGCTCAACCCCTTCAAGCAGGCGGCTCCCGACCTGCTGCCCGACCACGTGCGCTATGATCTCGCATGCCGGGCGCTGGCCACCGAACCGCACCTCGTGGCCTCCGACTATGAGTTTCGCCTGCCGCGGCCGTCCTACACATGGCAGACGTTGCAGCACCTGCGTGCCGACTATCCAGACCGCCGCTTCGCTCTCATCATCGGGGCCGACAACTGGCTGGCCTTCGACCGCTGGGCACATCCCGACGACATCCTGCGCCATCACCCTGTCATTGTCTATCCGCGCGAGGGCTATGCCGTCGACCGGGCCTCGCTGCCGCCGGGTGTCACGCTCGTTGACACGCCGCTCTATCCCGTCAGCAGCACGCTCATCCGCCAACGTCTGGCCCAGGGACTGCCCGTCACCGGTCTGGTGCCGCCGGCCATCGAGCCGTTGTTATAACCGCGTCGGTGTGGGCGAATCGTAGTCTCCAACACTTTTTTCTGCGGTGGTGATTTTCAGGACTGCCTTTACTCTCTCTGCCTTGCCAGCCACCCGTCTACGGTGCCCGTCTTGCTGGAGAAGTTGACGCCGATGAGGTGCACCGTGCGCGTGTCGGCGGCATATTCGCGGGCATAGCCCTTGGCTTCTATCTGCTGCAGGGCTTCCTCGGCCGAACCATCGCGCTTGAACTCAAAAATGTAGACATGCGCAGGGGTCTCCACGGCACAGTCGAGGCGCCCCTCGCTCTGCTGCTTCTCGGCAAACACTGTGTAGGCGCTGACCATGCGGGTGACGAGGTAGAACGTGTATTGGAAATGGCGCTCCTTCTCGCGCTCTCCTTTCTTCTCGCGCAGTGTTGAGGGGATGCTGGCAAAGAACGAGTAAAACAACTTCTCGAGTAGCTCCACGTCGCCCTGCTTCATCGCATTCACGATCTTTATGGCCCATGCCCCCACCGAGTCCTGTGACTTGAGATAGTCGGCTGCCACAAGGGTCACAAAGCCACGCCGCACCTCATCGTTGGGGATGTCGAGCGTGTAGGTGTTCATGTCCAGATCATAGTCCTTCAGCGTCAGATAGCCGCTCTGGTAGATCATGGGCAGCGGTTTTTCCTTGTCGGCCCTGTAGTCGATAAACTCGGAGGTCTGCAGCCACTGGCCTGTAAAATCGTTGAGGTTCACATGGTTGTCCTCGAGCAGGCGTACGAGATAGGTGGGCGAGCCGGTGCGAAACCAGTAGTCGTCGAGGCGCATCTTTGCAAAGGCGTTGAGCACACTGAACGGGTTGAACATGTCGGTCATGCGCGGGCTGAAGTGATAGCC
>CAVAXH010000053.1:0-14965 GCA_963592505.1 Bacteroidaceae bacterium
CTGGGCTAGGTAATTGCTGGGCTTTCAGCCCGCGTCGTCGACCACTGCTTCAGCCTGCGTCATGGACAGGGTAAAAGAGAAAAAAACTAGCACAAAATGTCTCACTAAAATATGTCAATTTTGAACACCCTACCAGGTGGGGCTAGCCTATATGATCAACGCGTATTTTTCCCTTGGGGCTTATCTGTATGCGCCACTTAGGTTTTAGACAACCCATAAAACCCTTACAACCATTTACAACCCATGTTCGCCCAGAAGGTGCAGAACCATATTTTTTTTCAGAAGTGGCACAATAAAAAGCGCAATACAGCGTTTTAACAATCATAAACAAAAAGTAACAAACGGAAAGAGCGAAGTCCGGCTCATCGGACCGCAGCCGTGGCAAGAAGACATACAAGAACACGCGTTGGACCGCAGCCGTGGCGAGAAGACATACAAGAACATATATTCGGAATAACAACAAGAGATGAACAGCAAGCTAGAATTCAAACCCCAGTTTTTTGCTACACTGAAGCATTACAACAAGAAGACCTTTGCCGCCGACCTCATGGCGGGCCTCATCGTGGGCATTGTGGCACTGCCCCTCGCCATAGCCTTCGGCATAGCGTCGGGTGTGACACCCGAGAAAGGCATCATCACCGCCATCGTGGCCGGTTTCATCATCTCGCTGCTCGGCGGCAGCAAGGTGCAGATAGGCGGCCCGACAGGAGCCTTCATCATCATCATCTACGGCATCATACAGCAGTATGGCTTTGAAGGCCTCACCATCGCCACGCTGATGGCCGGCGCCTTCCTGATATTGTTTGGCGTGCTCCACCTGGGCACGATCATCAAGTTTATTCCCTACCCCATCGTGGTGGGCTTCACCAGCGGTATCGCCGTGACGATCTTCACCACACAGATCAAAGACCTCTTCGGCCTCACCATCGACAAGGTGCCCAGCGACTTTCTGGAGAAGTGGACATGCTACATCAGCCATTTCGACACCCTCGACCCGTGGTGTGCCGCCGTCGGTCTGCTCAGCGTGGTGATCATCGCCGTGACCCCACGTTTCAGCAAGAAGATTCCCGGATCGCTCGTAGCCATCGTGGTGATGACCGTGGCAGCGCTGCTGCTGAAGCAGCTGGCCGGCGTGACGACCATTGAGACCATCGGCGACCGCTTCTCGGTGAGCAACGCCATCCCCGACGCCCAGTTGCCCAACATGACATGGGAGACGGTGAAAAGCCTGGTGTCGCCGGCCCTCACCATCGCGGTGCTCGGCGCCATAGAGTCGCTGCTCTCGGCCACGGTGGCCGACGGTGTGATCGGCGACCACCACAACTCGAACACCGAGCTCATAGCGCAGGGTGTGGCCAACCTCGCCTCGCCCATCTTCGGCGGCATACCCGCCACGGGAGCCATAGCACGCACGATGACCAACATCAACAACGGCGGCCGCACGCCCGTGTCGGGCATCATCCATGCCGTGGTGCTGATGCTCATCTTCCTGTTCTTCATGCCGCTGGCGAAGTATATCCCCATGGCCTGTCTGGCCGGTGTGCTCGTCATCGTGGCCTACGGCATGTGCGGCTGGCGCTCATTCCTGTCGCTGATGAAAAACCCCAAGAGCGACGTGACGGTGCTGCTCATCACCTTCTTCCTGACGATCATCTTCGACCTCACCGTAGCCATCGAGGTGGGCCTCATCATTGCCTGTCTGCTGTTCATGAAACGAATGTCGGAGACCACCGAGGTGAAGGTCATCATGGACGAGATCAGCGAGGAGAGCGACATCACCAAGGGCAACATAGAGCACCTCACCATACCGCAGGGTGTGGAGGTCTATGAGATCAACGGTCCGTATTTCTTCGGAGCCGGCAACCGTTTCGAGGAGATCATGGCAACCTTCGGCGACCGTCCGAAGGTACGCATCATCAGAATGAGAAAGGTGCCGTTTGTGGACTCCACAGGCATACACAACCTCACGAACCTCTGCGCCATGAGCCAGAAGGAAGGCATACAGGTGGTGCTGTCGGGTGTGGTGCCGCGCGTGCACGCCGCACTGCAGAAAGCCGGCTTCTACCAGTCGGTGGGCGAGAAGAACATCTGCAGCCACATCAACTTCGCCCTCGACCGTGCCAAGGAGATACTGGCAGACGGAACTGTCGAGGCCGACGCGCGCTGATCACATCTTCTGGTACACCCGCACATAGTCGACATAGTAGCGGAGCGGAAACTGGCTGTCGTCGGGCACGCCTCCGTTCTCGCCGATGGCAAGGTTGAGCAACAGATAGTCGCCAAACCCCTCCACCACATTGCTGAAGGGATTCTGCCGGTTGCCGCCGACGCCACCGTTGACCGTCAGCGAGAGGTCCGTCTCGTTGAGCAGTTCGTCATCGAGATAGATGCGGATGAAACGCTCATCCCAGTCCATGCGCCACACATGAAACTTGTCGGCCCACTGCGCATCGCGACCGCTGAAATGGGTGAACGGCGTGACCACCGAGTTCCACACCGGGTCATAGGCACGTGTGGAGCCCCAGCAGGTGTTGGCCAGTATCGACGGCCGCTCGTCCTTGATGTAATACTCCATGATGTCGATCTCGCCGTTCTCGGGCCAGCTCCACTGGTTGCCCAGCAGCCAGATGGCCGGCCATGCCCCCGAAGCCGTGGGGATCTTGGCCCGCACCTCGAAGCGGCCGTAGCGGAACACATGGCTACGGCTGGTGTTGAGACTTGCCGACGTGTAGCGGGCCTCGGGGCGCGCATGCCGCCAGTCGCGGCTGCCCTCACGGTAATAGGGGTTAGGCACCGTCTCGCGGCGAGCCTCGATGACCAGCGTGCCATTGCTGACCGAGGCATTGTCGGGCTGATACCACTGCCACTCGTTGTTTCTCACAAAGCCGTGCTCGTAGGTCCATTCATCCGACGGGCGCCCCTCGCCCTCAAACTCATCGTGCCACACCAGCCGGTAGCCGTCATACTGACGGACCGTTGCCTGCGGACGGTAGTCGACAGAGTCGCCGGCCTGCAGCGGCACAGCGGCAAAGCCAGCGAGCGAAATCATTGCGATAGTACGTAAAATCATCATTGGATAGACTGTTGGTGATGTGAATGCAAAAGTACAAAAAACATCAGCCATACGCCCCCAAACGCCCCCGCCAGGATAGTTAATTCGTGCTAAAAATCAGGAGAACGGCCCACGAAACCCCGTTATCATTTGCAGAATTGGCCGACAAGCCGTAATTTTGTATAAAAATAGAAATACGAACCATAACAAAAACCACACGATTGTGAAAGCACTTCTCCTATTCCTTTGGGCGCTTCTCCCGTTCGTCAGCCTTCAGGCAGAAGACGCCGACTCGCTTTACGCCAAGAACATGCTGCCGATAGGCGCCCTGGCTCCCGAGATGGTCATCGACTCGGCCAGCAACGTCACGCTGGAGTCGCTGCGCGGCCGCTATGTGGTGTTGCACTTCTGGGCATCATGGTGCCCCGACTGCCGCCGCGACATGCCGGAGGTCAACGACCTGTCGTATGTCTACAACTCCGACAGCATCGTGTTCATACACGTGTCGTATGACACCAACAAGGAGGCATGGCAGAAATACATCGAGGACAACAAGATGTTCGGTCTGCAACTGTCGGAACTGAAGAAGATGCGCGAGGCGCAGACCTACACGCTGTTCAAGATCAACTGGATACCGGCCTACTACGTCATCAACACGGAGGGGCGCATCATAGAGCGCACCGTCGACGTGAAGAAGGTGGCCAAGCGCCTCAGCATGCTCGACCTCTCGCGTGTGAACATACCCCGCAGCAAGATGTCGAAGAACCCCGAATACAAAGGCGGCGAGACCATGCTGCGCTACTATCTGGCCAAGAACATCAAGTACCCTCGCGTGGCCAGCAACTACGGCCTGGAGGGCCAGACCATCGTGAAGTTTATGGTGGAGACCGACGGCACCATCACCAACGCACGCGTCATTGACAACCGCATCACCGTGGAAGACAAGCTGCCCTTCCAGAAGCTGCGCGGCGACGCCAAGCAGCGCACACGCCAGGAGGCGCTCGACGCCTTCAGCGAGGAGGCCATGCGCGTCATAGGCGACATGCCCAAATGGAATCCCGGCAAGCGCTATGGCATGCCCATCAAGGTGGAATATGAACTGCCCATCAACTTCCGGCTGAAATACAACAGCGACGACGTGTGGTCGGGCCACCAATAAAGCTCCTGCCGACACCCCGACACCCCCGATCCCACAGGAGGGAGGGGCTGTAACCCGCCTTTAATGCACCAGCCATGACCAAAGCATTGTTTTTCGACATCGACGGCACACTCGTCAGTTTTGCCACCCACCGCATCCCCGACAGCACCGTGGCAGCCCTGCGGCAGGCCAAGGCCAACGGCGTGAGGGTGTATATCTCCACGGGCCGCCCCGTGTCGTTCATCAACAACCTCGACCAGATAGCCGACCTCATCGACGGCTACATCACCACCACCGGTGCGCTCTGCATCGTGGGCGACGAACAGTTTGGCCTGCACAGCATAGAGCCTGCCGACGCCCGCAAGGTCATCGACGCAAGCCGCCGACTGGGCAAGTCGTGTGTGGTGGTGGGCACCCGCCACATATCGATCGTCAACGACTCCGCCGAGCTGACCCGCCAGTTTCGCGAGGGCCTCAACCTCGACTATGAGTTTGCGCCGCTCGACCAGACGCTCGCCGAGCCGCTGCTGCAGCTGAGCCCGTTCTTCACCGCCGAGGAGGAGCAGGCCGTGGCCGCCACGCTGTCGGCCTGCAACAGCTCACGCTGGCACCCCTCGTTCACCGACATCACCCACCGCGAGGCCGACAAGGGTCGTGCCCTGCAGGCCATGTGCCAGCACGAGGGCTTCGCCGTGGCCGACACCATGGCCTTCGGCGACGGCGGCAACGACATCGCCATCCTGCGCCAGGCAGGCATCGGCGTGGCCATGGGCAACGCCGTTGACCCGGTGAAGGCTGCCGCCGACTATGTCACCACCTCTGTCGACGACGACGGCATCAGCAATGCCCTCCGCCACTTCCACATCATCTGACCCAGCACAACAATGCGCGCGTGTGTGCAGCAGAAGCCATTCCTGTCGGGAGCGCGAGTTCCAAATTTTCCATGCAGCAGTTAGCGGTGTATCAAATATAAAGTGTACCTTTGCAGACGAATTGCAAGAACAACCTTTATAATACAAGAATAGACGAAGACAATGGCCATCATAAACAAGAAGATATGGAATGAGACACGCGACTATGTGATGATCGGTATCGGCATGATATCCTACTGCATAGGCTGGAACATCTTTCTGCTGCCCAACAGCATCACCACAGGCGGTGTGCCGGGTATAGCCTCCGTAGTGTTTTGGGGCACCGGGTTCCCCGTGCAGTGGACCTACTTCATCATCAATGCCGGCCTGTTGCTGGCCGCGCTGAAGATCCTGGGCTTCAAGTTCTGCATCAAGACCATCTACGCCGTGCTGGTGCTGACCGCCATCACCTCGGTGTTCCAGAAATATGCAGAAGGCATCGTCCTGCTGCACGACCAGCCGTTCATGGCCGCCATCATCGGAGCCATCTTCACGGGGTCGGGCATCGGCCTGGGCTTCTCGTCGAACGGCTCGACGGGCGGCACCGACATCATCGCAGCCATTGTCAACAAGTATCACGACATCTCGCTCGGCCGCGTGATCATGATCTGCGACATCATCATCATCACCTCCTCCTACCTGGTGTTCCACGACTGGGAGAAGGTCATCTACGGCTATGTGGTGCTGTGGGTGTCGAGTTTCTGCGTAGACCAGGTGGTGAGCTCCATGCGCCGCAGCGTGCAGTTTTTCATCATCTCCAAGAAGTATCAGGAGATTGCCAGCCGCATTGCCGTCTATCCGCACCGCGGTGCCACAGTGCTGCAGGCCAGCGGCTTCTACACGGGCAACGACGTGAAGATGCTGTTCATCATGGCCAAGCGCCGCGAGAGCAAGGTCATCTTCAACATCATCAACGAGATAGACCCGCACGCCTTCGTCACCCAGACCAACGTCATCGGTGTCTACGGTGAAGGCTTCGACAAGTTCAAGGTGCACGGCAGCCATCCCAAGTCGCAGAAACTGTCGGCCGACGTGCAGGCAGCCCTGAACAAATAGGCGGGGCGCCGGCATGAGCCGTGGCATATAGCGGCCGTCATATTCAAAAAAGACAGGCCCGCATGCCCATATTCGCGAAAAAACCCTTAATTTTGCATTCGTGTAACGATGCACCATTAATCATTAAAGACCATGATATTATTCTTCAAGACTCCCAAGGAGAACATCATTGCCACTGAGATGGACCACCAGCCCAGCGAGCAGGAGAAACAAGCACTCTGTTGGCTTTACGGCGACGCCACCCTTGTCGACGCCGACACACTGACAGGCTACTTCGTAGGCCCTCGCCGAGAAATGATAACCCCATGGAGCACCAATGCCGTTGAGATCACCCAGAACATGAGTCTCACCGGCATTTCGCGTATTGAGGAGTTCTTCCCCGTGGAGAACGAAGACGCCAGCCATGACCGCATGCTGCAGCGCATGTACAACGGTCTGGACCAGCAAGTCTTCACCGTCAACCACCAGCCCGAGCCCATCAAGCATGTGGACAACATCGAGCAGTACAACGAGGAGGAAGGCCTGGCGCTGAGTCCTGAAGAGATCGAATACCTTCACAAGATCGAGAAGGCCAACGGCCGTCCGCTCACCGACTCGGAGATCTTCGGCTTTGCCCAGATCAACTCCGAGCACTGCCGCCACAAGATCTTCGGCGGTTCGTTTGTCATCGACGGCGAGGAGCGCCCGTCGTCGCTCTTCGCACTCATCAAGAAGACCACCAAGGAGCACCCGGGCAAGATCCTCTCTGCCTATAAGGACAACGTGGCGTTTGCGCAGGGTCCCACCATCGAGCAGTTTGCCCCGGAGGACCAGACCACAGCCGACTTCTTCCACGTGAAGCCCATCGAGAGCGTGGTGTCGCTGAAGGCCGAGACCCACAACTTCCCCACCACCGTGGAGCCGTTCAACGGTGCTGCCACAGGCACCGGCGGCGAGATCCGCGACCGCATGGGCGGCGGCGTGGGCTCATGGCCCATTGCCGGCACCGCCGTGTACATGACCTCTTACCCGCGCCTGCAGGCCGACGCCAGCAAGGCCGACGCTGAGGGCCGCTCCTGGGAGGCCGGCATTGCAGCCCGCAAGTGGCTCTACCAGACACCGCGCGAGATACTCACCAAGGCATCCAACGGTGCTTCCGACTTCGGCAACAAGTTTGGCCAGCCGCTCATCACCGGTTCGGTGCTCACCTTCGAATACCAGACCACCGATGCCGACACGGCCATCCTGCCCGACGGCTCAGCAGCCCAGCAGAACACCGCCTCGGCCACCGCTGGCGGCGTCTACGCCTACGACAAGGTCATCATGCTGGCCGGCGGCGTGGGCTACGGCAAGAAGCGCGACTGCCTGAAGAAAGAGCCCAAGACCGGCGAGGACATCGTCGTCGTGGGCGGCGACAACTACCGCATCGGACTGGGCGGCGGCTCCGTGTCGTCGGTAGACACCGGCCGCTATGGCACCGCCGTGGAGCTCAACGCCGTGCAGCGTGCCAACCCCGAGATGCAGAAGCGTGCCTACAACCTCGTGCGCGCCCTCGTGGAAGACGACGCCAACCCCGTGACCTCCATCCACGACCACGGATCGGCCGGACACCTCAACTGCCTCTCGGAGCTCGTTGAGGAGTGTGGCGGCGAGATCGACATGACACGTCTGCCCATCGGCGACAAGACGCTCTCGGCCAAGGAGATCATTGCCAACGAGAGCCAGGAGCGCATGGGCCTGCTCATCGAAGACGACCAGCTCGACAAGGTGGAGAAGATCGCTGCACGCGAGCGCGCTCCGTTCTATGTGGTGGGACACACCACGGGCGACGCCCACTTCGCCTTCAAGCAGGGCGACGGCGTGAAGCCCTTCGACCTCGACGTGGCCCAGATGTTCGGCCACTCACCCAAGACGGTGATGCGCGACGAGACCGTCGTCCACCACTACGAGGATGTCACCTACACCCTCGACCACATCGACGAGTATCTCAGCAACGTGCTGCAGCTCGAAGCCGTGGCCTGCAAGGACTGGCTCACCAACAAGGTGGACCGCTCGGTGACGGGCAAGGTGGCCCGCCAGCAGACACAAGGCCAGGTGCAGCTGCCGCTGAGCGACTGCGGCGTGGTGGCCCTCGACTACCGCGGCAAGGCAGGCATCGCCACCGCCCTGGGCCATGCTCCGCAGGCCGGCCTGGCCGACCCTGCCGCCGGCAGCGTGCTCAGCGTGGCCGAGAGCCTCACCAACATCGTCTGGGCTCCCGTGGCCACTGACCGCGAGCACCCGTCGGCCGTGCAGAACATCAACCTGTCGGCCAACTGGATGTGGCCCTGCCGCTCACAGCAGGGCGAGGATGCCCGTCTCTACGATGCCGTGCAGGCCTTGTCCGACTTCTGCTGCAGCCTCGGCCTCAACGTGCCGACGGGCAAGGACTCGCTGTCGCTCACACAGCAGTATCCCGACGGTTCGAAGGTCATCGCCCCGGGCACCGTCATCGTCAGCGCCGGCGCTGAGGTGAGCGATGTGCGGCAGACCGTGTCGCCCGTGATGGTCAACGACAAGAACTCATCATTATACTACATCGACTTCTCGTTCGACGCACAGCACCTCGGCGGTTCCGCCTTCGCCCAGTCGCTGGGCAAGATCGGATCGGACGTGCCCACGGTGAAGAACCCCGAATATTTTGCCGACTGCTTCAATGCCGTGCAGCACCTCATCAAGAAGGGCTGGATCATGGCCGGCCACGACGTGTCGGCAGGTGGTCTGATCACCACCCTGCTGGAGATGACCTTCGCCAACAAGGAGGGAGGCATGCACGTCAACCTGCACGACGTGCAGCCCGAGTCGGACGACATCGTGAAGATCCTCTTCGCCGAGAACCCCGGCGTGGTGATACAGGTGAGCGACACCCACAAGCGCGAGCTGAAGGAATATCTCGAGGACGAGGGCATCGGCTATGCCAAGATTGCCTACCCCACCCCTGCAGAGCGCAGCCTGGTGGTGGTGAAGGACGGCTGGAGCCACACCTTCGACATCGACGCCCTGCGCGACACATGGTATCGCTCATCGGCCCTGCTCGACGAGCACCAGAGCATGAACGGCATGGCTGCCCAGCGCTATGCCAACTACAAGAAGCAGCCGCTGGAGATCAAGCTCCACGACGGCTTCAAGGGCTCCTTCGAGTCGCTCGGCATCAACCCCGACCGCTGGAAGAACGGACAGCAGGAGGGCAAGAAGCCCGTGGCTGCCATCATCCGCGAGAAGGGCACCAACGGCGACCGTGAGATGGCCTACTCGCTGTGGCTGGCCGGCTTCGAGGTGAAGGACGTGATGATGACCGACCTCATCAGCGGCCGCGAGACGCTCGACGAGGTGCACATGATCGTGTTCTGCGGCGGATTCTCCAACAGCGACGTGCTCGGCTCGGCCAAGGGCTGGGCAGGCGCCTTCCTCTACAACCCCAAGGCCAAGGAGGCCCTCGACCGCTTCTATGCCCGCCAGGACACCCTGTCGCTGGGTATCTGCAACGGCTGCCAGCTCATGGTGGAGCTCAACCTCATCAACCCCGAGCACAAGCACCGCTCACACCTGCAGCACAACGTGTCGCATAAGTTTGAGAGCACATTCCTCGGCCTGGACATCCCCCAGAACGACAGCGTGATGCTGGGCTCGCTGAGCGGCGACAAGCTCGGCATCTGGGTGGCCCACGGCGAGGGCCGTTTCGAACTGCCCGAGAGCGAGGACTGCTACAACGTGGTGGCCAAGTACAACTATGCCGAATATCCCGGCAACCCCAACGGCTCCGACTACAACGTGGCCGGCATCTGCTCTGCCGACGGCCGTCATCTGGCCATGATGCCGCACCCCGAGCGCGCCATCTTCCCCTGGCAGAACGCCTGGTATCCGGCCGACCGCCGCGCCGACGATGCGACACCGTGGATGGAGGCCTTCGTCAACGCCCGCAAGTGGGTTGAGAAGAACATCAAGTAACACGCTGGCTTCCCAACGTTCCACAAGACCTACACACAGAATCCCCTCTCCCACCGAGAGGGGATTTTAGTCACTCTTCATGCCCTTACCCCATCACATGGACCAACACACCACAGACCACCACCCCGACAACACCCCACAGGCCCCGGCCCGCAGCGCAACCGTCAAGGACATGCTGCCTCTCTTCACCACGTTTTTCAAGATCGGCGCCTTCACCCTCGGCGGCGGCTACGCCATGATACCCATCATACAGGCCGAAGTGGTGGAGAAACGCCAGTGGATACGGCAAGAGGACTTCATCGACCTCATTGCCATCGCACAGAGCTGCCCGGGCGTGTTTGCCGCCAACATCGCCACCTTCATCGGCTATAAGATCGGCGGCGTGAAAGGCGCGGCATGCACCACGCTGGGTGCCTGCCTGCCGTCGTTTATCATCATCCTGGCCATCGCCATGCTCTTCCGCCAGTTTATGGACGTGAAGTGGATAGCCGCCATGTTCAGCGGCATCCGTCCGGCGGTCGTGGCCCTCATCGCCGTGCCCACATTCAACATGGCCAAGAGCGCCAAGGTCGGAGTGCACAACTGCTGGATACCCATCGTGTCGGCCCTGCTGATATGGGCATTCGGCGTGAACCCCATCTGGATCATCATTGCCGCCGGCATAGGCGGTTTCGTGTATGGCAAATACCTCAAATAAGCGAAGGCTATGATTTACCTGCAACTCTTTTGGACATTTTTCAAGATAGGCCTGTTCGGCTTCGGCGGCGGATATGGCATGCTCTCACTCATACAGATGGAGACCGTGCGCAACCACGCCTGGCTCACGTCGGCCGAGTTTACCAACATCGTGGCCATCTCGCAGATGACACCCGGACCGATCGGCATCAACTCGGCCACCTACTGCGGCTACACCGCCGTGCACAACGCCGGCTACGGCGGACTGATGGCCGTGCTCGGCTCAGCCACCTCCACCACAGCGCTGGTGCTCCCGTCGTTTGTCATGATGATCGTGATCAGCCGCATGTTCATGAAGTATATGAAGACCAGCGCCGTGCAAGCCGTGTTCACCGGCCTGCGCCCTGCCGTGGTGGGCCTGCTCGCTGCCGCCACGCTGCTGCTGTGCAACGGCGAGAACTTCTCCACCCCGAGCGACCCCTGGCGCTTCTCGATCAGCATAGCCCTCTTCGTGGCAACCTTCGTGGGCACCAAATGGATGAAGATCAATCCGATCCACATGATCTGCTACAGCGCACTGGCCGGCCTGGTGCTGCTCTACTGATCTACGCCGTCAAACCGCAGGGGGGGAGCGATGCGTCGCGACCTGTCGCACCCCACCCCTTCGCCACTACACCTCCGACAGAAAACCGAACCTACACAAAAAAAACTAAAAACGACATGACACTATCCAACTCCGTAAAAGGGTTCACCAACCGTCTGGTATCCTCCACCTCATTCGGCCTGATACCCCTCTTCTCCATCCCGGTCATGACCGCCGGCATGCACCTGCCGTCGATGATGGTCTACCGCTTTGCCCTGGGTTGCCTGGGCATACTGGCCGTGCTGCTGTGGAAGCGCACCGACATGAAGATCTCCGTCCGCGAACTGGGCGAGGTCTGCCTGCTGGCACTGTTCTACGACACGGAGGCCATACTCATGATACTGGGCTACAACTACATGCCAAGCGGCGTGGCCACCACCCTGGTGTTCTCCTATCCCATCTGGACCCAGCTGCTCATGCTGCTC
Organism: Bacteroidaceae bacterium; assembly: GCA_963592505.1. Lineage (GTDB taxonomy): Bacteria > Bacteroidota > Bacteroidia > Bacteroidales > Bacteroidaceae > Prevotella. Next base: position 11,867 of record CAVAXH010000053.1, read on the forward strand.
TTCTTCCACGAGCGGTTCTCGTGGGGCACCATCGGAGCCATGGCGCTCGCCGTGGCGGGCGTGGCCTGCATGTCCAACATCACCGGTGATGCAAACATACAGCCCATCGGCGTTGTCATCGAACTGGCTGCCGGCTTCTCCTACGCCCTCTACATGGTGTCGATGCCCCACATGCAGGTGCGCCACATGAGCGGCCTGAAGCTGACGTTCTACGTCTTCCTCATGGGTGCCGTGTTCTTCGCCATCTTCTCCTGCTTCTTCTTCGACGGCATAGAGACCGTGAAAGACAGCAGCATGCTCATCAACCTGGCCCTGCTGGGCATCGTGTCGACAGCCCTGAGCAACGTGACGCTCATTCCCGCCATCAAGCAGATAGGCGCCACGCTGACCGCCATCCTCGGCGCCTTTGAACCCCTGACGGCCATGATCATCTCGATCCTGGTCTTCGGCGATGCACTCACACCGGCCATCTGCGCCGGTTTCGTGCTGATCATTGCCGCCGTGCTGGCACTGATCCTGCTGAACAGAAAAGCCAACAACGACCCAACAGAGAAAGTGAGACATGAAGCATAAAGCACTGTTGGCCGCCCTGCTCGGTGCCACGCTGCACATGCCGGCAACGGCACAGCCCCGCACACCGCGGCCCATCACCTTCGACACCGACACGCCGTTCGTACACGACCCTGTGATGGCCTATGAGGACGGCACCTACTACGCCTTCTACACCGGGCACCACATCGGATACATGACATCCAGCGACCGCCACACATGGCACGTGAGGCGCGACGGAGCTCTCAGCGACATACCCCGCTGGACCCACGACAGCGTGCCGGGCTTCAGAGACCACATCTGGGCACCCGACGTCATACGCTGGCGCAACCGCTGGTGGATGGCCTACAGCTGCTCGACCTTCGGGCGCAACACATCGGCCATCGGCCTGCTGTCAGCCTCCACACTGGCTGCCGCCGACTGGAAAGACGAGGGGTGCCTCGTGGCCAGCCGCGAGCGGCGCGACAACTGGAACGCCATAGACCCCGCCTTCGTCACCGACGACAACGACAGCCTGTGGGTGGCATGGGGATCGTTCTGGGACGGCATACAACTGGCACCGATGGCCATGAGACACGGGCGCCCGCAGCTGGCAGGCTATCCGCGCACCATCGCCCGCCGCTACTACCGCAATGCGCCCGAAGGCATGCAGAACCCCACCTCCAAGCATGCTGGCGTGAACGCCATCGAGGCGCCGTTCATCATGCGCCACGACGGCTACTATTATCTCTTTGTCAGTTGGGACTACTGCTGCCGCGGCGAGCAGAGCAACTACCGCGTGGTGGTGGGCCGCAGCAAGCACGTCTATGGTCCCTACACCGACCGCGAAGGCAAGCCGATGTATGCGGGCGGCGGCACCCCCGTCATCAGCGGCGACGGCAAGGCGTTTGAGGCTGCCGGCCACTGCGCCGCCTACCACTTCACCGACGGCGACACCTTCGTATGCCACGGCTACAGCATCGCCCACCACGGCCAGAGCATCCTCATCGAGCGGCGCATCGCATGGGACGACGGATGGCCACGCCTCGAATAAGCGGAACTCTGGTTGCAACACGGCAACACGGCAGCACTGCTGTCCTTCGCCCAGAACACTGCAGTCCTAAGGCCCGAAAACTCTTGTCCTTAGGGCCTTGGGACTGCAGTGTTAAGGCCTTAGGACTGCAGTGTTAGGGCCTTAGGACCGCAGTGTTAAGGCCTTAGGACTGCAGTGATAGCGTTTTATGCCTGCATGATGCACAAATTGCGGGACAGAACGCCCCTTAAATCAGAGGCATGCGGTTAAAAATATCTAAACATTTGAAACTTTTTTGGCCCGACACGCGTCTATGCTATATATTTGCAACTTAAAAGCACTCGTTTGCCAATTACACTAACAACAAACAGATACCGCTGTGTCGGCCACAATTCATGAAAAGCCTGTGAGCCTACCGGCAATCACCTAAAAAGAAAACATCATGAAGAAGAACATTTTGGTAATGGCCACACTCGCTGCAGCACTGCTCATGACAGGCTGTGCCAGCAAGAAAGACCTGCAAAACTGCCAGAACGCCAACAAGGAACTGACATCCAGCTATCAGGATGCCAAAGAGAAACTGGCTGCATCGCAGGCACGCGTCAGCGTGCTCGAGGAGCAGCTGGCACAACAGAAACAGGACTATGCCGCCCTGCAGAAGAGCCTCGACAAGAGCCTCTCGAACACCAGCGACAACAACGTGAACATCTCAAAACTCGTAGACCAGATCAACGAGTCGAACCAGTATATACGCCACCTGGTGGAGGTGAAGAGCAAGAGCGACTCGCTCAACATGGTGCTGACCAACAACCTCACCCGTTCGCTGTCGAAGGAAGAGATGAAGGAGGTCGACGTGCAGGTGCTGAAGGGCGTGGTCTACATCTCTCTGGCCGACAACATGCTCTACAAGAGCGGCAGCTATGAGGTGAACGAGCGTGCACAGGAGACCCTCTCGAAGATTGCCAAGATCATCATGGACTACAAGGACTATGACGTGCTGATCGAGGGCAACACCGACAATGTGCCCATCAACACCGAGGCCGCCTCGATGAAGAACATCCGCAACAACTGGGACCTGTCGGCCCTGCGTGCCTCATCGGTGGTGCAGTATCTCATCAACAACTTCGGTGTGGAGCCCAAGCGCCTCACAGCCGGCGGCCGCGGCGAGTATAACCCTGTGGCCTCCAACGACACCGAGACGGGCAAGCAGCGCAACCGCCGCACACAGATCATCATCACCCCGAAGCTCGACCAGTTTATGGACCTCATCGACAAGGCTCCCGAGGAGTAAGCCCCGCCCTGACCGGTGACACAAGAACAGACTGCGGGCATGGCCAACAGTCGACGACGCAGGCTAGACCAAGACGCGGGCCAAATCAACGGTCGGCGACGCGGACCAAACCAACAGTCGACGACGCGGGCTGAACCAACAGTCGACGACGCGGACCAAACCAACAGTCGACGACGCGGACCAAACCAACAGTCGACGACGCGGGCTGAAAGCCCAGCAATTACCCAGCCCAGGGCCGCTCGGCGAC
>CAVAXH010000054.1:0-14959 GCA_963592505.1 Bacteroidaceae bacterium
TATTCGCTTGAAAATCATGCACTGTTATTTATGAATTTTGAACACCCTACCTTTCTGGGCGGTCGAGTGGTAAGTGTGCCTGAAAGTATATCGCCTGCCTATGGATAACCAAAAACCGCAACAAAGCAACATCATCCCCTTGCCTCCAGAACGCAACAAAGCCGCTGTGTATATGCAGCGGCTTTGTTGTTGTCGGGATGGTGGTTTGCACCATTTGACGGATGCTTATCCGAAGTTGTCGTACATGATGCTGTCGGGCTCCACGCCCAGACTGTCGAGATAGTCGGTGACGGTCTTGATGAGCATGGGGGGACCGCAGAGGTAGTACTCGCAGTCTTCGGGGGCCTCGTGGTCCTTGAGATACGTGTCGCGCACGCAGTTGACGGCAAAGCCGGCATAGTATTTCACGCCCTGTGCGTCGGCCACGGGGTCGGGACGGTCGAGCGAGAGATGCAGATGGAAGTTGGGGAACTCCTTCTCGAGCTCCCAGAAGTCCTCCATGAAGAAGGCCTCGTTGAGGCTGCGTGCACCATAGAAGAAGTGGAGCTCGCGGTCGGTAGTGTGGAGCGTCTTGGTCATGTGCATGATCTGTGCACGCAGCGGTGCCATGCCGGCGCCACCGCCGATCCATATCATCTCCTTCTTGGAGTCGAAGTGGGGGTGGAAGTCGCCATAGGGACCGCTCATCATGACCTTGTCGCCGGGCTTGAGGCTGAAGATGTAGCTGGAGCCGATGCCGGTGGGCACGTTCTGGAAGCCCACCTGCGGACGCGGCAGGAACGGCGTGGTGGCGATGCGCACGGTGAGGGTGATGATGTCGCCCTCGGCCGGATAGTTGGCCATGGAGTAGGCGCGCACGGTGGGCACGGGGTTGTGGGCCTTGAGCGAGAAGATGTTGAACCGGTTCCACGACTCGATGTAGTCGTCGCCGATGAGCGCCTTGTCGAAGTCCTTGTCGTAGTCGATGCAGTCGTAGGCCGGGATCTTGATCTGTGCATACGAGCCGGGCAGGAAGTCCATGTGCTCGCCCGGGGGCAGAGCCACCTTAAACTCCTTGATGAAGCTCGACACGTTCTTGTTGCTGATGACGGTGCACTCCCATTCCTTCACGCCCATGATCGACTCGTCGATCTTGATCTTGAAGTCGCCCTTCACCTTGGTCTGGCATCCCAGGCGCCAGTGCTCCTTGATCTGCTTGCGTGTGAAGTGGGGGCGCTCCGAGTCGAGGATCTCGCCGCCGCCCTCGAGCACCTGCACCTTGCACTGTCCGCAGCTGGCCTTGCCGCCGCATGCCGAGGGCAGGAAGATGCCGTTGGCGTTGAGCGTGGTCATGAGCGAGTCGCCCTGCGGCACGTTGAGTGTCTTGGTGTCGTTGATGGTGATGGTGACGTTGCCGCTGGGGCTGAGATATTTCTTTGCCACCAGCAGAATGATGACGAGCAGGAGTATCACTGCGAGGAAGACTCCGATACTTGCAAATATGAATGATGTGTTTACCATATCTTTTATCCTCCTACGTTTTTAGATTTTAAGACCTGAGAAACAGAGCATGGCCATGGCCATCAGGCCCACGGTGATGAACGTGATGCCGAGGCCGCGCAGCGGTTTGGGCACGTCGCAATACTGCATCTTCTCGCGGATGGCACCCATGAGCACGATGGCCAGTGTCCAGCCGAGGCCTGAGCCGAGGGCATAGACGATGCTGTCCCACACGCTCTTGATGGCCTGCGAGTTGGCGGCATCCATCTGTATGCGCTGCTGCATGAACAGCGAGGCACCCATGATGGCGCAGTTGACGGCGATGAGCGGCAGGAAGATGCCCAGCGCAGCATAGAGCGAGGGCGAGTAGCGCTCGACGACCATCTCCACCATCTGCACGATGCCGGCAATGACGGCTATGAAGAGGATGAAGCTGAGATAGCTGAGGTCGACGCCGGGGATGAGGCAGTCGGGGCCCAGCACCTTGGTCTGCAGCAGATAGTCTACGGGCACGGTGACGAGCAGCACGAAGGTGACGGCCAGTCCGAGTCCAAAAGAGGTCTTCACGTTCTTTGACACGGCGAGGAACGAGCACATGCCAAGGAAGTAGGCGAAGATCATGTTGTCGACGAAAATCGAACGGAAAAACAAACTTATTGCGTGGTCCATACTTATTTCTCCTCCTTATAGATATAGGCACGATGTACCCAGATTACACAACCCAAGAGAATGAGCGCCATGGCCGACATGGTCATCATGCCGTTGTTGACGTAGCCGAAGTCGTAGGCACCCTCGGGGATGAGCTGGAAGCCCAGCAGGCTGCCGCGGCCGAAGAGCTCGCGCACGCCGCCCACGATGACCAGGATGAGGGCATAGCCCAGACCGTTGCCTATGCCGTCGAGAAACGAGGGCCAGGGCTTGTTCATCATGGCGAAGGCCTCGAGGCGACCCATGAGGATGCAGTTGGTGATGATCAGACCCACATACACCGAGAGCTGCACGCTGACGTCGTAGGCGAAGGCCTTGAGCACCTGGCTCACGATGGTCACCAGCGCTGCCACCACCACCAGCTGCACGATGATGCGGATGCGCTGGGGGATGGTGTTGCGGATGATGGAGATGATGACGTTGGAGAAGGCGGTGATGACGGTCACGGCCAGTCCCATCACTATGGCTGGCTTCAACTGTGAAGTGACAGCCAGGGCGCTGCATATGCCGAGCACCTGAACGAGGATGGGGTTGTTCAGGTTGAGCGGTGTGAGGAGCGCCTCTTTATTTTGTTTGCTGAATAATGCCATAATAGATATGTGTGTTTACTTGATGAATTTGGCGAGTCCTTTCTTGAGCATCTCGTCCACACCATTGCTGGTGAGCGTGGCTCCGGTGACTGCGTCGACGTTGCAGGGGTCGCTGTCGGCGCTGCCCTTCTTCACGCCCAGGGAGATGCCCTCCACGCCGTCGGCATGGATCTTCTTGCCCTGGAACCGCTGTTGCCACTTCACGTTGTCCTTGATCTCGGCGCCGAGGCCGGCGGTCTCACCCTCGTGGTTGAAGTAGACGCCGTAGACGGTGTTGCCGTCGGCATTGATGGCCACGAAGCCGCTGATGCCGCCCCACAGGCCCATGCCCTTCACGGAGTAGACGGTCTTTTTCTCGCCGTCGATTTCACACTCGTAGTATTTCATGCCGTCCTGCTCACCCTCATGCTTCACCACCTCCTGGTATTTGGCGGCAGCCGCCTCGTTGTCGAGGTCGCGCAGGTTGAGCGAGTTGAGGATCTGCTTCTGTGTGTCGAGGGCCACATTCTGGTCTTGCGTCTCCTTGAGCGATGACGACACGAAGGCCAGGAGGAATGCCACGATGATGACGATGATCACTGAGTAGATGATCGTGTAGCTGTTTGAATTTGTCTTCATATATACTGTCCTCCTCCTTGTTTATTTAATGGCACGCTTGGCGCGGTGAGAGATGTTGCTCTGCACCACACAGTAGTCGATGAGCGGTGCCACCATGTTGCCGAAGAAGATGGCGAGCATCATGCCCTCGGGGTAGCCGGGGTTCATGACGCGCACGATGACGGCAATGGCACCGATGAGCAGTCCGTAGAAGTATTTGCCGGTCTCTGTGCGGGCCGATGTCACGGGGTCGGTGGCCATGAAGACCGCACCGAAGCAGAAGCCGCCCAGCACGAGGTGCTCATACCACTGGATGGTGGTCATGCCCAGGGCCTGGAAGAGCACGGCCATGGCACCGCCGCCCACGAAGACGCTCAGCATGGTCTTCCAGCTGGCGATGCCCGTCCAGAGCAGGATGACGGCACCGATGGCGATGGCCACGACGCTCGTCTCGCCGATGCTGCCGGGGATGAAGCCGAGGATCATGTCAGACAGGCTGGCCGACGGTGCGGCACCCTGCGACAGCTGTCCCAGCGGTGTGGCAGCCGTGAAGGTGTCGGGCAGCGTGTTGCCCAGTCCGAAGATGGTGTCTTTGGCAATCCACACCTTGTCGCCACTCATGGCGGTGGGGTAGGAGAAGAAGAGGAACATGCGCGCGCCGACAGCCACATTGAAGATGTTCATGCCGGTGCCGCCGAAGATCTCCTTGCAGAAGATGACGGCGAAGGCCACGGCGAGCACGAGCATCCACAGCGGTGTGGACACGGGGATGATGAGCGGGATGATGATGCCGCTCACGAGGAATCCCTCCTGAATCTCCTCATGTTTCCACTGAGCCCAGGCAAACTCGATGCCCAGACCGACGATGTAGCTCACCAGGATCTTGGGCAGCACGGCGAGCAGGCCATAGGCGAAGACCTCCACAAACGAGGCGCTCCCGAGTGTGCCGGCGCTGAGATAGTTCTGGTATCCTACGTTATACATACCGAAGAGCAGTGCGGGTATCAGGGCGATGACCACAAAGCTCATGATGCGCTTCGAGTCGATGGCGTCGTGGATGCTGGCTCCGCTCTTCGCTGTCGTGTTGGGCACGTACAGGAAGCTCTCGAAACCGTCGAAGACACTCTCGAAGGCATGCAGCTTGCCTCCCTGCTGGAAGGTGGGCTTTATCTTGTTGAGATAGTTTCTTAATGCACTCATTGGTTCTGTGTTTGTTTTATGCGTTTTCCTTGCGCAGGATGTCGAGGCCCTGGCGTACGATCTTCTGCAGTTCCAGTTTCGACGAGTCGACAAATTCGGCTACGGCGAAGTCCTCGGGACTCACCTCGTAGATGCCCAGTTGCTCCTGCTTGTCGATGTCGCCGGCAATGATGGCCTTGATGAGATATTCGGCATAGATGTCCATGGGCAGCACCTTGTCGTATTCGCCGCTCATGATCATGTGGCGCTCGCCGCCCTTCACGCGGGCGTCGAGGTCATACTGGCGGTGCTTGCCCAGCAGCCATGAGAGATAGCTGCGCGACACCGAGAAGTCGCCCGTGCGCGGCATGATCCAGCCCAGCATCTCGTCTTTGTCGTCGCCCTCGGGGATGACGGTCACCTCCGAGGTGTGTGCGCCCAGACAGTCGTCGGCAGATGCCTGGCGGCCCGTCAGCGGGTTGCCGTCGATGATGCGCAGGTGGCCGTTGTCGGCAAGCTGATCTTTCAGGATGTCGGCGAGCTGTGTGCCCACCAGCACATCGGTGTAGGCGGGGCTGTTCACGCGGCTGCCGGCAACGGCTATGGTGCGTGTGAGATCCACCTTGCCGGTGAGCATCAGTCGGCCGATGAAGATGACGGCCGTGGGGTCTACGGTCCACACCACCTCACCGCGGTTCACGGGGTCGAGGTGGTTGACCTGCACGCCCACGTTGCCTGCGGGGCACGGTCCGTCAAACACGTTGAGGTCGACATCCTGCACCTCGGTCAGCGCAGCGGCCGTCTGGCCGGCGCCCACGCCCAGGTGCACGGTGGCTATGCGCCCCAGCGCCTTCAGGCCGGCAGCAAACGCAGCCTCGTTGCCCTCGAGCTCCACCTCGAAGTCGGCGGCCAGCGGCATGTCGCGCAGGGCCGACACGAAGATACCCTTGGGTGTGGTGTCGGGTGTGGTGGAGACGGCATACGGCAGCTGGTTGATGTAGCCGAAGAGGCCGGCCTCAAGCAGCAGCGCCTTCACGCTCTCGCCGTCCATGCGGCTTGCATCGTGCTTGCCAAAATCGCGGTAAGCCTGCTCGCTGTCAGCCTCTACGCTGACGCAGAGCACACGGCGGCGTTCGCCGCGCAGCACGGTCTTCACTGTTCCACTCACGGGTGAGGCAAAACGTACCTCGGGGAATTGTTTGTTGACAAACAAGGCGTCGCCGGCAAGGACGTGGTCTCCTTCCTTCACAACGACCTTGGGTACGACGCCGGGGAAATCGGCCGGACGCAGTGCCACCGTCTTCGATGGCTTGCACTCCACCTTTTTCCTCTCTGCCTTACCCTTCAGGTTAATGTCTAAGCCTTTGCGCAACTTAATAACATTTGCCATAAATTAGAGTTATAATGGTTTGTTGATAAGCAATGATACAGACCCTCTCCCCAGGTGTTGTTGCGGCTTTGTGCCGCTCGCTTGAGGTGCAAAGTCGAAAATCGTGTGCAAATATACATATTTTTATATTCATTTTTGATATTTTAGCGGATATTATTTTTTATGCAACATTATTTTTTTAATTTTGCATGAGTTTGAGAAGAGTCAAGCATTACATCAATGCGATAGTGTGGGTCCTGGTGGGGCTCTACATTGTCGGGGTCACCATGGTCAACATTCCCGTGGTGCAGCGCTTTGTGGCCCGTCGGGTGGCAGGCCTTGTGACCGCCAAGCTCGGCACCGGAGCCTCGGTGGGACGTGTGGATGTGGGCTTCTTCAACCGTGTCATCATCGACGATGTGGCGCTCAACGACCAGCGCGGCAAGCCCTTCTTCAAAGCCACCCGCCTCTCGGTGAAGCTCGACTGCCTGGAGGCGCTCCACGGCCGCATAGCCATCACCTCGGCGCAGGTCTTCGGCATGAAGGCCCGCCTCTACCGCCCGACGGCCGACGCCCCGCTCAACATACAGTATGTGCTCGACTCGCTTGCCTCGAAAGACACCACCCGGCACACGCCCCTCGACCTGCAGATCAGCAGTCTGATCATCCGCCACGGCGAGGTGGCCTACGACCAGCTCGATGCACCGCGCAAGAAAACCCTCGACCTGCGGCATCTGCACGTCACCCAGCTCAGTTCACACATTATATTAAACGCGCTGCGCGACGACTCGCTCAACCTGAACGTGAAGAAGCTGGCGCTGCGCGAGCAGTCGGGGCTGAGGCTCGAGACGCTGGCGCTCAAGGCGGTGGCGGGCGGCGGAAAAGCCACCCTCTCGGATGTGTGCCTGCAGTTGCCGCGGTCGTGCGTGAAGGCCGGGCACATGGAGGCCACCTATAGGATGCACGACCGGCACCTTGCCGACGGCTCGCTGCACTACAGCGGCGCCATCGACCCGTCGTATGTCTGCCCCGGCGACCTGGCCTTTGTCAGCGCCGCACTGAAGCAGTGGACCAACCCCCTGATACTCGCCACCTCCTTCTCGGGCACGGCAACAGACCTCGACATCCACCGCCTCGACGCCATCATTGCCCACAGTCCGCATGCCACGTCGCTGACGGCACAGGCCGATGCCACGCTGCAGCTCAGCGGCCACGTGTCGCAGTGGACCACGGTGCCCCATTGGAGCGCCACCGTCAGCCGGCTTGCCGTGAACAGCCAGCTGCTCAGTCCGTTGGCCGACCGCCTGCCGGCAGTGGTGGAGCGCGCGGGCGACATCAGTTTTCAGGGCAAGGCCCGCGGCGTGGGGCGCAACCTGCAGAGCGAAGGCACGCTGCGCACCTCGCAGGGCAACGCCGTCCTGTCGTTTGCCCATCGCGACGGCAAGATCGACGGACACGTCAAGACCGACAGCCTGCACATCGGCAGGCTGGCCGACGACAGCCGACTGGGACTGCTGGCGGCTGCGGTGGATGTCAGCGGCGACCTCCACAGCCGCCAGTATGCCGCGCGCGGACATGTCGGCCGTGTGGACTGGAACCAGTATGCCTATCGCAACATCGACATAGACGTGACCTACGGCGCCAAGGAGGCCAAGGCGCACCTGACGATCGACGACCCCCAGCTGGCGGCTGTCGTGGCGGGCAGCTATAGCCGCACCACACCAGTGCCGCAGGGACAGCTGACGGCATCGGTGGCCCGCCTGAACCCCGCGGCCCTGCACCTTGCCGGCGGACGTGTGGCCGGCACCGTCTATGGCGGACAGGTCAGCGCCGACTTCAGCGGTGCCACGCTCGCCACGCTCAACGGCAACCTCGTGGTCAGCGACTTCTATGCCCGGAAGGCCGACGACGAGTATCGCCTTGACAACCTGAGTGTGGCGGTGGGCAACAACCGGCAGGAGCACTTCCTGACGTTCGACAGCGACTTCGGACACGGGGAGGTGCGCGGACAATACGATCTGGCCACGTTGCGCCAGAACATCGAAAACCTCGTGGTGGCCCAGCTGCCCAGTCTGCAGCAGTTCACTGCGCTGCGCCACCACAACGTGCGCCCCGACAACTTCACCCTTCAGGCCACCATCACCCGTGCCGACTGGCTGCGCCAGCTGCTGGGCTTGCCCGTGGAGATCACGCAGCCCGTGGACCTCGCCGCCGACTTCGACGCGCAGGCACACCAGGTGGACGTGCACGTCTCTGCCCCCGACATCGTCTATGCCAACCAGCACCTGCGGCACGTCAGCATCGGCCTTACCTCGCCCGCCGACAACCTCTGCGCCGACATCCGGGCCACCAAGATGGGCAAGAACGGCATAGGCACCGACCTGCAGGTGTCGGCCACCGCCGAGCACGATGCGCTGTCGGCCGATGTCAGGCTCGACAACCATGCCCGCACCAACCGGCTCAAGGGCAACGTGCGCTCGGCGGTGCGCTTCGCACAAAACGGCAAGGGGGTGACGGAGGCCCTCTTCAACATGCAACGGTCGCAGATCACCATCGGCGACACGCTGCTCACCGTGCACCCCGCCAGCATCGTCTACAGCAAGAACCATCTGCTCATCCGCGACCTCGCCGTGAGCTCGGGCCGCCAGCATGTGCAGGTCTCTGGCGAGGCATCGCGCGGCACCACCGACTCGATAGCCGTCGACCTTAAAAACGTCAACGTGGCCTATGTGCTCGACCTGGTGGGCTTCCACTCGGTAGACTTCAGCGGATATGCCTCGGGCAAAGCCTATGTCACCCGTCTGTTTGATGCAGCCGGCGGACATGCCGACCTCTACGTCAACAAGTTCCGCTTTGAGGACGGCCGCATGGGGACACTCATGGCCAAGGTGGGATGGAACCCCAAAGAGGAGCAGATCGACATCAGCGCCGAGGCGGTAGACACCATGGGCACGATGTGGAACACCGACACGCGCCTCACCACCATACGCGGCTATGTGTCGCCCAAGCGCAACTACATCGACCTGGCCATCGGCGCACGCGACACGCGCGGCGAGTTTGTGGAGTCGTTCTGCTCGAGCTTCATGGGCAACACCAACCTCTCGCTCAACGGCGACCTGCGCCTGTGGGGTGACCTGAAGAAGATCAATCTCACCGGTGACGCCGTGGCCAGCGGATCGATGCATATCAAACCGCTCAATGCCGACTATACGCTCCACAACGACACCATACACTTCCTCGTGGACGACATCCGCTTTGAGGGCGACACGCTGCGCGACCGCAACGGCAACACGGCGGTCGTCACCGGCGGACTGCACCACCACCACCTGGCGCGCCTCACCTACGACTTCGACATCCGGCTCAATCATCTGCTCGGCTACGACTGGGACGGCAGCGACGGCAGCACGTTCTACGGCACGGTGTATGCCAGCGGCGACGTGAACATCACCGGCCGGTCGGGACGGGTCGACATCGACATCGACGCCACGCCCGAGCAGGGCTCGCAGGTGGTCTACAACGCATCGAACCCCGACGCCATCGCCACACGCGAGTTTATACACTGGGCGTCGCGCGACGTGCTCCCCACCGACAGCACGGCGGCAGACACCGATGACGACGACGATGATGTGGACGTGCCTTCCGACATACGCATCAACTTCCTCATCAACACCACACCCGAGGCCACGCTCAAGGTCATCATGGACAATGCGTCGGGCGACTACATCGCGCTCAACGGGTCGGGAGTCATTCGCGCCTCCTATTATAATAAGGGTAGGGTGGACGTCTTTGGCAACTACCTCGTGGACCACGGCAACTACAAGCTGACCATACAAAACATCATCAAGCGCGACTTCGAGTTTCTGCAGGGCGGTGTCATCGCCTTTGGCGGCGACCCCTATCAGGCCGACCTCAACCTCAAGGCGCAGTATCAGGTCAACTCCGTCAGTCTGTCCGACCTGCAGCTGGGCAGCAGCTTCTCGGGCAACAACATCCGGGTAAACTGCCTGATGAACATCACCGGCACGCCCGGCGCCCCCAAGGTCGACTTCGACATGGACATGCCCACCGTAGGCACCGACGCCAAACAGATGATCTACAGCATCATCAACAGCGAGGAGGAGATGAACCAGCAGGTGCTCTACCTGCTCGCCGTCGGCAGGTTCCTCGCGCCGAGCAGCAACAACGCCCTCAGCGGCAGCACCGGCGAGAAACAGACCAGCCTCGCCATGCAGAGCATCCTCAGCGGACAGCTCAGCCAGCAGATCAACAACGTGCTCAGCACCGTCATCAACGACAACCACTGGAACTTCGGCGCCAACATCTCTACAGGCGATGAGGGATGGAACAATGCCGAATATGAAGGACTGCTCAGCGGACGGCTGCTCAACAACCGACTGCTCATCAACGGACAGTTTGGCTACCGCGACAACGTCAACGCCACCACCTCGTTTATCGGCGACTTCGACATACGCTACCTCATCTCGCCCAACGGCAACTTCAGCGTGCGCGTCTACAATCAGACCAACGACCGCTACTTCACGCGCAACTCGCTCAACACGCAGGGCATCGGATTCATCATCAAGCGCGACTTCAACGGCTTCCGCGACCTCTTCGGATTGAAGCGAAAGACAAAAAAGGTGAAGAAAACAGGCAGCAATGTTAAAAAACCGTAATTATCCCGTTTGACGCGAGGCATGAGGACGCCAATCGCATATAAATATGTAACTTTGCACCCGATTTGCAAAGGACGCAGCACAGGCTGTGCCCCGAATAATTCACATAAAGTCTAACTTTATTAATCATTAAACACTTTTTATTCATTTATGTCTAATTTGAACGACATCAAAAACATCCAGCCATTGGACGACTTCAATTGGGAAGAGTTCGAGAATGGCTCACTGAGCGCTGCCAGCAAGGAAACTCTGGCAAAGGCTTACGACGAGACTCTCAACAAGATTCAGGAGCATGAGGTTGTAGAGGGTACCGTTATCTCTGTCGACAAGAAAGAGGTTGTTGTCAACATCGGCTACAAGAGCGATGGCATCATCCCCGCTTCTGAGTTCCGCTACAACCCCGACCTCAAGGTGGGCGACAAGGTGGAAGTCTACGTGGAAGACCAGGAGGACAAGAAGGGTCAGCTCGTGCTCTCGCACAAGAAGGCTCGCCTGAGCAAGAGCTGGGAGCAGATCAACGCTGCTCTCGACAACAATGAGGTTATCCAGGGCTACATCAAGTGCCGCACGAAGGGCGGTATGATCGTTGATGTGTTCGGCATCGAGGCCTTCCTCCCCGGCAGCCAGATTGATGTCCATCCCATACGCGACTACGATGTGTTCGTAGGCAAGACCATGGAGTTCAAGGTTGTGAAGATCAACCAGGAGTTCCGCAACGTTGTGGTTTCACACAAGGCTCTCATCGAGGCCGAGCTGGAAGCACAGAAGAAAGAAATTATCTCGCACCTGGAGAAGGGTCAGGTCCTCGAGGGTACTGTCAAGAACATCACCTCTTACGGTGTGTTTGTTGACCTCGGCGGCGTAGACGGACTGGTGCACATCACCGACCTCTCTTGGGGCCGCGTGAGCGATCCCCACGAGGTGGTGGAGCTCGACCAGAAGATCAATGTCGTGATCCTCGACTTCGATGAGGACAAGAAGCGCATTGCACTTGGTCTGAAGCAGCTCACTCCTCATCCCTGGGATGCTCTCGATGCTAACCTCAAGGTGCACGACCACGTGAAGGGTAAGGTTGTCGTCATCGCCGACTACGGCGCATTTGTCGAGATCCAGCCCGGTGTGGAGGGTCTGATCCACGTCTCTGAGATGAGCTGGAGCCAGCACCTGCGTTCAGCACAGGAGTTCCTGCACGTCGGCGACGAGGTGGAGGCCGTGATCCTCACACTCGACCGCCAGGAGCGCAAGATGAGCCTCGGCATCAAGCAGCTCAAGGAAGATCCTTGGGAGACCATCGAGGTGAAGTATCCTGTCGGCAGCCAGCACTCGGCTAAGGTCCGCAACTTCACCAACTTCGGTATCTTCGTGGAGCTCGAAGAGGGTGTCGACGGTCTGATCCACATCTCTGACCTCAGCTGGACCAAGAAGGTGAAGCATCCTTCAGAGTTCACCACTGTCGGTTCACAGATCGACGTGCTCGTGCTCGAGATCGACAAGGAGAACCGTCGCCTGAGCCTCGGCCACAAGCAGCTCGAGGAGAATCCTTGGGACAAGTACGAGAACACTTACGTTCCCGGTTCGGTCCACGAGGGTACCATCACCGAGATGATGGACAAGGGCGCTGTCGTCACACTCGCTGAGGGCGGCGAAGGCTTCGCCACTCCCAAGCACCTCCAGAAGGAGGACGGCACACAGGCCAAGCAGGGTGAGGTGCTGCAGTTCAAGGTGATCGAGTTCGCCAAGGAGACACGCCGCATCATCCTCTCTCACTCACGCACCTTCGAGGATGTGAAGGACGATGTCGTCAAGACACACCACCGCGCTCCCCGCAAGCAGCAGAGCGAGGCTCCCGCCATCAACAATGTGGCTGCCGGTACTTCTCTCGCCGACCTCGACGTGCTGGCTAAGCTGAAGGCCGACTTGGACAAGTCAAGCAAGTAATATTCTTATTACATAGCATAACGGGCGGGCCGTTACCTCACAAGGGTAACGGCCCGCTTTGACGTTTGTGCACAGGGGTATAGTGTGGGAAACTTAATATATGTTAATAGGCGAAATATGAGGTCGGAAACTAATCATATTTCACTGAAAATGTGTACCTTTGCACTGCATTCCGCAATTATGTGTTTCCAATTTGGAAACATGTTTATTCATAGAAATATTCATTATACTCTATATGTATAGCAAAGACGACTTATTGTCTAAAAGTTCTTCGGAACTTGCCGACATTGCCAATTCTCTTGGAGCAACTGTAGGAGAAGGTCAGGAGGGCGACGAGCTTATTTATGCCATCCTCGACAAGCAGGCTGAAGAAGAAGGTAAAAACAACCCGTTGGCTTCCACCAAGCGCAAGCGAGTGAGGATCACCAAGGCCGATACTGATAAGGTCTATTCTGTCAACGGGCAGTCTGGCGAGAACTTCGACTCCAAGAAATCGCGCAACTCCGTCGAGCAGCCCTCGCTTTTCAAAAAGCCGACCGAGGTTGAGGCTGACGCTGACAGCGCCGATTCGCCCTCGGAGGTCGATGCCCTTGAGGCCGAGCTGGCTGCGCTGCCCAAGCACCGGGGACCGAAGACCAAGCGCGAGCGTGAACTGCTCGACCTTATCAAAAAGGCAAAACAGGATAATCCGGACTCTGCACCTCTTGAAGACGATACCGACGACACCACGTCAGCTGAGATATCTGCCGACGACACCGACAGCGTGATCCCCGAGGAGGCCTATGCCAGTGGTGGCGGCGCTTCTGCCGAACAGACCGAAGAGGGCATAGCCATGCTGCAGGCCAAGATGCAGGTGCGCCACGCCGATGCCAACGATGCCAACGATGCAGAGCCGGCTGCTGCAGCCGACAGTGTCTGGGAGGGCGATCCGGCCGACGGCACCGACTTCATCACCGTCGTGGACCTTCCCATCGAAGACCAGGGTGCCACCCCCAACTATGACATGCTCGACAACCCCATCAACTATGAGCAGCCCGCAGAGCCGGAGCAGGCACCCTCGCAGCAAGACAGTGAGCCCGAAGGCGACTACGACTTTGCTGAAGCCATCACCGCCAATGGCGTGCTCGAGATCATGCCCGACGGCTATGGTTTCCTCCGTTCGAGCGACTACAACTATCTCTCCTCACCCGATGATGTCTATGTGGCAGCCAATCAGGTGAAGCGCTACGGACTGAAGACGGGCGATGCCATCCTCTGCCATGTGCGCCCGCCTCACGAGGGCGAGAAATATTTCCCCTTGACAAAAATCGATATGGTCAACGGCCGTGACCCCTCGGAGATACGCGACCGCATGCCCTTCGAGCACCTCACACCGCTCTTCCCCGACGAGAAGTTCAACCTCTGCGGCACACCGGCCACAACCAACCTGTCGACACGCATCGTGGACCTGTTCTCGCCCATAGGCAAGGGACAGCGTGCACTCATCGTGGCCCAGCCCAAGACCGGTAAGACCATCTTGATGAAGAACATTGCCAATGCCATTGCCGCCAACCACCCCGAGGCTTACCTCATGATGTTGCTCATCGACGAGCGCCCTGAGGAGGTCACCGACATGTCGCGCACGGTCAATGCCGAGGTCATCGCCTCGACCTTCGACGAGCCGGCAGAGCGGCATATCAAGATTGCAGGCATCGTGCTTGAGAAAGCCAAGCGCCTCGTGGAGTGCGGTCACGACGTGGTCATCTTCCTCGACTCCATCACGCGTCTGGCACGTGCCTACAACACCGTCAGCCCTGCCAGCGGCAAGGTGCTCACGGGTGGTGTCGACGCCAATGCCCTGCAGAAGCCCAAGCGTTTCTTCGGTGCAGCCCGTAACATCGAGGGCGGCGGCTCGCTCACCATCATTGCCACGGCACTCATCGACACCGGTTCGAAGATGGACGAGGTGATCTTCGAGGAGTTCAAGGGAACGGGTAACATGGAGCTGCAGCTCGACCGCGCCCTGTCCAACAAGCGCATGTTCCCGGCTGTCAACCTGGTGGCATCAAGCACTCGTCGCGACGACCTGCTGCATGATGACGTCACCCTGCAGCGCATGCGTGGCATCCGCAACTTCATTTCCGACATGAACCCCATCGAGGCCATGCGCACCATCCACGATCCGCTGGCCACCGCCAAGGACAACAACGAGTTCCTGATGTCCATCAACGGCTAATGTTCGTAGCCGTTTGGCGTAACACCATGCTACGACGCGGGTTGAAGCAATGGTAGTCGACGCGGGCTGAACCAGTGGTCGACGACGCGTGCTGAACAGAGGGTGACAACGCGGGCTGAAGCAATAGTCGACGACGCGAGTTGAACCAGTGGTCGACGACGCGGGCTGAAGGCCCAGCAACTACCTAGCCCAGGGCAACGCCCTGGGTTTA
>CAVAXH010000055.1:0-14926 GCA_963592505.1 Bacteroidaceae bacterium
TTACCAAAAATCTTTTCTTCGTCTATATTCCAGACAAGCGTATCGCGCCAATACGGTGCCCCTACAGTAATGCAAACGGCGCGCCCTACAGAATGCAAACGCTCTCACCTACAGAATGCAAACGGCGCGCCCTACAGAACGCAAACGGCGCCCCTCCAGAAAGGAGAGACGCCGTTGTTGATTATTCAGTCGTAGTTGTCGACGTGTGATTAGTCGGCAATCTTCACCGTAGCGCGGCGGTTGAATGAGACGGGCGACAGCTCGTCGACACCACCGTGACCCTGTGTGGTGATGTTGCTGCGGTCAACACCCATCTTCACCAGCTCGTCGGCAACCGTGTTGGCACGACCCTCAGAGAGGCGCTGGTTGATGGTCTCGTTACCGGTAGCGCTGTCAGCATAACCGTCGACCTTCAGCTTCGAACCGTTCTCCTTGGCATACTTGGCGAGAGCCTCGATGTTCACGAGATCCTTCTGAGAAGCGATGTTGGTCTTGTTGATGTTGAAGAACACTGAGATGGGAGTGTTGACAAACTCCTTCACAGCCTTTGTCTCCACGGGCTTCTGGTTGGCCAGCAGGTTCTTCAGGCGTGCGTTCTCGGCGTTGGCATCGTTGAGCTGAGCGTTAAGAGCGTCGATCTGGCTCTGTGCGAGGGCCTTGATAGCGTCCACATCGGGCACCTTGTTCCATGTGCAGTGACCGAGGTTGTAGGTCAGACCCACCTCAGCGGTGACGATCTGGTCGTGGTTCTTAGGCTTGTGGCCGCCGACCGGTGTAGGCTCGTCGACACCCTCGAAGTCATCACCCATGATGTTGTACTGGATGTCGAGGTTGATCTGCCAGTGCTTGGCAATTCTCCACTGGTTGAGCAAACCGGCGCTAGCAGCGATCTCGTAAGTGTTGTAAGACATGTTGCGAACAACGCCGACACCAGCATACGGAGAGACGTTCCACACGCGCTTGGGGTTGTAGCCGCAGAAGAGGTTGCTCAGGTTCAGAAGAGCCTGCTCCTGGAGGTTCCAGTAGTGGTTGTGCATGCATGTTGTCTCAGCATTCTCCTTAGGAACGTCCTTGCCCCAGATACCATTGAACTTGGTGCGGAGACCGATGCCGGGAGTGAACCACTTACCGACGGCGACAGAGAAGCCCATGTCACGACGGAAGTCCTTGAAGGGGTTCTTGGTGTAACCCATACCCTTCTCCTCGTTAGAGTAGAAAGCAGTCCAGGTGAAGTTGCCCTGAACAAACCAGTTGCTCCAGAACGAGTTGGTAGCAACGCTGTACTTCAATGTGGGATCTGCGGTCTCCTGTGCCATTGACGACATAGAGAAGCCTGCAAATGCCAGTGCGATCAATAACTTTTTCATAATTTTATTTGTTAAACGATCAATAATATATTATTCTTATAATCTCTTCTTGCAAGTAAACTATCCTTCCGCGTGCAAAGTTACTAACTATTTTCGAATAGACCGCATGTTCTCATAAAATTATCTAAAAACTTATAAGAAAATCTTTTTTCCGGGTCCTTGTCATGCCGTTCTTTCCCACTTTTCACACCTTTGGGGCGCTGCAGCGGCGCCGTTTTACCCAAACATCTGCTCAATGTCTTTCTGCTTGAATATGCACAGCACACTCTTGCCGTCGGGGGTGTAGCGTGCGTTTTGGCACTGGAAGAGCTGGTTGATGAGGTTTTCCATCTCGTCGTTGCCCAGCACCTGTCCGTAGGGGATGGCTGCGGCACGCGCCAGACTGAGCGACAAGGCATCGTTGATCTCCTGCAAGACGGAGGTGCCCCGCTCCTGAGCGCTGGCCACCATGTCGCGCACAAGGGTGCCCACATCGAGTCCCTCGAGTCCCTCGGGAATGGCATTCACAGAGAAGGTGTTGTCGCCAAGCGGTGACAGGTCGAAGCCCATGGCCGACAGTTCGTCGATGACCTGTTCGAGGACGACAGCCTCCTGCGGTGCCAGCTGCACCGTCTCGGGGAAGAGAAGCTTCTGCGAGTGGGCCTTGCGAGCCGCCATCTGGCGCTGGTACTTCTCGAAGAGGATGCGCACATGGGCACGGTGCTGGTCGATCATCATAAGTCCCGACTTGACGGCCGTCATCACGAAACGGCCCTTATACTGGTAATGGGCCGGCGACTTCTCGGCGATGACGCTCTCGTCGGCAGGGGCATCAGCGGGGGCGTCGGCAAACAGACTGCCCGCCACAGGCGCCTGCTGCTTGTCGAGACCTTCATAGAGCATCTGCCACTGGTCGGTCAGCCGCGACGTGTGGTATTCGCCGCCAGCACGACCGCCACTGCCACTGCCGCCGTGGCCGCTGCTGTCGCCGACACCGCTGCTGTCGCTAAGACCACTGCTGCCGCCGAGACCGCTGCTGCCAAGGCTGGCGTCGCTGCCGCTGCCGGCCGACAGTGCCGACATTGTCTCGAGCGATGCCACCGGTGTGGCTGTCGCCTTAAAGGGGTTATACAGCGGGTTGGCATCAAACTTGGGTGCCTCTGCCTGCCGCATAGGGTCGAACAGAGGAATGTCGGGCTTGCCCTCGGTGTCAAACTCGATGGTGGAAGCATCGTTGAACATGCCGACGGCATCCTTGGTGGCCGCCGACAGGATCTGCCAGATGGCCTGTTCGTTTTCGAATTTTATCTCGGTCTTCGTGGGATGGATGTTGACATCGATGTCATGTGCGTCAACATCAAAATAGAGGAAGTAAGGCACCTGCTCGCCCTGCGGCACCAGCCGTTCGAAGGCCGACATGACCGCCTTGCTGAAATAGGGGTGGCGCATGTAGCGTCCGTTGACAAAGAAGAACTGCTGTGCGCCCTTCTTGCGCGCACTCTCCGGCTTGCCCACAAAACCATGGATGGCACACACGGAAGTCTCGACGTTGAGCGGCAGCAAGTCCTGGTTGATGCGCTTGCCGATGACCTCCACGATGCGCTGGCGCAGACCGCCTGCCCGCAGGTTGTACATCTCCGAGCCGTTGCTGCGGAAGGTGAAGGCCACCTTGGGATAGACCAGCACGATGCGCTCGAAAGCCGTGAGGATGTTGCTGAGCTCGGTGGTGTTCGACTTCAGAAACTTCCGGCGTGCCGGCACGTTAT
This sequence comes from Bacteroidaceae bacterium, assembly GCA_963592505.1. GTDB lineage: Bacteria > Bacteroidota > Bacteroidia > Bacteroidales > Bacteroidaceae > Prevotella. Next base: position 3,113 of record CAVAXH010000055.1, read on the forward strand.
AGAACAGGTTCTCGATCATGAAGTTGGAGCCCTCGGGGCAGGCGCATGGCTCCTGACTGACGAAGCGCGATCCGGCGATAGACAGATGTGTGCCTATCTCCTCGCCGTGCTGCCGCGTCTTCAGTTCGACCTGCGCCACAGCGGCTATCGACGCCAGCGCCTCCCCCCGGAAGCCCATGGTGTGGAGGTTAAACAAGTCGTCGGCCTGCCGGATCTTCGACGTGGCATGCCGCTCGAAGGAGAGGCGTGCATCGGTCTCCGACATGCCCTTGCCGTCGTCGATGACCTGTATGGACGTGCGTCCGGCATCGACCACCAGCACATCGATATGTGTGGCCCCGGCATCAACGGCGTTCTCCACCAGTTCTTTGATTACCGATGCCGGTCGCTGTATGACCTCGCCGGCGGCTATCTGGTTTGCCACGGAGTCGGGCAACAGTTGGATGATATCACTCATGATTTACGGTGAGTTCTAATGAGATTAGGGATGACACGAGAAAGCGCGAGCCTGCCACGGCATCAGACCCACAACAGCAGGCACAGCAGCAACAGCAGGCACAGCAGCAGCGTCTTCGCCGTGTTGCCGCGAGTCTTCAGGCGGCTGCGCGAGCCGGCAGCCTGCCGAAACGCCAGCCGCCAGCCGCCAGCCGCACCAGAGGCCGGCATCTCCACCCGGGAAGCCTCCGCTGCAGCCCCGTCGCGGAGCGGCATGCCCAGTTCGCGGCGTGCCCGGTCCTCGAGGCGCTGCAGTCGTTCGCGGCGCTCATCGCCGTAGACCATCGTGTGGCTGAAACGACGCGGCTTGGCGGTCTGGAAAAGCAGGTTCATTGGCTCAGGCGTTGAAGCGGCGCCTCATGGCGCACGATGTTCTTCAGTTCGGTGCCCTTGGCCTTGCCTCGCCAGCGGAACACATCGTCCTTGTCGGTGGGTCGCAGACTGGCAAACCACGCGAAGCAGTCGAGTTTCAGCATGTTCGGCGGGATCTGCGTCATGGGATAGAGCGTAGCCTTCACCTTGTTGGTCCATATGTGATGGAGGCGCCGCTCAGGCGTGAGATACATGCGCATGGTGTCGGTCTCCATGTAGTTGAGGCCGATGAGCGTGGTATCCTTGTCGTCGACGGGGAAGTAGACCGACTTGACATTGCCGACGGCATCGCTGCGGCGGACAGCCCCGTCCTGGAAATAGGCAAACATGTCGTGCGACGATATCTGGTTGTAGTGTGTGCTGTCGGCCATGGCCTCTATGGACAGTGCCTGTCCGAGGACATGCGCCTCGCGCACCGTGGAGTCGTTCATGTAGACCTTGATGACCTCGCCCAGCAGCTGTCTGGCATCGTTCCACACGATGGGGTCGCGGTACATGGTCATGCACGAGTCCTGCGAGTTGAACACCATCGAGTCGCACACCGCCTGCACGTCGAGGCGGTAGGCCCGCATGTGTGGATAGCAGTGCACCTTGCGGTAGACGGAGTCGGTGTTGATGTTGAAAGTCTCTATGCGCATGGTGTCAGCATGCATGTAGAGCGTGTCTTTCTGCGAGAAGTCGGTGACCAGCGCATCGCGTGTGGCATAGCCGTTCCCCGTCTGCTCATTATACTGCACCTCTCCGCAGGTGAGCATGTTGCGGTTTTTGCTGTCCACGAAGACCACGTGGCCCAGTCCGCGGTTGTTGCCCGTCTTGCTGTCATAATATAAGGTGTCTCCGGTGATGGTCTTCTCCTGGTTGACCACCGTCGACCGTCCGTACATCTCCGCCTGGTCGCTGTGTGTGTCGAAGAAGGCATCTTCGGTGGTGATGGTGCCGTTGTCGCCTTTGATGACCGACGGTCCCACCTTGCCATGTCCCTTGCTCGACGTGTACTGTCCGACGACATGCGCCTTGCCGAGCCGCGTGTCGTAGTAGAGCGTGTCGGTAGACACTTGGTTCTTGGGTGTCTGCAGCTGCACGTCGTAGTTGAACTTGGCCTGTCGTGTTGCCGTGTGGTATTCGCCCCAGTCGGCGCTCAGCTGGCTGTCGCCGTCCACCAGTCGGCCGCCATTGAAGAAGTAGGCATAGTCGTACAGCCTGTCGTAGTTCAGGCTGTCGGTGTAGAGTGTCTGCTTGCGGTGCTTGAGCACCACATCCTGGCGCGCCTCCATCAGCTGGCTCTCACCGTCATACCATGCCCTTGCACAGGTGAGCGAGAGCGTGTCGGCCTGCCGGAAGTGCACATGTCCGAAAGCCTTCACCGAGTTGGACGCCTGATAGAAATAGGCACTGTCGCAGTCGAGCAATGCACCCTGGTGCTTGAACGACACATGTCCTTTGGCAATCTGCGCATCGGGGTTGACGCCCGCCATGTCGTAGCGCAGCTCGTCGGCATGCAGCAGATAGACCCTGTTGTCGACGGGTTTCTTCTTTGCTTTGCGCGGTGCCATAAAGGCATGCAGAGAGCCTATGACAAAGAAGCATAGAGCCATCGTCATGATGACCCTATGCCCACTGAAATATTGTCGGAGTCTACCTGTTGCGGTCATTTAATCCAGCCCTGATATTCGAAATTACAATTCTTGTAGCGGTCCTTCATCTTCACGTAAGTGTGCTTGATCTTGTCCTGTATCCAGTCGGTAAGCACCTTCTCGCGCTCCTTGGCCAGCACCACATCCTTCATGACCTGGAAGTCCTCGGTGATGGTAGCCTTATGTCCATCGATGCGTGCCTTGAGCTTGACCACCGCCACCACGGTCTTGCCGTTGCTTCGGCTGACCATCTCAAAGGGAGCAGAGATGTCGCCCACCTTCATGGTGTCGACGGCGCGTGCCACCTCGGTGGGCAGGTCTTTCATCTGGAAGCGCGACGTCATGCCGTCGTTGGTGGAGTTGGACATCAGGCCCTTGTTGTTCTTGGTGTCCTTGTCGTCGGAGAGCACGGTGGCAGCCTCCTCAAACGAGAACTTGCCGGCACGGATGTCGGAAGCTATCGAGTCGAGCTGCGTCACGGCCTCGCTGACCTCGTCTTGCGACACCTTCGGCTTCAGCAGTATATGGCGCACCTTGATCTTGTCGCCACGCTTGTCGATGAGCTGTATGATGTGATAGCCAAACTCGGTCTCGACGATCTTCGAGATCTTGTTGGGGTCGGTCAGGTTAAACGCCACGCTGGCGAATGCCGGGTCGAGGATGCCGCGGCCCACATAGTCCATCTCGCCACCCTGGCGTGCGGAGCCCGGGTCTTCAGAGTAGAGACGTGCCAGAGCGGCAAACGAAGCGTCGCCCTTGCTCACACGGTCGGTGAACTCGCGCAGCTGGTTTTTCACCCTGTTGATCTCCTCCTGCTTGATCTTGGGCTGACGCTCGATGATCTGCACCTCCACCTCGGTAGGCACGAAGGGCACGCTGTCGGCAGGCAGGTTGCGGAAATAGTTGCGCACATCGGCAGGCGTCACCTTGACGTCTTCCACCAGTTTCTTGCGCATCTTCTCGATGAGCTGCTGGTTCTTGAAGTCGTCGTGCATCTCGGCGCGCATCTCCTTGATGGTCTGCTTGCGATACTCCTCGAGCTTCTCCTGCGATCCAGCGATCTGTATCCATCGGCTGATCTGCTGGTCGAGGCCGCTGGCTATCTCGCTCTCGGTCACCTCGATGGAGTCGATGGCAGCCTGATGGAGAAACAGCTTCTGCACGGCCAGCTGCTCGGGTATGACACAGTCGGGGTCTCCGCTCCAGGTGATGCCCTCGGCCAGTCCCTGCATGCGCATGGCCTCGACGTCCGACTTGAGGATGGGTTCGTCGCCCACCATCCATATCACCTCGTCGATGACGCTGTTCTCGGGGATGTCCACCTCCTGCTGTGCCGTGGTGTCAGCCTGTGCACAGCCGGCAGCCGGCAGCGAGGCGCCGGCAGTCGATGAGGATCCCATGGGGGCCACGCCCGACATGGCCGTCAGTCCGCAGACCAACATGGCAGCTATGGTATATGCTGTCTTTTTCATACATTAATGGTTGTTGACAGTTTTGAGCACCTCCTCGTCGACCTTCACGGCAAACTGCTTGCGCAGGTCGGCCACCCACTGCTTCTCGATGCTGTCCTGATAGTCGGCCACGACGAGTGCACGCACGTCGGCCATCTCCTTAGGAGCCTTGAGCACCTTGCCGAAGACGGCCGAGTGAGGATAGTCCTTGAGCGGCTTGGCAACGGTGTCGACGCCGAAAGCCTCCTTGTCGACGAGTGCGTTGTCGCCCTTCTTGAAGATGCCCTTCTCCACACGGATGCGCAGCACCGAGTCGGAGTTGAACGTCTTGCGCAGCACGGTGGCCCACTCGTCGAACGCCACCTTCTTCACAGCGTTTTTCACGGCGCTGATGTCGGCCGCCTCACGTGTGTGGTAGGCGATGCCCTTGAAGCGCGGCTCGTCCCACTTGTAGTTCTTTTTGTTTTTCTTGAAGAAAGCCTCCAGTCCGGCCTCATCCTTCTGAGCCTTGTCCCACACCATGCGGTTGCTGATCTCATAGAGCAGCAGTCCGTCGTGGTATTCCTGCACGAGATATTTCAGTGAGGGATCCTGTGCCTCCATCTCGTCGAGCTTGTCCTTGAGGAGTTCGGCGCGTGTGGTGTTGCCCGCCTTGGCCAGCGAGTCGAGCTTGTTGTCGATGATGCGCTCGCGCATGTTGCGCTGGTCGATGAAGCGCATGATGGCATCGCGCTGGCTCTCGTAGGAGTAGAAGTTCTGGTGGCCCTGTCGCAGGATGATGTGCCATCCGGCAGCCGAGAGCACCGGCTTGCCCATCTCGCCGTCGGCGAGCGCCCATGCCTGATCCTCAAACTCCTTGAGTGTCTGCCCCTTGTAGATCAGCGGCAGCTGTCCGCCGTTCTTGGCCGACCCCGGGTCTTGCGAGCACTTCTTGGCCATCTCGGCAAAGTCGGCGCCCGCCTTGAGGGCAGCGTAGATGGAGTCGATGCGCACCTTGGCCGCGTTCTGCTCTTCGGCCGATGCCTTCTGCCCCACCAGGAGCAGGATGTGCGACACCTTCACCATGCCGCCGTTGTTGTCGATCTGCTGCTGCGTCTGCCGATAGATTTTCTGTGCCTCGGCCTCAACGTCGGCGTCGGTGATCATGGCGGGGCGCACCTGCATGTCGCGATAGCCCGCAAACTCGGTCTGGAACGACTTCATCGTGTCGAGGCATGCGGCCTTGGCAGCCTCCACCTTCAACTTATAGTTGATGAACAGGTCGACATAGTCGGCCACACTCTTCTTGTCGATGACGCCTTCGGCGTTGTTTTTGTTGTATGAGTATTCAAACTCGGACCTTGTGACATCCTTCCCGTTGATGGTCATGATGACCGGGTCGGCTGTTTGCGCAAAAGACCAGGAGCCACACAGCAGCATGGCGCCCAGCAACAGATTTTTCTTCATATTCTTAATAAGTGGCTCTCCTCCTGCCGTTTGCATCGGCAGGAGGGAGCGGGGTTATCATTTTTCGATCTGGCACCGATCACTCGTGGCGGCTGTAGTTGGGCGCCTCGCTGGTGATGGTGATGTCGTGGGGATGGCTCTCGAGCACACCGGCGTTGGTGATGCGTGCAAACTTGGCGTTGTGCAGGTTTTCGATGGTGGCGGCGCCGCAGTAGCCCATGCCCGAGCGCAGGCCACCCACGAGCTGATAGATCACCTCCTGCACGGTGCCCTTGTAAGGCACACGTCCGGCGATGCCCTCCGGCACCAGCTTCTTCACGTCCTTGGTGCCACCCTGGAAGTAGCGGTCGCTGGAGCCGTGCTTCTGTCCCATGGCCTCGAGCGAGCCCATGCCACGATAGCTCTTGAACTTACGTCCGTTGTAGATGATGGTCTCTCCGGGGCTCTCCTCGGTGCCGGCCACGAGCGATCCGATCATCACGCTATAGCCGCCGGCAGCCAGTGCCTTGACGATGTCGCCCGAGTAGCGCAGTCCGCCATCGGCGATGAGGGGCACGCCGGTGCCCTCGAGTGCCGAGCACACGTCGTAGACGGCGCTCAACTGAGGCACGCCGACACCGGCCACCACACGTGTGGTGCAGATGGAGCCCGGGCCGATGCCCACCTTCACGGCGTCGGCTCCGTTGTCGACGAGGTATCTGGCTGCTGCTCCCGTGGCGATGTTGCCCACCACGACGTCGAGGTTGGGGAATGCGTTCTTCACCTCATGCAGTTTGCCGACGACGCCGGCCGAGTGTCCGTGTGCGGTGTCGATGACGATGGCGTCGACACCGGCGTCGACCAGTGCCTGTGCTCTGTCGAGAGTGTCGGCGGTGACGCCCACACCGGCAGCCACGCGCAGGCGTCCCTTGTCGTCCTTGCAGGCGTTGGGCTTGTCCTTGGCCTTGGTGATGTCCTTGTAGGTGATGAGGCCCACGAGGTGGTTTCCGGCGTCGACGACGGGCAGTTTCTCGATCTTGTTTTCCTGCAGGATCTGTGCGGCTGCCACGAGGTCTGTCTTCTGGTGCGTGGTGACGAGGTTCTCGCTGGTCATCACCTCGTCGACCTTCTTGTCCATCTGGCGCTCGAAGCGCAGGTCGCGGTTGGTGACGATGCCGAGCAGATGGTTCTCCTCGTCGACGACGGGTATGCCGCCGATATGGTATTCATGCATCATTGCCAGTGCGTCGGCCACGGTGCTTCCGCGGCGGATGGTGACGGGGTCGTAGATCATGCCGTTCTCGGCACGCTTCACGATGGCCACCTGCCGGGCCTGCTCTTCGATGGTCATGTTTTTGTGGATGACGCCGATGCCTCCCTCGCGTGCGATGGCGATGGCCATGGCCGACTCTGTCACGGTGTCCATGGCGGCTGTGACAAACGGGATGTTGAGGTCGATGTGGCGCGAGAAGCGTGTCTTCAACGTCACCTCTTTGGGCAACACTTCAGAATAAGCTGGGATCAACAGGACGTCGTCGAAGGTAAGGCCGTCCATTACAATTTTATCTGCAACAAATGATGACATAAATGTAACTTTTGGAATTTATTGCGTGCAAATTTAGCAATAATTTTCCACTTACACAGCCATCGCCAGCGTTTTTCTTTGTTGTTTAATGCTATTTAACGTGCCGGCCCCGACCGGCACGTTGTGCCAGCCGGATGCCGCATCAGTTGGCTACTTCGGAGAAGAACTTCACGAAGACCAGCCTCACCTTCTCCTCGGCCGTCAGTCCGTCATCGTCGTCGTAGATGTCGGCGTCGTCGATGGCCTTGTCGATGTCGTCGCTCTCGCTCTCGCGGAAGTAGTCGTAGATGTCGTCGACCTCATCGGGGTCGATGACCTCGTCGTCGTTGAGATAATAGTCGATGTTGATCTTTATTCCGCTGCACACGATGGCCATGATGTCGTCGAGCAGGTCGTCGAAGCTGCAGCCCTGTGCACGGGCTATCTCGTCGAGGGGTATGCGCTTGTCGATGAGCTCGATGATTTTCTGTTTTCTCATCGACTTGTTGGGCAGGCTGATGACGCGCATGATGTCGGCCCGCTTCACGTCGTTCTCGTCGCAATAGCGCTTGATGAGCTCCACGAAGGGTTTGCCATACTTGCGTGCCTTGCCCTGCCCCACGCCCTGTATCTGCTGCAGTTCGTCGAGTGTGACGGGGTAGTTGGTGGCCATCTGCGAGAGCGAGATGTCCTGGAAGATGACGTAGGGCGGCAGGTTGAACTTGCGTGCCTCGTCCTTGCGCAGGCCGCGCAGCAGGTTGTAGAGGTTGTCGTCGAGCGCGCTCGACACGTTGTCGGCGGCATCGTCGGTCTCGTCGAACTCGCGGTCGTCGACGACAGTGAACGGCTGGGGGGCCTGCAGGTAGTGGCGGCCGTCGGCCGTCAGCTTGAGCAGGCCGTAGTTTTCCACATCCTTGCGGATATAGTGGGATATCATGGCCTGGCGTATCACGGGGTTCCAGATGGCGGAGTCTTCCTCGTTGATCTTCTCGCCCGCTCCAAACTCGGGCAGCTTGTCGTGGCCGTGGCGCACGATGTTGTCGGTGCGGCGGCCGCGCACGAAGTCGACGATGTAAGCCTGGTCGAAGTTCTCCTTCACGGCCCGTATGGCCGACAGCACGGCGATCAGCGCCTCCTGCGCCTCCTTGGGGTGGCGCGGGTGCTGGCAGTTGTCGCAGTTGCCGCAGTTGTCGTCGGGATAGTCCTCACCAAAATAGTTGAGCAGCATCTTGCGGCGGCAGATGGAGGTCTCGGCGTAGGCCTTGGTCTCCTGCAGCAGCTGGCGGCCTATCTCCTTCTCGGCCTCGCCCTTGCTGTCCATAAACTTCTCGAGCTTCTTGAGGTCCTTGGGCGAGTAGAAGGCGATGCAGATGCCCTCGCCGCCGTCGCGCCCGGCGCGTCCGGTCTCCTGATAGTATCCCTCAAGGCTCTTGGGTATGTCGTAGTGGATGACAAAGCGCACGTCGGGCTTGTCGATGCCCATGCCGAAGGCGATGGTGGCCACGATGACGTCGATGTTCTCCTTGACAAACCCGTCTTGTGTCTGCGTGCGCACCTCCGTGTCGAGGCCGGCGTGGTAGGGCGCTGCGCGGAAGCCATTGAGCTTCAGCTTCTGCGCCAGCTCCTCCACCTTCTTGCGCGACAGGCAGTAGATGATGCCACACTTGCCTTCGTGCTGTCGCAGGAAACGGATGATCTGGCTGTCGGTGTCTTCCTCGCTCACCTTCTGGCGGATCTCATAGTAGAGGTTGGGGCGGTTGAACGAGCTCTTGAACTCGCGTGCACCGGTGATGCCCAGACTCTTCTTGATGTCGGTGCGCACCTTGTCGGTGGCCGTGGCGGTGAGCGCTATGACCGGTATCTTGCTGACGCCGCGGTATCGGGCGATCTTCTCGATGGTGGGCCTGATGTTGCGGTATTCGGGCCGGAAGTCGTGTCCCCATTCGGAGATGCAGTGGGCCTCGTCGATGGCAAAAAACGATATCTCGAACGACTCGAAGAAGGGCAGGTTGTCCTCCTTGTTGAGCGACTCGGGGGCGACATAGAGCAGCTTGGTCTTGCCCGACTGCACGTCGCTCACCACGCGGTTGATGGCGGCCCTGTTGAGCGACGAGTTCATGTAGTGGGCCAGTCCGTCGATTTCCGACAATCCGTTGATGATGTCCACCTGGTTTTTCATGAGGGCTATCAGCGGCGACACCACGATGGCCGTCCCCCCCATGAGCAGCGAGGGCAGCTGATAGCACAGGCTCTTGCCGCCTCCGGTGGGCATAAGCACAAAGGTGTCGTTGCCATCCATCAGGTTACGGATGACAGTTTCCTGGTCTCCCTTGAATTTGTCGAAGCCGAAATATCGCTTCAGTGGCTTGACGAGATTGTCTTCTTTCATTGTCGTGGTGGTAGGTTAGTGTGGCGCCCGGCGCAGCGGTCAGGCCGTTGCCTGCTGGTCCATGTGAGCCTTGTCGAGCTGACTCTTGGCGTAGTCGAGCGTCACCTCAAACTTCTTGACGCGGCGTGAGGGCACATCGAACATGGCGTCCATCATGACCGCTTCCACGATAGACCGCAGGCCGCGTGCTCCCAGCTTGTACTCCACCGCCTTGTCGACGATGAAGTCGAGGGCCTCTTCGGTAAACGTCAGGGTGATCTTGTCCATCTCGAAGAGCTTGATGTACTGCTTGACGATGGAGTTTTTGGGTTCCACCAGTATGCGGCGCAGCGCCTCGCGGTCGAGCGGGTTGAGATGGGTGAGCACCGGCAGACGGCCGATGAGCTCGGGTATGAGTCCGAACGACTTCAGGTCTTGCGGCAGTATGTACTTCATGAGGTCGCGCTTGTCGACATTGCGCACGGCCTGCACGGAGTTGTAGCCCACCACATGGGTGTTGAGGCGCTGGGCTATCTTGCGCTCTATGCCGTCGAAGGCTCCGCCGCAGACGAAGAGGATGTTCTTGGTGTTGACGTGTATGTAGTCCTGGTCGGGGTGCTTGCGGCCGCCCTTTGGCGGCACGTTGACCATGGTGCCCTCAAGCAGCTTGAGCAGGCCCTGCTGCACGCCCTCGCCGCTGACGTCGCGCGTGATGCTGGGGTTGTCGTTCTTGCGTGCTATCTTGTCGAGCTCGTCGATGAAGACGATGCCGCGCTCGGCAGCCTCCACATTGTAGTCGGCCACCTGCAGCAGGCGGCTCAGTATGCTCTCCACGTCCTCGCCCACATAGCCGGCCTCGGTGAACACCGTGGCGTCGACGATGGTGAACGGCACGTCGAGCAGGCGGGCGATGGTGCGGGCCAGGAGCGTCTTGCCCGTTCCGGTGGAGCCCACCATGATGATGTTGCTCTTCTCGATCTCCACGCCATCGTCGTCGGTGGGCTGCTGCAGGCGCTTGAAGTGGTTGTAGACCGCCACGGCGAGCGTGCGCTTGGCCTCGTCCTGCCCGATGACATACTGGTCGAGATAGTCCTTGATCTCGCGGGGCTTGGGCACCTTGCCTTTGGGCTTGTAGGCCTCGTGGGCCGACGGTGTGTCGTCGTCATCGACGGGGCCGAGTATGCCGGTGCTCTCCACGATGCTGTATGCCTGCACGGCGCAGCTGTCGCAGATGTAGCCGTCGAGGCCATTGATGAGCAGGCGCACCTCGCTCTCGTCTCTTCCGCAGAAGCTGCAACTTTTCTTTGCTTTTCTCATCCTACCTGTGTCTTATTTCTTTCGTGCCAGCACGGTGTCGATCATGCCATACTCCTTGGCCTCCTCGGCTGTCATCCAGTAGTTGCGGTCGCTGTCCTGCCACACCTTGTCGTAGGGCTGGTGCGAGTGGTTGGAGATAATGGTGTAGAGCTCCTTCTTCATCTTCAGGATCTCGCGGGCCTCGATCTCGATGTCGGAAGCCTGGCCCTGCACGCCGCCCAGCGGCTGGTGTATCATCACGCGGCTGTGGGGCAGCGCCGAGCGCTTGCCCTCGGCACCCGACACGAGGAGCACGGCGGCCATCGAGGCGGCCATGCCGGTGCAGATGGTGGCCACGTCGCTCGAGATGAACTGCATGGTGTCATAGATGCCCAGTCCGGCGGTCACCACGCCGCCCGGCGAGTTGACGTAGATGGAGATGTCCTTGCTGTTGTCCACCGAGTCGAGGTAGAGCAGCTGGGCCTGCAGCGTGTTGGCCGTGTAGTCGTCGATCTGTGTGCCGAGGAAGATGATGCGGTCCATCATCAGACGTGAGAACACGTCCATCTGCGTCACGTTGAGCTGACGCTCTTCCAAAATATAGGGATTGAGATACTGGTTCTGGGTCTTCACCACATCGTCGAGCACCAGGCCGTTCATGCCGAGGTGCTGTGTGGCATACTTTCTAAAGTCGTTGTTCATCTGTGATCTTTCCTTATTTATATATAGTTAGACGAAATAGCAGCTTCCACCTTTCATAATGTCTTGTTATCTGCAAAGACCATGCCATTGCTTGCCGGTGTCTTCCGCCTATTCTACGACAAAGATAATAAAAAACCTCGACAAACAAACACAAATGAATGTTTTTTTCTTCAATCGGCATTCAAATTAACCGAAAATGCGACCGTGCGACAGACACTTGCCGAAGGCTACAAGCTGCCGTGCGGTTGCTGAATCATACATCCTGTATGATTTTTAAGCGAATAATTAGCATAACTCATTGAGTATCTGCAACCATATAGTTTAACCCGCATGATTCTTAGGATGCAGTATGCCAACTATAGCTGATTGGGTTAGTGCGTGAGCCGACGCGGGGCGAAGAATGCGTGAGCCGATGCGGGGCGAAGAATGCGTGAGCCGATGCGGGCTGAAGAATGCGTGAGCCGATGCGGGCTGAAGGCCCAGCAATTACCCAGCCCAGGGCAACGC
>CAVAXH010000056.1:0-14531 GCA_963592505.1 Bacteroidaceae bacterium
ACGCACTAACACAATCTGCAATAAATGGTTGCAGATACTCAATGAGTTATGCTAACTATTCGCTTGAAAATCATGCACTGTTTTTTATGGATTTTGAACACCCTACCTTACAGGGCGCAGTTAGATTGGCCTGCTTAAACCCAGGGCGTTGCCCTGGGCTGGGTAATTGCTGGGCCTTCAGCCCGCGTCGGCTCACGCACTAACTATTCGCTTGAAAATCATGCACTGTTATTTATGAATTTTGAACACCCTACCTTTCAGGGCGGTCGAGTGGTAAGTGTGCCTAAAAGTATATAGTTGCCTAAAATAGACAACATAGCGTAAAGGAGGGGGGAGACTCCTCTACGCTATGTTGTCATTGTTTTTTGTAGTTGTCGGCGTGACACCGCCCGTTACTTGACGCTCACCTTCAGGGGTGCCTTCACGGCCTGTGCAGCCTTGGCGAGCAGGGCCTTCCAGGCATCGAAGGAATGGATGTCGGTGGTGGCGTTGCGGTCCCAGCCCGATCCGAAGTAATAGGTGAAGGTCGTGCCGGGGCGATAGGTGGTGGTGCCCAGGATGTGGCCGGTGGCTATGCCGTTCTCACGCGGCTGGAACAGCGTGGTGACCGACTTCTGGGGGAAGAGCAGGCCGATGTAGATGTGTCCCATCTCCTTGGCCAGTGCGTCGCGGTACTTGGCATTGTAGACGCTGGCGTCGCCCAGGTCTTCGTAGCCCATGAAGCCGTTTTTGCCGTCCATCACATACTGTGAGGGGTTCTGCTTGTGCACCACGGTGCCGGCCGCCACGGTGCCGGGCTTGGCCAGTCCGTCGTAGGTCACGTCCACGCGGTTGAAGTGTGAGCCGGCGTCGAGCGTGACGATGCGCTTCTCGGTGACCGTCGTGCCGTCGACCTGCCGTTCGGGGTAGGTCAGCTCCACGGTGAAGCGCAGCGGTCCCTGGTCGAGGATGCGGTAGGTCTTGTAGCAGGCCGGCATCAGCAGGTTGCCATCGGCATCGAGGAGGGCGTTGGCGCCGCTGCCGAGCGTGGGCCCCACGGTGTAGCAGTCCATGCCCTTGCCGTGGTCGATGTGGTAGCAGTAGGCGTTGTAGACCTGGTCGGCCAGGTCCTTATAGCCCCGCTGTGCCAGTTGGCGGCTGACGCTGCGCATCTCCTGGTTTTGCTCGCTGGCATACCAGTAGTCGAGCATCAGCTCGGTGGTGTTCTTGTTGAAGAGGTCGTAGCCCACGGCGCCTCCGTGTCCGTAGATGCGGTAGGCCACGCGGTCGTTCTCCCATCCAAACTCGTCCTGCCGTTCGGTGAAGAGGCGGCCGGCCACCCGTGGCTTATACTGCTGCGGTGTGCCCTTGGTGGCAAAGTAGGTCGTCTTGCCCTTTGCCGGCACGTCGGCCACGAAGACGAGCCGTCCGTCGTAGGTGTGCTGCGAAGCCACCTCCTTGCCGTCGGCGTCGGTCACGATGATGTCGGCCTCGGTGTTGAGCCGGCGCTGCACGTCGGCAAGCGCTGTGGCCACCACCTCCGAGCGCGGGGTGGCGAGCGTGTTGGTCACGGTGATGGTGACCTTGTCGGCAGCCTGCGCCATGAGCGTGCAGGCGGCCGCCAGAGCCATCGTTATGATTGTGCGGTTCATGATGAAGATACGGTGATAAAAGTGTCGCGTAATGTGTTAGTCCTTGAGCGGGTTCCATCCCTGTGCGGTGATGTCAAACTCCTGGTTGTCGCGGCTGATGAGTCGTGTGCCCAGTTCGGCCTTGGTGATGTATCCGATCTGGCGTATGCCCTGGCTCTCCAGCGCGTTGAGCTTGTCGTGCTCGCCGATGGGCACGGTGAAGAGCAGCTCATAGTCCTCGCCGCCGTTGAGGGCGCAGGTGGTGACGTTCATGTTGAACTCCTCGGCCTGCACCGCCGTCTGGTAGTCGATGGGGATGTTCTTCTCGTAGATGCGGCATCCGCAGTGGCTCTGCCGGCAGATGTGTATCAGTTCTGACGACAGTCCGTCGCTGATGTCCATCATGGCCGTCGGGCGGATGTGGTTGTCGCGCAGCAGCTCGATGATGTCGCCGCGTGCCTCGGGCTGCAGCTGTCGTTCGAGCAGATACTCGCGTCCGGCAAAGTCGGGCTGGAAGTCGCTGGCCTTGGCACCCTCCTCGCGCAGATGCTTCTCGAGGGCGGTGTTGCCGGCCTTGTGGGCCTCGGCAATCTTGCGGTTGAGGGTGTCGAGCTGCTGGTAGTAGACGGTCTTCTCGCGCTCCAGCAGCTGCAGTCCCATGTAGGCCGCGCCGAGGTCACCGCTGACACAGATGAGGTCGGTCTCGTGTGCGCCGTTGCGGTAGACGATGTCGTCTTTCGGCGCATTGCCTATGCAGGTGATGCTGATGGCCAGTCCGGTGAGCGACGAGGTGGTGTCGCCGCCCACGATGTCTACGTTCCACTTGTCGCAGGCGCGTCGCAGTCCGCTGTAGATCTGTTCCACATCCTCCACGCTGAAGCGCTTGTCGAGCGCTATCGACACGAGCATCTGGCGCGGTGTGCCGTTCATGGCGAAGATGTCGGAAATGTTCTCCATGGCCGCCTTGTAGCCCAGTTGCATGAGCGACACGTAGGTCAGGTCGAAGTGTATGCCCTCCATGAGCATGTCGGTCGTGGTGAGCACCTCGGTGTCGGGGTAGTGCATGACGGCGCAGTCGTCGCCCACGCCGTAGGCCGAGCTGTCGTTTTTCAGTTGTATGTCGTGAGTGATGCGGTCGATAAGACCAAACTCACCGAGCTTTGATATATCCATGCGTGTGTGTAGTGGCAGCTGTGTGTGGTTTACGACCGTGCGATCATCTCGCGCATTATCTCTGTCATCTTGGGCTGTGCCACGGCGGCAGCCTGCTGCACCTCCTCATGGCTCACCTCCACCGGTGTGTCGAATCCGCCGAGGTCGGTGATGACGCTCATGCCGAAGACGCGTATGCCGCAGTGGCGTGCCACGATGACCTCGGGCACGGTGGACATGCCCACGGCGTCGCCGCCCAGCATGTGGTACATGCGGTATTCGGCCGGTGTCTCGAAGGTCGGTCCCTGCACACCGGTGTAGACGCCGTGCTGCAGGCTGATGCCCTTCTCTTCGGCGATGCTGTCGGCCAGGCTGATGAGCGTGTGGTCGTAGGCCTCGTGCATGTCGGGGAAGCGCGGTCCGGTGGGCAGGTTCTTGCCGCGCAGCGGGTGCTCGGGGAAGAGGTTCAGGTGGTCGGTGATGACCATGATGTCGCCGATGTGGAAGGCGGGGTTCATGCCTCCGGAGGCATTGCTCACGAAGAGTGTCTTGATGCCCAGTTCATACATGACGCGCACGGGGAACGTCACCTCCTTCATGGCATATCCCTCATAGAAGTGGAATCGTCCCTCCATGGCCATGATGTCCTTGCCGCCCAGTCGTCCGAAGATGAGCTTGCCGGCGTGTCCCTCCACAGTCGATACGGGGAAGTTGGGTATGTCGCTGTAGGGTATTTCCGTGGTGTCAGTTATCTCGGAAGCTAATTGTCCTAGGCCTGTTCCCAGTATGATGGCTGTCTTTGGGCTTGCCGTCATCCTTTCTTTTAGCCAGGATGCTGTTTCTTGAATTTTTGTGTACATAACTGATTATTTTATGGTTGAAATTTTCTTCTTGTTCGAGCATGAAGCGCACCCGTATGGGCAGCGCGTAGAGCGCCCGCCGCACCTCTTGGCTCAGTCCGGGTGTCGACTGCAGGCGTGTGGCGTCTTTCTCGGTGGTAATGATGAGGCGCGGCTCGGGCAGGTTGGCGAAGGCCTGGTTGATGCGTGCCGCATCTTTCTCGGTGAACAGGTGATGGTCGCTGAAGGCCATGGGCGTGAGCGACCGGCACCGCTCCTTCAGGTCGAGCTCCATCTGCCGGGGCGAGGCGATGCCTGTGAGCAGCAGCGTGTTGGCCGACGACAGGGTGGGCGACGGCGCGGCCTCGTCGAAGACCGGTGTCAGCGTGTCGTAGTCGATGCAGGTGAAGAAGAGCGCCTGGTAGGGGAAGAGGTCGAGCGCCTTGGTGAGCACCCTGAACTCCATGGGTTTCAGGTCCTTCGGACACTTGGTGACGATGACGATGTCGGCGCGGTTCTTGCCCTTGAGCGGTTCGCGCAGGCGTCCGGCCGGCAGCAGCTTGTCGTAGATGATGAGGCGGTGATAGTCCACGAGCAGGATGTTGATGCCCGGCTTCACATAGCGGTGCTGGTAGGCGTCGTCGAGGAGGATCACGTCGACGTCGGCCGTCGCCTCGTCGCCGGTGAGCCGCTGTATGCCTTCGCGCCGGTTTTTGTCGACGGCCACGTAGATGTCGGGAAACTTGCGTTTCATCTGGAACGGCTCGTCGCCGATGTCGCGCATGGGCGTGTCGTCGGCCGCCAGCACATAGCCGCTGCTCTTGCGTTTGTATCCGCGTGAGAGCACGCCCACCTTCATCTTGTCGCGCAGCAGGCGTATGAGATACTCCACGTGGGGGGTCTTGCCCGACCCTCCGACGGTGATGTTGCCCACGTCGATGACGGGTATGGCAAACTCCTGCTGTGGCAGCAGCCCGAGGTCGAAGAGATGGTTGCGCACGCCCACGCCCACGCCGTAGAGCCAGCTCAGCGGCAGCAGCCAGTCGTTCACTTTTATGAGGTCGCCTTCCATGCCGTGCTGTTTAGAGGTTGGTGATGACAAACGGGCAGCGGGCCTGCAGCGGGTCGAGCGTCTTGGCGTTGAGCAGCAGCCGCACCGGCGCATAGAGGTCGCCGAGTGTCTGTCGCATCTGTTCGTCGAGCACGGTGCTGCTGGTGCCCTCGATGTCGAGCAACTGCGACATGATGCTGGCCGGAGCCGGGTAGGGCGCCGTGTGGTAGTCGGTGAGCTTGGCCAGCTTGGCAGCCTTGGCCACCGCCTTGTCGAGGCCTCCCAGTTCGTCCACGAGGTGCAGGGCCAGCGCGTCGGAGCCGAGGAACACATGTCCCTGTGCGCGCTCCTCCACCTGCTGCATGTTCATGTGGCGTCCGCGTGCCACGCGACTCTTGAAGAGTTTGTAGCCGCGGTTGATGGCGGCCTGCATATACCCCGTCTGTTCGGGAGTCATCGTTGAGGCGAAGGCGCCCATGGTGGCGTTGCGGTTGGTCTTCACCTCGTCGAAGTGGAGCCCGAGCTTATCGTTGAGCAGTGCGGTGCGGTCCATGGTCAGTCCGAAGATGCCTATCGAGCCGGTGATGGTCGTCGGCTGCGCCACGATGTAGTCGGCCGCCGCGCTGATGTAGTAACCGCCCGACGCTGCTGCCCCGCCCATGGAGACGACCACGGGCTTCTTGGTGCGCAGCGCCTCTATCTGGTGCCATATCTGTTCGGAGGCGTAGGCTGAGCCTCCGCCCGAGTTGATGCGTATCACCACGGCCTTCACGCCGTCGTCGTTGGCCAGCCGTTCCAGGTCGGCCGACATCTTCTTGCCCACGATGAGGTGGCTGCTGCCGAGCATGCTCTGTGTGGGAGCCTCGTCGACGATGTCGCCCCAGGCATAGTAGACGGCGATCTCCTTGCCCTTGGCGCCGGTGGGTGTGCCGGCCATGTCGGTCACCGACACCTGGTGGATCTCGTCGTTCTTGCCGAGTCCGAGGCGGCTGCGCACCACGCCCTTCACCTGGTCGTTGTAGAGCAGTCCGTCGACCATGCGGTAGCCCACGAAGTTCTTCGGGTCTTCGTAGGTTATGGCGCGGTCGGCATAGGCCTGCAGCGAGTCGGCGTTGATGCCGCGGCTCTTGGCCACCGCCTGGCAGATGGTCTGCCACCATCCGCCCACGTAGCGCTCTGTCTGCTCGCGGCTGGGCTGGCTCATGCGGTCTTCGGTGTACATCTCTGTGGCGCTCTTGTACTTGCCACACTTGAGGGGCACCATCTTCACGCCGACCTTGGCGAGGGCATCCTTGACAAACATCATCTGTCCGCCCAGTCCCTGCCACTCAATGGCACCTTGCGGGTTGAGGTAAATCTTGTCGGCTATGGAGGCCACATAGTATGCGCCGTGCGTGTATGTCTCGCCGTAGGCCACGATCCACTTGCCGGCCTTCTTGAAGCTGGCCAGTGCGTCGCGTATCTCCTGCAGGCTGGCCATGTCGGCCGACATGGCTCCGGCCTCGAGGTAGATGCCCTTCACGTCGTCGTTGTCCTTGGCTTTGGCAATAGCCTCAAGCGTCTCGCGGAGTCCGTTGGCCTCGGTGCCCTGTATGGTGGCCATGAGGTTGCCGTCGGTCTTCTCCTCGAGGGAGCCCTTGAGGTTGATGACGAGCACCGACTCGCCGGCCACCTGCTTGGTGCTCTCCGATGCGGCCAGCATGCCCACGAGGCTCATCAGGCTCAGTGCTCCGGCTATGATGCTGAAGACAAGCAGGCCCACCATGGTGGCACCTGTCATTTTGATAAAGTCTTTCATCTTGTGTAAATCGATATATGCTAATCAAATGCAAATCTACAAAATATTTTAGGATATGCCAAGGCCTCGGCCCACCTTTGCACAATAAAAAATGTGAAAGGCGCCAAAAACGGTCCTCCCCGCTTTCCTCGTTGGCAATTTAGATGCCTTCACAAACAAAGCCCCACCGGGGGCGGCTGTTGCCTACCCGGTGGGGCTTTGTCAATGCTATGATTTGTGCAGGTTAGGGCTGCAGCGTGAAGCCCACCACGAGGTAAGCCTTCTCGGTGCTGGGGTTGGCGGCGATCTGTGCGAAGACCGGCACGCTGAACGTGTTGGTGACCTTGATGTCCTTGGTGGCCTTCACGCCCACATGCGTCACGGCAAAGCCGTTGGCCTTGGCATAGAAGTCGGTGGCGTAGGGCACGGCGCCGATGCTGGCCTCCCACTCGCAGCCGCCCAGCTTGAAGGGTGCCGTGGCCTCCACGTATGACGAGTAGGCGCGGTCGCCGCTGGTGTTCACGCCGTCGTTGCCTGCAAAGTTGGTGTACCAGTTGAGCGCCACCGGTCCGAAGTCGTAGCCGACGTTGGCCTCGAAGACATGCGACGTGTTGTGGGCGCCATAGGCAAAGTAGTGCACGTTGGGCGAGTCGAACCAGTAGTCGGTGATGCCCACGTGGAAGGCCCCTGTCTCATAGGCCAGCGTGAGGTCAAACTCCTTGGCGTCGGAGGGCTGCGAGATGCCCACGCTTCCCCATGCCGTCAGCGACAGGCCCTTATAGCCTATGCCCAGCGTGGGCTGCAACGAGATGGCGCCCAGGTCCTGGCCGCGCCAGTAGTACTGGCTGACGATGTCGGCGGCGATGGTGGTCTCCACCTTGTCCTGTGCGCACACGGGTGTGGCCAGGGCGGTCAGGCAGAGGGCTGTGGCGCACGTTGTCTTTATGTTAGCCTTTCTGATGATAGTTTTCAATGTGTTCATAATCCTTTTGCTTATGATGGTTTGACAATGGTGTGTGGCTCTCTGTGTGTCCACACGCTTACCGCTAGGCGGCAAGCAGGTGCAAAGGTATACATTTTTGTCGCAAAAGCACCCGCTTGCCGGGAGGAAGTTGCAGATTTAGTTGTAGCAGCTCTCTCCGTGCTCGTAGATGTCGAGGCCTTCCTCCTCGATGCGCTTGTCGACGCGCAGGCCGGCAATCTTCTTGATGCCCCAGAAGAGCACGATGCCCGTGGCGGCAGCCCAGAGGTCAATGCAGACGATGCCCAGCGTCTGTGCGCCGAAGAAGCCCCAGCCGTGACCGTAGAAGGCACCCGAGTCGACGGCCAGCAGACCCGTCATGAGTGTGCCGAAGATGCCGCACACGCCGTGTACCGAACTGGCTCCCACGGGGTCGTCGATGTGGAGCTTCACGTCGATGAACTCGATGGAGAACACCAGGATGATGCCGGCCAGCAGACCGATGATGATGGCGCCCAGCGGACTGACGAGGTCGCAGCCGGCCGTGATGGCCACCAGTCCGGCCAGTATGCCGTTGAGGGTGAGCGAGAACGACGGCTTGCCATACTTGATCCAGGAGGTCAGCATGGTGGCCACGCCGCCTGCCACGGCTGCGAGGTTGGTGGTGAGAAACACATGGCTGATGGCCACGCGGTTCACCTCACCCGAGGCTGCCAGCTGCGAGCCGGGGTTGAAGCCAAACCAGCCAAACCACAGGATGAACACGCCCAGGGCGGCAGCCATCAGGTTGTGGCCGGGGATGGCGTTGCTCTTGCCGCCGCGATACTTGCCGAGGCGCGGACCCAGACACAGGGCACCCACCAGGGCCAGCACGCCGCCCACGCTGTGGACGATGGCCGAGCCGGCAAAGTCGTGGAACGTAGCACCAAACGTGGTCATCATGAACGACGATGCGTCGGCGTTGGCCAGCCATCCGCCGCCCCATGTCCAGTGGCCCTCGACGGGGTAGATGAGCAGCGAGATGAAGAACGAGTAGACGCAGTACATCGAGAACTTGGTGCGCTCGGCCATGGCACCCGACACGATGGTGGCGCTGGTGGCACAGAATACGGTCTCGAAGATGAGGAAGCCCTCGGTGGGCAGGTCGCCGTGATAGAACGACAGGTCGCCGAAGTTGGGCATGCCGATGAAGCCCTGTCCGTCGCTGCCAAACATGAAGCCGAAGCCCACAAACCAGAAGAGCAGCGAACCGACCATGAAGTCGACGAAGTTTTTGAACAAGATGTTGGCAGTGTTCTTGCTGCGCGTGAAGCCCGCCTCACACAGAGCGAAGCCCGGCTGCATGAAGAATACCAGCATGGCCGCCAGCAACATCCACACGGTGTCTAATGATATAGCTAAATCCTGTACACTCATAATCTTTTTTACCTTTAATGTTCAACAATCTGTGGGGTGGGGACTATTTCTCGAGTTCGGCATTGTAGAGGGCAATGTCGCCGCGCTCGCCGGTGCGTATGCGGATGGTGTCCTCCACGGGGATGACGAAGATGCGGCCGTCGCCAATCTCGCCGGTGCTGGCAGCACCCTGTATGGCGGTGATGGTCTTCTCCACGTTCTTGTCGCGCACCACTACGTTGATCAGCATGCGCTCAATGCTGCTGGTGTCATACATCACACCACGGTAGATGCGTGCCTGCCGCATCTTGCCCTCGCCTCTCACCTCATAGTAGGAGAACCACTCGATGTCGGCTTTGAGCAGTGCCTCCTTCACATCCTCAAACTTGGTCTTGCGGATGATGGCTTCAATCTTTTTCATGTTTAATCTCTCCTTATTTATAATGAATACTGTGTTGTGTCGGTCAATCCTGATGTCTTGGCAGCGGTGTCGCCTGCCGCTTGCCGGCGGTTTGTGCTGTATGCGTGCCATAAAGTGCGGATAATCGCCCGTTGGCTTACATAAAGTTCTTTAACCGCTGCAAAGGTACGACAATATGTTAGCTTTAATACTAATTAAGTTTCCTTTTGATATATAAAATCGGGCAAACTTATAATCTGTTTACGCAAACGGCACGTGAGCTGACGAATTGAAACGGCTCGCTGTGATATGTCTCGCAAATTGTTATCCGTCGTGGTTTTGTAGATTACACAATGTCCCGTTTGCCGGTGCACGCGTCGTCAGCGAACGTCCGCCGTTTTTTCTTGCATTCATGTTTTTTTATTACCTTTGCACCTCATTATAAAAATGACAGACGATGAAAAGACTGATGACAGCCGTCCTGCTGTTGTGTGCGAT
Source organism: Bacteroidaceae bacterium (assembly GCA_963592505.1). Lineage (GTDB taxonomy): Bacteria > Bacteroidota > Bacteroidia > Bacteroidales > Bacteroidaceae > Prevotella. Next base: position 9,684 of record CAVAXH010000056.1, read on the forward strand.
GGGCCTGTCGGCCATCCATGCCGCAGGGCACGGCCATGTCAATGTGGTGATACTGGGCGACTCCAACACCTCCATCGGAGGCGACGCGTGCGACAAGGCCATCGGCTGGAGCACGTGGTTTAAGGAAGCCTTTGCGCCGGCATCGTGCCGCAGCTATGCCCGCAGCGGTGCCACCTGGACCAACACCGTGCGCACCCGCCGCAACGAAACCGAATACACCGAGCGCCTGGGCGACGACAATGTGGTCTACAACCAGGCGTGCCGGCTCATCACCGCCTGCGAGGCCGGGCAGCAGGTGGCACCCCAGCTGATCATGGTGGCCGCCGGCACCAACGACGCATGGTTTGGCCGCCAGCGCCCGCAGCGCTACGCCAAGACCCCCGAGCAGGTGTTTGCCGAGCCCTCGGCCGTGGACCAGCAGCTGCCGGTGTCGCGGCAGACCACGCTGGCCGGGGCGGTGCGGTATGTGTGCGAGCTGCTGATGACCCGTTTCCCCGACGCACAGATCGTGCTCCTCACCCCCATGCAGTGCACCGCAGCACCGGCCGACGACATCCGGCGGGTGGGCGACATCATCGAGGCATGTGGCCGGCAGATGAGCCTGAGCGTCATCCGCCAGGACTACGGGTCGGCGGTCAGCCGCCTGCGCGAGAGCCAGCACCCCACCTTCACCTCCGACGGCACCCACACCAACGAGCGCGGCGCACGCCGCAACGGAGCCTACATAGCCCACATGGTGGAGGCGCTGCTGCAGATGTAACCGATTCTTTCAATAACCGACAAGCGACAAACGGAAAATGGTATTCTCAGACCTGTTCTTCATATTCGTGTTTCTGCCATTGTTCATGGCATGTTATCTCTTGGGCTGCGCCATAGACCGGAGATGCCTGTCTGTGGCAGGCCAAAACACCATGACGGTGCGCAATGCCGTGCTGGTGGTCTTCTCGCTCGTGTTCTATGCCTGGGGCGAGCCGGTGTATGTCTTCCTCATGCTGCTGAGCGTGCTGGTCAACTATCTTGCAGGCCTCGGCATAGACCGCCAGGAGCACCACCGCCGGCTGATGCTGGCCGTCGGCCTGGCGTGCAACGTGGCCATACTCGGCACCTTCAAGTATCTGGGGTTCTTTGCCCAGACGCTTGCCGACCTGGGCCTGCCCGTCAGCGTGCCCCGCATCTCGCTGCCGATAGGCATCAGCTTCTACACCTTCCAGTCGATCTCCTATCTCATCGACGTCTACCGCCGTCAGGTGCCGGTGCAGAAGCGCTTCGCCGACCTGCTGCTCTACATCTCCATGTTTCCGCAGCTCATTGCCGGCCCCATCGTGCGCTATGACCTCGTGGCCCACGAGATCCGCGACCGCCATGTGACCTCTGCCGACCTCAGCGAGGGCATCTACCGTTTCCTCATCGGCCTGGGCAAGAAGGTCATCCTCGCCAATCAGTTCTCCGAGCTTGCCGACCAGTTTCTGGGCGGCAGCATGGCCAGCCTCACCACGTCGGGAGCCCTGGTGGGCATCCTCGCCTACACGCTGCAGATCTTCTTCGACTTCTCGGGCTACAGCGACATGGCCATAGGTCTGGGCCGCTGTCTCGGATTCCATTTCCCCGAGAACTTCCGCCACCCCTATTGCTGCGACACCATCACCGACTTCTGGCGCCGGTGGCACATCTCCCTGGGCAGTTTCTTCCGCGACTATGTCTACATCCCCATGGGCGGCAACCGCCGCCACCAGGCCGTCAACATCCTTGTGGTGTGGTTTCTCACCGGCATGTGGCACGGCGCCAGCTGGAACTTCATCATCTGGGGTGTCTACTTCGGCGTGATCGTGACCATCGAGAAGTACACCCTGCTGCGGGTGAAACGCTACATCCCGGCCCTGCTGCTCCATGCCTACAGCATGGTGCTGGTGGTGATAGGCTGGGGCATATTCTATTTTGACGACTTCAAGCGCATGACGCGCTTCTTCGATGTGCTCACGGCCGGCATGTTCACCGGCCAGTCCACCGTGTTGCACGACTTTGCGGCGGAGAACGCCCTCACCGGCAACTTCTGGCTGTGGATGGCCGGCGTGGTGATGTGCCTGCCTGTCTACGACACGGTGGACCGCTGTTTCCACCGCTGTTGCCGTCCCGGCTCTGCCGTTTCTGCCGTCCTCTCTTCTGCCGTGCGCTTCGTCGTGTCGGTGGCGCTGCTCGTGCTGAGCGTGTCGCTGCTGGTCGGAGCCACCAACAATGCGTTTATCTACACCCGTTTCTGATTATGCTCTCACACCAGTCTGCAATGTTCAAGTCAGTGATCGCGGCAGCCGTCATGCTGCTCACAGCTGCCGGCAGCGTGTCTGCCCAGCAGGTCTATCGCACCCCGACGGGCATCATCATAGCCGGCGATGCCGACTCGCTGGTGCGCGCCATGGAGCCCTTCCACGGATCGGCCACAGGCGGCACATGGTATGCCGAGGCCCTCAACCGCTATCCACGCCGCGTACCGGGAGGCGTGAGGTTCTACTCGATGGTCATCCCCACGGCCTGCGAATACTATCTGCCGCAACAGGCCAGTGCATGGAGCAGCCGTGAGCTGCCCGTCATGGAAAACATGCGCCGCCACCTCTCCGACTCCATCACCTGGGTGGACGTCTACACCACCCTCGACACCCACAAGGCCGAGGCCACCTATGCCCGCACCGACCACCACTGGCTGCCGCTGGGCGCCTACTATGCGGCCCGGGAGTTTGCCCGCGTGGCCGGCGTGCCCTTCCTGCCGCTCGATGCCTACCGCCCCATGACCATCCATGGCTTTGTGGGCAGCATGTCGCGCTACTCGCGCGACCAGCGGGTCAGGCGTGCCCCCGAAGACTTCGTCTACTATGTGCCCCTCGACAGCACCTACACCACGACCTATGTGGAGCACCGCATGGGCAAGGGCGGCAAGGTCATCGGCGTGAGCGACCGCTTCACGGGACCGTTCTTCGTGCCCCACAGGCAGGGCAGCGGCAGTGCCTACTGCACCTTCATGGGCGGCGACTACCGCACCGCCCATGTCAAGACGCAGACGGCCAACGCACGACGCCTGCTCATCATCAAGGACAGCTACGGCAATGCCCTGCCGGCCTTCCTCTTCTCGTCGTTTGAAGACATCTATGTCGTCGACTTCAGATATTTCACGCGCAACATCGCGACATTCATCGCCGAACAGGGCGTGACCGATGTGCTCTTTGCCAACAACATGCAGCACGCCTATGCACGGGGCACGGCCACACGCGTGGCGGCACTGCTCGACAAGTAGGCACGCCCGCGTGGAGCAACGGTCTTCTCTATGACAGATTAAGAATATCATCCGCTTCGTATGCACAACAAGATTTACATAGCGCTCATGGCTGTGGTGTTTCTGGCCTTCGCCGTCGTGTTCGACACCATGCCGCGCAGCACCTATTCGGAACTGGAAAAGCGCGAGCTGGCGTCGTTCCCCACATTTGCGTGGGACAAGGTGGCCAGCGGCGACTTCACCAAGAACATCAACTCGTGGTTTAGCGACAGCGAGCCCTTCCGCGACCTCTTCATGACGCTCAGCATGGAGGAGAAGCACCTGCTCGCCCTCCATATCGGCGATGACGACGACCAGATCACCTTCCATGCCTCGGCCGATGCCGGGAACGCCGACGGACACGCCGATGCCTCGGCCGACGAGCAGGAGATGGCCGAGCGCACCGTGGGCGAATACCGCAACGAGGTCACGGCCGACGAGAATGCCAAGATTGCCAATGCGGGCATCATCATCGTGGGCAGCGGCGAACACACGCGCGCACTGATGGCCTATGGCGGCAGCGCCAAGGGCGGCGTGCAGTATGCCGAGTCGGCCAACCAGTACAAGCAGGTGTTTGGCCCCGGCGTCAACGTCTACTGCATGGTCATCCCCACAGCCATCGACTACTATTGTCCCGAGAAGGCACGCCAGTGCACCCGTGAGGAGCGCCCCACCATCAACAACATCTATGCGCATCTCTCGCCCGACGTGCATGCCGTCGATGTCTACTCGGCACTCGCCCGGCATGCCGGCGAAGACATCTTCCTCCGCACCGACCACCACTGGGCACCCCTCGGCGCCTACTATGCCGCACAGCAGTTTGCCAAGGTGGCCAAGGTGCCGTTTAAGCCGCTGGCCAGCTATGAGCGGCGCGTGGTGCACGGCTATGTCGGCAGCATGTATGGCTATTCCAAGGACATCGCACTGAAGAAAAATCCCGAGGACTTCGTCTACTATGTGCCTAAGGGCGTGACCTACACCACCTATTATATAGACTACACCATCGACAAGAACTACCAGGTCACCGGAGAGGGAAAGTGGCATAAGGACAAGTTCTTCTACAGATATGCCGACGGCAACGGCGGTGCCTACTGCACCTTCATGGGCAGCGACAGCCGCATCACACGTGTCGTCACCTCCACCCGCAACCGCCGCCGCGTGCTCATCCTCAAGGACAGCTTCGGCAACGCCCTCCCCGGTTATCTCTTCTACTCCTTTGAGGAGATACATGTGGTGGACTACCGCTACTTCAAGAAAAACATGAAGGACTATGTCCGTGCAAACAAAATCACCGACATACTCTTTGCCAACAACATCTTCAACTGCTATTCCTCGAAGATAAGCAGCAAATACATGCGTTTCCTCACCCAGCAGGGAGGCGACTTCGCCACACCCGCAGCCACACCCGCAGCGGCACCGGGCAAGCATGAGGATCGCGGGGCTGCCCCGATGGCTGTAGCTCCTGCAGGTGGTGCCCCGGCTCAGACGGCCACCCCGCCAGCGGCCACCCCCACCGAACCCAAGAAGCCGACCGCGCTCACCGACAG
>CAVAXH010000057.1:0-14449 GCA_963592505.1 Bacteroidaceae bacterium
TCTCAATGCTTCGGCAGGTACTTCCATATTCTCCTCTCGGCGAAAACCAACTATCCAGGAATGCACAAGCGGTGTGCATCCCATCTTTCAACTCACCTGTAGTCTTTTTCAACTCCAGATGTACGTTCTCGTCGTTAGCTATAAGCCTTTCAAGTTCCTCAATGTTCATAGTCTTCTTTTTATTTCTTCTTCATTTTCTCCCGAAGAAAGGCATCGTCGTCCCCCGCCTGTGCTTTGGCTTGGCTATGTTTTATTGTTTACCCTATGGTGGCGGTGAGGAACGATGCGTTGCCGAAGATGTAGAGCACGTTCTCGCATGCCGGCACGAGGATGGTTTCGCCCTGCCGGATGTTGATGCCGTTGATGTTGGCGTCGCCCCACAGACACATCACCACGACAAACGAGTCGCAGTGGAAGTCGACCTGTCGCGCCACCTGCACCACCACGCGGTGTACCACGAAGTGGGGGCAGCTGATGAGCTGCGAGATGGGCTTCGTGGAGTCGTAGCTGCTGCGGTAGGAGGGCCACACCCGATAGTCGATGGCGTCCTTGGCCTGGTCGATGTGCAGCTCCCGCGGCTGTCCGTTGGCATCCTTGCGGTCGAAGTCGTAGACGCGGTAGGTGATGTCGCTGGTCTCCTGTATCTCGGCCAGGAAGTTGCCGGCGCCGATGGCGTGCAGGCGTCCGGCGGGCAGGAAGAAGAGGTCGCCGTCGTGTGCCTCGTGGGTGGCGATGACGTCCTGCATGGGCGAGTGGCCGTCCTCGGGCTGCGCCTTGGCGAGGCGCTCATAGTCGGCGGGCGTGATGCTCTCCTTCAGACCGGCATAGATCTTTGCGCCCATGTCGCTTCTGATGATATACCACATCTCCGTCTTGCCCGGGCAGCCGTGGCGCTGCATGGCCAGTTCGTCGTCGGGGTGTACCTGCACGGAGAGGTCCTGGCGCGAGTCGATAAACTTCACCAGTAGTGGGAATGCGTTGCCAAACCGGCGGTATATCGACTGTCCGACGAGGCGCCCTTTGTATTTGTCGATGAGCTGGGTGAGCGTCAGCCCCACGTCGACGTCGTCGATGAGGCCGCGGTCTATCGATATGCTCTCGTGGCCGGGCACACAACTGATCTCCCACGACTCGCCGATGTTGGGCTGCGCGGTGGTGATGCCCTTGTAGGGGGCTATGCGGTCGCCGCCCCACAGCGTTGTCTTCAGATAGGGCTTGAATTTATAAGGTTTCATTGTCGCTTGTTGTCTTTATGTTGTGGTGTTTGCATTGCTGGCACCGTCTTATGTCTGCAAAAATACGGTTTTTCTTTCAAACGGCCATGTGAAAAGCTCCCGATATTTTTTACTTCGGATGCCGCCTCCTCCAGCGCCTCTCATGTGTGCTGTGGGCATCGTCAGAAGCGGAAGCCGAAGAAGGCACGCACACGCCACTTGTGGCGCTGCAGCTGCAGGTGGGTGGTGTTGCCGGCCACAGAGTAGTTGTAGACGGCGGTGGCGCCGGCAAACTTGTTGCGCCAGGAGTAGACCACGGCGGCGCGCCCGGTGACGATGACCGACGGGAAGTGATACTTCATGTCGGTGCGCTGCGTGGTGCCCGTGTCGGTGGTGCCGTCGGCCGATGGGGTGGTGGTCAGCACATAGTCGTGCGAGTAGACGGTCACGGTGGGCAGTGCCGACAGGTGGATGAGCCAGTGGCGCGAGGGCACGAGGTTGTAGGCATAGCCGCCGCCGACGGCCAGCTCGTTGAGGCGTATGGTGGTGGGCGACGCTGTGGCGGCATCAGCCGCCGCATCGCCTGTGTTCATCACCGTCTTCGATCCGTCGAAGCTCGCTCCCACCATCCAGCTGCCGGCGCTGCGGCGCTGCACATAGCTCTGGCTGAAGGCTGCCGGGAAGGAGAAGCGGCGGTGGTTGAAGGCATAATAGAAGTTGACGTTGAGCGCCTTCTGGGTGATCTGCCCCTTGCTGATGTCGGCCGTGATGTCGCCGGTGCGCTGCTGCCCGTGGTAGGTCTTCGAGGCCAGGTAGACGATGTCGAAGCCATAGCGGTTGCTGTAAGAGTTGAGGTTAAACTCCATGTCCTGACTCTTGCCCGCGAGCTTGGCGGGGTTGAGGGCCACGCCAATGCCCAGTCCGCGGTAGGCCACGGCGGCGCTGACGGTGCCTCGGCAGTCGGCCATCACCTCGTTTTGTCGGCGCACGGTCGCCGTGGCGTCGGCAGCATCGGCGGTGGTGGTGAGGCCCGCTCCCGAGAGGTTGCCGCGCAACTTGATGGTCCAGCGCGCGTTGGGGCGAGTGATGTAGAGCGTGTCGTACTTCACCCGATAGTATTTGGAGGCCAGCAGCGAGTCGCCGCGGAAGAGCAGCGAGTCCGCGCGTGCCAGGCGCCGCTGCACACGGGCATAGCGGCGCATGAAGCGCTCCTTGTGGCGTGTGGTCCAGTGGCTGCGCTCCACGGCATCGCTGAGCAGCGAGTCGGCCCACCGCAGCATGCGGCCCTCGTCGGCCGACTGACGCAGGCGCAGGCGCACCGAGTCGGCCAGCTCCAGCGCACGGCGCACGGTGAGGCGCTGTCGCCTGGCGGTGGGCTGGGCGGGTGTGGCAGACTCTTGGACCGCCACGGTGACGGTGTCCTGGGCTGGTGCAGGGGCGGCCGTCAGCAGCAGGGCCAGCAGCGTCAGCAGGGCAGTCTTGGCATGTCGGTGCAGGAAGGAGAAATGAGGCATTGCGTCAGAGCAGATAGAGGTTATTCGGATATTACGCCCGAAGCCCATCAGCCTCCCGTGGGTGTGGGGGACTGATGGGCTTTGGCAGAATGTTATGTTGAAATGGATGGTAATGCTGTTACTTCACGCTCCACTCGTAGACACCTGCCGAGAGGCGCTCGTTGATCTTCACCTCGAGCTTGAGGGCAGTGGTCTTCACCGGGTCGAAGTTGACGGTGCAGGCAGCGCCGCGCTCCACGGGATAGCCGTCGGGGTTGGCCACCGGCTGCCACTCGCCCTGTGCATCCTTGTAGTAGATCTTCCAGCTGTCGGGCACCGAGCATCCGCCCCAGGGCTGGTCGTCGAACCAGAAGACCGTGGCGCTCTGCACCGTGGCAGCTTCGGGGAACGTGTAGCTCAGCCACTCGGTGGCGTTGTTCTTCGGCCACCAGTGGGTGTAGGGGATGGAGCGGTCGGTGGCATCCTTCGGCACGAGGCGGTCGTTGATGCTCTGCAGCGAGGGCAGGCGCATCGACGAGCCGATCTTGCTCAGGCTGGCCAGTGTGGCCGGCTGTGAGGGCGAGGTGGCCTTGAGGTCCTGTGCCAGCCACACCTTCATGTCGCCGTTGCCGCGGTGAGCCCATGCATAGTAGGGGATGAGCTTCAGCTTCACGTCGTTGGTGGTGAGCTTGCCCTGCTTGTCGAAGGCCAGTGTCTGTGCGTCGGCCGTGAGCGTGGTGAGTGTCTGTCCGCGCCAGTCGTTGAGCTTCTTCTTGCTGGCCTCGGGGATGAAGTCGTCGAGGGTGACAGAGCCCAGTTCGAAGGTAGGCTCCTGGTTGATGAGCACCTCCTTGATGTCGAAGCTCTTGTTGTCGGGCCATTCGGCGCAGTAGACCAGCGGTCCGCGCTCCACCTCGACCATGCCGCGGTCGGCCTCCACCTTGTTGTTGGCACGCACGGTGCGCGGCTCCATGTCGAAGTGCACCTGCACCTTGTCGCCAGCCTTCCACTTGCGGTTGATGGTGTAGTAGCCGTCGGCGGTCACCGAGGCGTCGACGGCCTTGCCGTTGACGGTGATGGTGTAGCCCAGGCGCTTGCCGTCGGTGTAGGTGTAGAGGTTAGAGGGCACGGGCTGTCCCTTCACCCATCCGGGCACGCGCACCTTCATGCCAAACTGTCCGCTGCCCTTCTGCACGCTGATGGTGATGTCGCCGTTGTAGGGGTAGCCTGTCTGCTGGTTGATGGTGACGTTCTTGCCGGCCACCTTCATCGTGGCGGTATTGGAGAGGAAGAGGTTCACGTAGAGGTTGTTGTCCTTCACGGCATAGATGTATCCGGGCAGTGAGGGGATGAAACGGCACACGTTGCTGGGGCAGCAGGCGCAGCCAAACCATGCCTGGCGCTGGTGCTGGCCCATCGACTGCAGGGGGTTGGGATAGTAGAAGCCGCCGCCGTCGAGGCTGATGCCGCTGATGAGGCCGTTGTAGAGCGTGCGCTCGAGCACGTCATAGTACTTGCTGTCGCCGTGGAGCAGGAAGAGACGGTAGTTGACGTAGACGTTGCCGATGGCGGCACATGTCTCGCAGTAGGCGCTCATGTTGGGCAGCTCGTAGTTGGCGCCGAAGGCCTCGCCCGAGGCTGTGGCACCGATGCCGCCGGTGATGTAGAGCTTCTTCGACACGATGTTGTCCCAGATGCGGTCGATGGCGTGAATGTAGGCGGTGTCGCCGGTGAGGGCGGCCACGTCGGCCATGCCGGCATACATATAGGTGGCGCGCACGGCGTGGCCCACGGCCTCGTCTTGCTCGAGCACGGGCTTGTGGCTCTGCGAGTACTCCTGCTGTATGGTGGTCTTTCCGCGGTAGTCGAGGAGGAACTTGGCCTCGTCGAGGTATTTCTTCTGTCCGGTGGCCAGGTAGAGGCGGCAGAGCGCCATCTCGGCAATCTGGTGTCCGGGCACCACGCATGCCTGTCCGGCCTTGGCACCCACCTCTTTCACCACGCAGTCGGCGTAGCGTGTGGCGATGTCGAGAAACTTGCGGCTGCCGGTGGCCTGCCAGTGGGCCACGGCGGCCTCGGCCATGTGTCCGAGGTTATAGAGCTCGTGGCTCAGGTCTTCCTCCTTCGACCAGCGTGTGGCTCCTGCCCAGTTGTGCGGGCGCTTGTAGTTCTGTGTGCGTGCGGTGTAGAGGTATCCGTCGGGCTCCTGTGCCGAGGCAATGATGTCGAGCACCGAGTCGATGTAGGCCTTCAGCTTCTTGTCGGGGTAGGTCTGCAGGATGTAGCTGGCACCCTCGATGGTCTTGTAGGGGTCGGTGTCGTCGAACGAGTAGGGCATCACCTTCTGCACGTCGACGTTGTCGGCGTGTGTCTTCATGTTTTCGGCAGCCCGTTCGAAGTTCTTGTAGCGGCCTTCGCTCTCACACTTCGAGAAGGCGAGGGGGATGGTCACCTTGCGGCTGGCCTCGAGGCGCTGTCCCCAGAACGACTCTGCCGGCACCTTCACCTGCGTGAACGGCACGGGCGTGATGGGGTAGCCCGCAGCGGCCGTGTTCTTCTTCTGGGCCTGTGCGGGAGCGGCGAGCAGTGTGGCTGCCGCTAAGGTCATGATGATGGAATGTCTCATGTGTGCTTGTCTTTATGGTTTTTTGTTTTGATTTTGCTGATGGTGGGGTTGCTGGTGGCCCGCCCCTCTTTTAGCGTGTGGCGGGTGCCAGCACGACCACGAAGCCGCCGCCCGAGGCCATGTGGAGGCTGAGCGAGTCGGTGGCCGTGACCTGCTGTGTGGCGATGCGGTAGTCCTCGGCGTTGCGGTCGGCGTTGATGCCGTCGGTGAGGAGGGTGGCCTTGTAGGTGGTGCCGGCGGGCAGGAACGAGAGGTCCACGCTGACGTCGCGCTCATCCCAGCAGGTCATGCCGCCGAGGTAGAACACGTGGTCCTTCTCGCGGAGCGTGACGATGTGGCTGCCGATGGTGCCGTCGACGACGGTGGTCTTGTCGAACACGGTGGGCAGCGAGGCCAGCAGCTGGGTGAACTGCGGGTCGCGCTCGTAGGCGCAGGGCACGTCGGCCAGCATGGTGAGCGGTGAGTCGTAGACGATGTATTCGGCAGCCTGGTGGCAGCGTGTGCCCTGGCTCATGGGCTTGGTGTAGGAGGCGAGCCAGTCCTTGCGTGTGCCGTTGCGCATGGCGCCGGGTGTGAAGTCGACGCTGCCGGCCTGCATGCGTATGTAGGGGAAGGTGACGTCGTAGCGCGGGTGGTCGTTTTTCAGCGTGCCCCATTTCACCTCTTCCATGCCGAAGACGCTCTCATAGTTGAGGATGTTGGGATAGGTGCGGTTGAGACCTGTGGGCGTGTAGATGCCGTGCAGGTCGAGCACCAGCTGGTGGTCGGCGCAGCACTGTGCCAGGCGCTCCACCATCTCGAGGGCCGTCTGGTCGTTGCGGTCCATGAAGTCGACCTTGAAGCCCTTGATGCCCATCTTGGCATAGTGGCTGCATGCCTCCTCGAGGTGCTCGTCAATCACGTTGAACACGGCCCAGAGGATGATGTCCACGCCCTTCTGCCGGCCATAGCTCACCAGTCGGGGCAGGTCCACGTCGGCGATGGGGTGCATGATGTCGCCCTTTTTGGAGTCGTACCAGCCCTCGTCGAGGATGATATACTCCAGGTGGTGCTTGGCGGCAAAGTCGATGTAATAGAGATATGTGTCGGTGTTGATGCCTGCGCGGAAGTCCACGCCCTCGAGGTTCCAGTCGCTCCACCAGTCCCAGCTGACCTTTCCGGGTTTGATCCACGACGTGTCGGCGATGCGGCTGGGCTCAGCCAGCGCATAGACCATGTTGGCTGTGGGCATGTCGGTGTCGTGCTCGCTGACCTGCATGACGCGCCAGGGGTAGGAGCGTGCGCCGGTGGTGGTGGCGATGTAGGGTGCGGTGTCGGCCACATAGGTCATGTGGCGCCAGGCGTGGTAGGCCATGCGTGTGGGGTAGGGTGCGAAGCGTGCGTTGAGGTTGCCCTTGCCGTCGGCGGTGACCCACATGCCGGGATAGGCGTGTGCATCGCTCTCGAGGAGCGTCACCTTGGCGTGCCCGCAGTCGACGGTGGCGGGCAGGAAGGCGGGCAGCGAGGCAGCGCTGTCGGGCGTGGTGGTGAGGTTGGCCTCATGATAGATGTTCTGGAAGGCCATCTGGTAGGGCTTCTGTGCGTTGGTGGTGGGCGAGAGCCATGCGTGCTGTGCGTCGGCAAAGTGGTAGGTGGCTGTCTCGTTGTCCACGACGGTCTGTCCGCTCACGGTGGTGAAGAAGCGGTAGGCCACGCCCTCGTCGGTGGCCACCACGCGCAGGCCATAGCCGTTGGCACCGCTGAGCTCGAGCTCGTTGGCGCTGTAGTCAAACTGGCTCTGGCGGTAGAAGGGGGCGCTGATGGTCTCCTTGGTCTTGGTGCGCCGTGTCTTCAGGGCTGTCTTGCTGCCGAGGGCTGTCTTGCCGCCTGTCAGCAGCATGTTGACATCCTGGGCGGTGACCAGGGTGTGGCCGTCGAGGGCCACGGTGATGGTGGCGCTCTGGTTGACATCTATGGTGGCGGTGATGCGGCCCGAGGGCGATTTCAGGTTGTAGCGCTTGGCGGCCATGGTCAGTGGCATGGCGACGGCCAGCAGGAGCAGTGCTTTTTTCAGATGGTGGCGCATAGGCGTGTCTTGGGTGATTGTTTTCGGATAGATGGTGCGGATGTTTCCGCTCTCTTTGCAAAGTTACACAGAATAGGTGGTAATCGGTTATAAAACCCGTCCAAAAGTTGCTAAAAACGTCCGCGGCGGTACGTTTTTCTCATTCTTGTGGAAAATCTTTCTTGCGGTTGGCTGCCGAAAGCCTTACTTTTGCATGCGTTGAACGAAGGCAGTGCGTGCTGCCCGTCAATGGTGCAGGCACATACTGCTTGCCGAGATATCCGCAGGCATGCAGACGCCCGCACACCCAGAGAGAAGTTTGGTTTTTATCTTAATTTACCTGAAGGTACGTTGTATAACAACTGGAAAGTCCGCCCCGGAAGCGTCCGCGGCGGACTTTTCTATGTGTATGCTCGGCACGAGCATTGTCTGATTCGTTTCTATTTCTTCCTCAGCCGGATGCGATAGCCCGACCACAGACACCACAGGGCCAGGGCACCCATCACAAACACGAAGACGTAGGTGGCGATGCTGCCGATGAAGAGGCGGCCGCTGTGGAGCTCCAGGGCCACGTTCCACAGCGACATGGGCAGCTGGTTCATGCCGGCCGGCTGCTGACAGAACGCCGTGCCCTCATAATAGTCGGCAATGGCCGGTGTGTCGAAGTCCTGGCTCATGCCCGCGATGGCGCGCTTGCCGAAGGGTGCACCGGCCTTGCGGGGTGCCGGCTCGTCCGTGAAGTAGTCGGTGGCGCTGTGGTGGTGACGGTCCCACACATACAAGCCGCTGAACGACCCGCACAGCCACCGGCCACGGGCATCCTGCTGCAGCACGTTCAGGCCCATGACGCTCACGGGTGGTGCCGACGGCAGGGCGGTGGCCGTGGCGTCGGCGAGACGGAGCGAATAGAAGCCCTCGGAGGTGGACAGCAGCCAGTCGTGGCAGGCCTCGTCGTAGCTGATCATGCGGAGCTTGTCGTTCCACGGGTTGGGGCTCCTGAGGGTGGTAAAGGGCAGCGCCGGCATCTTGCTGAGCGCCAGGGGGATCATGGCCGGAGGCCGCAGGCACCAGCCTGTCAGCGCAATGAGCAGGGTGACGGCGATGGTGTAGCGCCCGGTGCGGTCGTGCAGGCGCAGCGAGGTCTGCAGCCACCCCCGTCGCCTCGGGCGCCGCCAGAAGACGAGGCCCGTGACACACAGCACCACGAACACCACGGCGATGGCGTCGACCACCAGGCGGCCGGCCAGCCCAAACAGCTCGCCGCTGTGCAGCATCCACACGGTGCGGAACGCCGTCACGCGGCCGTCGTAGCCGGCAGGGGCCTGCAGCTGCAGGCGTGTGAAGGTGGTGTAGGGCGGCAGCGAGGTGTAGACAAACGAGCGGCCCAGCACCACCAGCGTGTCGCCATGCCGGGCGATGTCGGTCAGCCGCTCGCCGGCGTGCAGGGGCAGGGCTGCCGTGTGCCATGCCGTGTGGCCCTCGCGCCGGTAGAGGGCGAAGGGCGACACCGCAAACAGACTGCCACGGGCGGTACTGACGACGTTTCGGATCTGCCGGTAGTCGGCACCGGCGGGCAGACCCTCGTTGTAGTCGACGAACCGCGAGGCCTTGGAGTCGGTGAGCCACATGCCGCCGTTGCCGTAGAGCAGCAGGTGGTGGAGCCGGCAGGTGTCGGCCAGGAAGTCTTGTGGCCCGGCATGGTCGAGGTTGAGCGTGCCGCGCAGCAGGCCCCCGTTCCACTGGCGAAACTCATAGCGGCTGGGCAGCCACCGCCGGCTGACGTTGACGTCGCGGATGAGCGAACGGTGGTTGAGCAGCACACCCGACAGGCAGAACATCAGCATGAAGAAGCTCATGCCGATGCCCAGCCATTTGTGGTGTTTCCTCCAGGTAGCTTTTTTCATGCGTGCTGTCGTTGGCTGATGACGGTCAGAACCTGACGGTCTTCTTCTCGCCGGAGGTCAGCGTGACGGTCACGGTGCGCTGGTCGCTGCTGACCTTGAGGTTCTTCACGGGCATGAGCTGGCGGTCGGTGAAGGCGTCGCTGCCTTTCTTCCACAGCTGCAGGCTGACGAGCAGACGGCTGCCCTCCACATGCTGGCGCAGCGAGGGCAGCGCACAGCGGTTGCTCACGGGGTGCAGGCCCTTGGGGAAGCTGACGGAGGCTGCGTCGTCCCAGCCCATGAGCGGCACGAAGGCCAGCGTGTACTGGCCGTTGGCCACGGTGACGGCGTTGTAGCGGCCCACGGTGCGATGTGCCACGGGCAGGCTGTCGGCACCCAGGGTGGGCAGCGTGTAGTGGCCGAGCGTGATGTCGGTGGGGGCGGCCGTGCTGACGCGGTCTATGCGCAGCACACCGTCGGGCAGGGGAATGTCGGCCAGCTGATAGCGCACGGTGCTGTCGGTCTCGAGCACGGCGTCGCGGCGGTAGACACCATTCTCAAACGAGCGGAAGGTGTAGAGGCGGAGCACCTCCCACTCTCCCTTCTGGTTCTTCGTGCCGTAGTTCATCGATATCTCGCCGTTCTTGCCGTCGGCCATCCACGGGAACTCGGTGTGGTAGGCCAGCTTGTTGTAGTTCTCCGAACTGCGGAACTTCTGCCAGTCGGCGGCCACCGTCTCGTGGCACCACGACCGCATCTCAGAGCCGCCGCAGTTGGGGTAGTTGGTGATGAGCAGGGTGGAGCCCGGCTGGAACTTGTTGTAGACCTTGCCGGCCTTGAGGTCGCTGGCCCAGGGGCCCTCGGTCTCGGTGGCCGTCCAGTACTTGGCGTCGGCGGGCAGGAGCAGACTGAGGAAGGCCTTGCCTATCCAGTAGACGCTGCCGCGGCAGCTGTAGATCTGCACGGCGGGCGCGAAGGGACCGTAGAAGCCCATCGTGGGGATGCCGTTCTCAAGGAAGTCGGGGTGGGAGAGAAACTGCATGAGCGATGCCGATGCGATGTGGCGCATCCAGCCGTAGTCGACATCCGAGAAGCCGCCATACTCGAGCAGGGCCAGCGGCGTGACGGCTGCAAAGCGGTAGCAGATGCTGCGTCCCCACATGTTCATGCGGCCGTCGCGTGCAAACATATAGGGGTAGTTGGCCACGAGGTCGTGCTCGTTGTCGAGGAAGCGCTGCGCCAGCTCGGGATACATGCGCTTGCCGAACATCTCGGCCCACAGCGGTCCATACGACTGGTAGGCCCACATGCTGTAGTAGTCGTAGGCCGGTGCATCGTTGTACCAGCCCTCGCCTCTGTAGCGGTCGAGGAGCTTGGTGAGCCAGTCGGTGAGCTTGCCCTCGTTGACCTTATATCCCTGGTCTTTGAAGAAGCTGAGGATGTAGACGTTGAAGAACATCCAGTTGGAACCGATCGTCGGGCCCTCGCCATAGCTCAGCATGAGCGAGGCCAGCGCGTCCTTCTGGGCCTTGGTGAGCGGGTCCCACAGCACGGCCTGTGCACCCTTCATCGAGATGCAGAGCGATCCCAGCTCGAGCAGCGTCTGGCTGGGGCCGCCCGTGCGGTGGGCTATGTAGGAGCGGCTCGTGGGGTCGGTGAGGCTCGTGAGCTGGTGGCGGTAGTAGTCGGCCACGCGTATGCCAGAGATGGTGAGGTTAGAGTCGTTCTTGAGCAGCGGCGCGGCAATGAAGAGCGTGCGCGCCAAACCCTCGATCTTGGCCACGGGAATCTGGCTCTCGCTGCGCGGATAGGTCTTCTCGAGCTGCTTGGGGAAATACATCTGGTCGTCGAGACAGTGGATGTAGCTGAAGGCACCCTTGAGCAGATACTTGCCGGCCTCTATCCAGTGCTGGCGTGTCAGTCCGGTGTAGGGGCTGAGGGTGTGGTCGGGGTTGCTGACGGTGAACACCTCGCGGCTGGGTGTGGCGGTCTCGCTGACGGCGGCGGCCGGTGTGGCTGCGGGCGCAAATGGCGCTGCGGCGTGCGTGTTGGCAGCTGCTGCCATCATCAACAGGGAGAGCACCGATGTGCGTAACATTTTGGTCATGATGTGTGTCGGGTTTTAGTTATTTTCTGCAAAAATAGCGATTTTATCTATTATGGGCGACAAAAACACGACGTTTTTTGCAGTCGGTGGCGGTTGGCATGGTGATGTGTGTGTTTTTTTTCGCCAATCGTTAGGTGGTGTTGCAGAAAGTTTGTATTTTTGCGCCGATGTTGCAACAGCCGTTGGGTTGCAATGGCAGCATCAACCTATGAACCACAGAGATAAAAACCAAATGAATATTTATATATGAACGCTAACACAAACCCAAACAAAAAACCTTACTGCGCTCCGCTGATTGAAGTGGTGGAGCTCTCCTTTGTCAGTTGTCTATGTGACAATGGTATATTTACCGTTAGTGAAGGTTCTGAAACGGGCATTCCTGAGGCATCCGCGAAAAGAAACATCTGGGGCGATAACGCTGGCTTTACGTTTGGCAGCGACAGTCCGTGGGAGTAGGAATGCCGTGATGCACGGATGAACCCAAAAACACCCCCGGCGGTTTCCCTTCTAGGAGGGAGAGCGCCGGGGGTGTTTCTATGGATGACTTTCTTGGTTTTGCACTACTACAGGTCGTAGTCGATGTCGCCGTCTTGCGGGCGGTGGATGACGGTGAGCGTCTGATACGTGCTGAACTCCTCATCGTTCCAGCCGTAGACACCCGTCATCGACATCTTGTCGATCGACACCCAGCCATCGCCGTTGCCGCCGAAGCCATAGTTGACGTGCACCTGTCCGTTCTTCTTGTAGCCGTCGAGCACGAAGGCATGCGAGAAGTAGTTGTCCTGGCCGTTGAGATACGAGGTGCCGCCATAGAGCACCGGGTGGCCGGCGCTCAGCTCGCGGAAGATGATGGCCTTCCACTTCGCAGCGTCCTTGTCCTCGGGGTAGTCGCGGTAGCCATAGTATTTCACCTTATAGCCGAAGGCAGCGGGGATGTACATCTCCACGGCGTTGGCATAGCAGGTGCTGGTGCTGCCGTAGGTCATGTTCAGCACCTCGCCGAGGCGGCTCATGAGCGTGGCCACGGCGTTGGTCTGCGCGTCGGTGCTGCTCAGCAGCGTGCCGTAGGTGTCGGTGTAGGCAGTGAGCATGTTGTCCCAGTCGATGGCGGTGCCGTCGGCATAAGTGGCGGGATACTTATAGTAGTTCATGATCTGCGCCATGGCCGTGGCCATGCAGCCTGTGGCAGCGTGCGAGCCGTCGCTGATCGTGGGCACGAGGTTGTTGTAGGGTGCGTACTGCCACCAGGTGGTGCTGAGCAGCGGCTCCACCTGCTCCTTGCAGCCGGCGGGAATCTCGTCGACCTGCACGTCGTCGGCTGTCCATGCAAACTCCTCGTAGCCCCATCCGAGGTCGGTGCCGTCGGCGGTGTAGAGGTATGAGCCCCACCACATGCTGCCGCCGTCTTCGTTGCCGATGAACTCCGAGTAGTTGTAGGAGTTGGCGACAGAGGTGTACATCGAGGCGTAGTAGGTCTGGCTCACCCACTGGCTGTAGTAACCGTATCCGTCGACTGTGGTGGCGTTGGTGATGGTGATGCAGCCGTTGGTCTCAGTCTTGAAGGCTATGCTGTAGCCCTCGTCGCCATAGGGGTTGAGGATCTCGTAGGTGCCGTCGGCATAGGCCACGAGGGTAGCCTTGAAGGTCTTGCCGAGGATGGCGCTGGTGAGTGTGCCGTTGCGGCGCCACTTCTCGCCCTTGCTACACTCGAACTCGAAGGTGACAGGCTCCGACTGGCTGTAGTTCTCGTCGGTCGACGTGGCCACGATGGTGCCCTTGTAGGTGCCCAGGTCGAGGTTGGCGGTGAAGCTGTTGGTGTCGGTGGTGCCCTGTGCCACGATGCTGTCGGCATCGTTGCGCACCACATAGGTGTAGCCGTCGGCATGGTCTACTGCCGGCCAGGTGACGGTGACCGAGCCCACACCCGAGCCTGCCGTGATGTTCTGCACCTGTGCCAGCTGTGTGTAGTCGTTGGTGGTGGCCTTCAGCTCCACGGTGGGCGACGTGCTCTTGTCGCCGCCGTAGGGACCGTAGGCCCACACCTTCAGCGTGTACTCGGTGTTGGCTTTCAGACCGGTGGCCGCCATCGATGTGGCGGTGGTCACGCCGCCTGTGACGGTGCTGCCGTCGGGGTCGAGGAGCTCATAGGCATACTGCGAGGCGCCCTCCACCTTGCTCCAGCTGAAGGCCAGCGTGCTCACCGTCTTGTCGCCGGCGCTGATGGCCGGTGCGTCGAGCGGTGTGGCGGTTGTCTTGTCGTCGCTGCATGAGGCAGCGGCCATGGCCATGAGTGCTGCCACGAGCAGCACGCCGGCCTTGCGTAATGATGACAGGTATGTTTTCATAATCGCTTAGTTCTTTGTTTTGTCGTACTTGGCCTTGACGTCGGCCGGAATGTTGCTGCTGTCAAAGTAGATGTAGAGATAGGTCCAGCCGGAGTTGTCGCCGTCGGGATAGTAGACATAGGCCTGCGACCATCCTGCCGACTCTGTGGTGGAACCGTTCATGTCGATGCCGCCGTAGCTCTCCGATGCTGCGTCGCAGGGGAAGTCGATGTACGACACGCCGCCGTGCACACCGCTGTTGGTCCACGATGCATACTCGTTGTTGTCGTCGAGCAGCCACCAGTAGCTGTAGTCGTAGGTGTCGTCGTGCTCCATGTAGTAGTTGGTGACGGGCATGATGCTGCCCTTCCAGGTGCTGATGTCGTCGGGATCGAAGTTGTCGGCCGAGTAGGTGCCGTTGTCATCGGCCACGTTGATCTGGAAGTTGAGGTTGACGCCCGACCCGAGGAAGTTCTCGATGTAGAAGCGGTTGACGCCCTGCAGGTGGTAGATGTCAGAGTAGGTGACAGGCGCCTCGTTGCTGGCGAAGACGAACTGTGCGCCGTCGATGAACTTCTCCCAGACGGAGATCATCACCTGGTAGTTGAAGCGGTAAGACCCGTTGTCGTCCTTGACATAGGGGTTGGTGTATGCCTCGTCGAGGTGCACCGAGTACTTATACTCCTTGTAGTTCTCCATGCCGTTGTAGGTCACCACCATTTTGGCCACCGAGTCGCCGTCGGCGAAGGTCACCGAGG
>CAVAXH010000058.1:0-14258 GCA_963592505.1 Bacteroidaceae bacterium
GTGGAAGGGGCACAATCCCTTGTAGTTGGCCCCCGAACGGCGCAGGGTGACAAACTCCGACACCACCTCCACGATGTTGGCGGCTTCTTTGATTTTCTCTACAGTAGCGCGGTCTATCATGTCTCAGTGTGGTTAGGATGTGTGTGTTATTTCAGGTAGTCGGCCAGTCGGCTCTTGGCGGCGCGCAAGCCCCGTGCAATCATGCGGGCGTTGTTTTTTGCCCCCTTGTAGGAGGTGTGCGTGTGGTCGTGGCAGAAATATTCGGCAGCGCTCTCCTTGCTCTTGTAGTGCTTGTCGAGCCAGTCGGCTATGAGGTTGTGGGCATCCACAAACTCGCAGCCCGTGTCGGCCACCACCTCGCGATACCATCGGCCATACGAGTCGTCGCGGCGCTCCACGTGTCCGCCGGGCCACTCGTTGCGCACGGTGAGGCTTACGAGGATGGGCGTGGCCCCTTTCTCCCGTGTGTCGTCGATCATCTTCTTCAGATACCAGCCGAAGGAGTAGACCACCTCGTATCGTCCGTCCTTTGCCATGCGGTAGACATGGCTTGTGTCGCCCGTGGCGGCAATGACGCCGCGCTCCTTGGCGTCGTCGATGGGACAGATGTCATTGTGTCCGAACTCGATGAGCACAAAGTCGCCGGGCTGCAGGGCATTGTAGACCTTCTCCCAGCGCCCCTCGCGAATGTAGGAACGTGTGGAGCGTCCGGCCATGGCGGCGTTGTAGGGCGTGCAGCGTGTGGTGTCGAACACCTCGGCAGCCAGTGCGCCCCATCCCCACATGTCGTGCTTGTCTTTGTCTTTATTCTTCACGGTGGAGTCGCCGGTGATCCATACCACGGGGCGCCCTTTCCTGCGCTCCACGGGCCATGCGGGCAGCGCTGTGCCGGTCATCATGGCCTGCAGCGGGGCCAGCGTGGGGTTGTGGCTGGCCATGATGCCCTCGGCTGCCGAGCGTGCGTTCATCTGTGCACCCCAGTAGCTGGTGTGGATGTGGTCGCCGTAGAAGTGATACTGTTCCTTCCAGTGACTGTAGGTGTCGAGCTTGTGGCCGCTGATCTCGTTGAGGTCAACGAAGGGCACCCCCTCCTCTGCCGCCACGAGCGCCGCCCATGCTGTCTGCGGCTTGCGCACGATGCGGCCGGTCTGCTGGTCGTAGTCGTCGCGCGGCGTGAGGCTCATCAGTATGGGTGTGGCACCCGCCTCGCGGCACTCGGCGATGTAGCGGCGCAGGTATCCGCCATAGGTGTAGACGGTCTCCTTGGCTCCCGTCTCCTTGATGGTCACCAGCAGCGAGTCGTTGGCTGTGCCGGGGATGACGGCGCGTGCGCGGCCCGAGTCGAAGGGGCCGTTGTCGTTATGGCCGATGGAGATGACGACCCAGTCGCCGGGGCGCAGCGCCTTGCGCACGTCGGGCCACAGCTGGCGGTAGAAGGTGCGTGTCGACATGCCGCCGAGCGCCTGGTTCTCCACGCTGATGCGGTTGGCGTCGAAGTATTGGTTGGCATAATAGCCCCATCCCCACTGTCCGTTGGCCCCATCGCCGCGTGTGCCGTTGCGCATGGTGCTGTTGCCGATGAGGAAGAGCACGGGGTTGGTGCCGCGGCGTGTGGATCCGGGTGCGGGCCGCGACATGAGCGCTTTGGCGATGGAGTCGGGCGTGTTGTCGACCACCTTGTTCTGGTCTTCTATGGGGTCGGGCAGGTTGTCGAAGGCCTGTGCAGAGGCTGTGGTGATGACTGCTGCCAGCAGGCAGAGAGTGGTGAAGAGTCGTCTCATGGCAATGTGTGCATTCGTTTATGTTTGCTGCAAAGTTACTGCTTTTTGCTTATTCTCGGTCGTGCTGCAGGGAGAAAAGCGGGGCGGCCGTGCGGTTATAGGCCAAAAACGACAGGCCAAAACCGGGGGCGCGCCCGCGCCGTCTGCTGCCCCTATTCTTCCCATCTGAAGACGGCGCCGTTCTTTCTGGCGGGGTCAGCCCCCTTGTAGTCCATGCTGTAGGAGCTGCCGGTGGTGGGACTCTTGCCGATGTAGGTGTGGGTGCGTGTGGACATGAGCATAAACTGGCCATCGAGATAATCCTGCCACATAAACTCTTCGGCCTTGGCCTCGTCGGTGGTGAGGCGCACGTCGCCGGGCAGTCCGATGCCCGAGACGAAGACATAGCGTCCGTCCTCGCACTGCAGCAGCACACGGCCGTGGC
Source organism: Bacteroidaceae bacterium (assembly GCA_963592505.1). Lineage (GTDB taxonomy): Bacteria > Bacteroidota > Bacteroidia > Bacteroidales > Bacteroidaceae > Prevotella. The sequence continues at coordinate 2,206 of CAVAXH010000058.1, forward strand.
CGCGGTCTACGAGACGGAAATAGGTGTCGGTGGCGCGGTCGTCGGCGTGCGTGTCGTGCATGAGACCGTGTGCCAGTGCCTTCATGGGCAGGTTGGTGGCCAGGTTCACGATGCGGAACTTCTTGCCGTAGGGAATGTTGTGGCTGCGGTCGGCCTTGGGTTCCACGACGGTGAAGTCGTCGAAGATGGCGGTGCCGCCGTTGGTGCCTTTATGGTTGAAGGCGAAGAGGCCGAGACGTGTGCCCTGGAAGGTGATGAGCTGGTAGGGCAGATACATCTCCTTGCCAAGAGGTGTGAAGAGCGTGCCGTCGAGCGAGTATTCGTAGTGGGCGGTGTTGTCGTCGAGATGACCGTTGAAGCGCAGCCAGATGCGCCCGCCCTTGATGTCGGGCGTGATGTCGGTGGTGTCGTTGTTCATCTGGTCGAAGGTGCGCAGGATGAGGTTCTTGCCCTCCTTGACGATGCCTATCCATGAGCAGGGCACGTTGATGTTGCCCAGTCCGGCCACGTCGCCGTCTTTGAGGCTGCGCACGTCGAGCATCACGGTGGTGAGGTTTTCGGGTCCCATGGCGCGCTGTGTGAGCGTGTTGCGCGCCCACATGAGACTGCTGGCGGGCATGGTGCGCAGCTGCAGGCGTCCCTTGGCCAGTCGCCACATGGTGTCGTCGGGGTTGTGGTTCCATTGCCACACACGTCCGAGGCGCGGACGGTCGAAGGTCTCGTTGCGCTCATAGGGGGCGTGTGGCTTTATGCTGTCGGTGCCGGCGATGTTGGGTTTGGTCCAGGTGCGCGGTGCCCGTCCGAGGTTGCCTTCGAGTCCGAGCATGGGCCATCCGTCTTTCCAGGTGATGGGGGCGAGGGTGGTGGTGCGTCCCACCGAGTGGAAGTCTTGCATCCAGAGGGCATACCAGTCGCCGTTTTGCGTCTGCACGATGCCGCCCTGGTGAATGTTGGTGCATTCGGTGAGGTCGGGGTTTTCGGGCGTGACGCCAAACTTGGTGCCGTCGGGCACGATGCGTCCCTTCACCTGGGTGCGTCCCACAGGGTGGTAGCCGAAGGTCTCGTCGGCCGATATGACGCGTGTCTCGTAGGGTCCCCAGATGCTCTTGGCTCTCGAGCAGAGGGCGCGCCCGTTGGGGCTGTAGTCGGTGCTGATGAGATAGTACATGCCGTCCACCTTATATATATGGTGTCCCTCGCCCACGGCGCTTCCTTTGGGTATGATGATGCGGTCGGTGCCCTCCACGGGTCCGCTCATGTCGGGTTTGAGCTCCGTGCAGTGCACCTCGCCGTAGCCGTGGATGGCATAGATCTTTCCGTCGTCGTCGAAGAGCACGCCGAGGTCGTAGATGCGTCCGGTGAGGTTATGGTGCTTCCATGGTCCGTGAATGTCTTTCGATGTGAAGCACTGCAGGCCCTTCCCGTTGACATTGCTGAAGATATAGAACTGTCCGTTGGCGTATCTGATGCAAGGCGCCCAGATGCCCTGTCCGTAGATTTCCTGTTGGTTTTTGAGCGAGAAGCGGTCGTCGGTGAAGTCGTAGCGGTCGAAGCAGTAGCCGATGTTCTCCCAGTTGACCAGGTCGCGCGAGTGGAGAATCACCAGTCCGGGCACGGAGTGCATGGTGGTGCCTACGAGATAGTAGTCGTCGCCGACGCGCACCACGTCGGGATCGGAGAATTCGTCGTAGAAGAGCGGGTTGGTGTAGGTGCCGTTGCCGTTGTCGGCGGTCCACGAGGCGGTTTGTGCAGCGGCGGCGGTGCCGAGCAGCAGTGTGACCGATGCGATGAGGGTTCTGAGCGGATGGTTCATGCTTTGTGTGTTTAGGTTTGGTGTTATGCAGGCAAAGGTAGCAAAATGTATCGAGATATGCGATGCTGCAGAGCAGAAAAGTGCATGCCGCACCCTTCTTTAATGCAGCCCTCGGACTGGCTTAACCTGCATAATTCACAGGATACAAATACTAAAAAAGACTCCATGCGATCGTATATTTGCATGGAGTCATATTTAGTAGTTCAACAAATTACATAGCCTCACAATCTTCAATTAACGGAATTAAATCAACAAGTTTCATACCGTCGATATCAAAGTTTTCCAAAACGTCATTGCCGTCCTTAAACATCTTTATAATATTGTTGAATGGTTCTGCACATTGAGCTGCATAATCAGTTTCAGACACGAAATAATATTCCTTACCATTATAAGCAAAATACAAATCATAGCGTTGAACGGCAAATTCGTAAAAGAAAACTTCTTCTACACCATTGCGATAACCATGGTAAGTATATCCAAACCTATCGTAGTTAGGTGGATATTTGCCATTGAAAGGATATCCTAACAGATCGTCTTTTATATATTCGTATGCCATATTAAAGATAACTTAATGTTGCGAAGGCTTCGCTTCTTGAGCGAGCGCCCTGCTGTCGTCCCCGCCCTGTAGAAGACGCGCGAGAGGCCGTCCGGCCAGCCCAGACACATGCGGTGTCTGGGCTTGAGCCGGACGGCCTCTCTCTGTGCGTCGTATGCAGTGCGCCGATGGGCGCTGTGGGGGTTAGATCGGTGTGGCGAAGATGTAGGTGCGGATGAGCCAGTAGCTCACGATGCCGGCCAGATAGCCCACGAAGGCAATCCACGAGATGTGCTTCATGTACCATCCGAAGGTGATCTTCTCCAGGCCCATGACCACCACGCCGGCAGCCGAACCGATGATGAGCATGGAGCCGCCCACGCCGGCACAGTAGGCCAGCAGTTGCCAGAAGATGCCGTCGACAGCCATGTCGCCCGTGGGAGCAATGGGGTACATGCCCATGCAGCCGGCCACCAGCGGCACATTGTCGACGATGCTCGACAGCACGCCGATGATGCCAGTCACCAGGTAGTGGTTGCCGGCGAAGGTGTCGTTGAGGCCCTTGCCGAGGGCAGTCAGCACGCCCACCTCCTCAAGACAGGCCACAGCCATGAGGATGCCGAGGAAGAAGAGGATGGTCGACATGTCGATGTTGTGGAGCAGCGAGGTGACGCGCTTCTTCGTGCCCTCGCGCACGGCGCCGTGGGGCAGGTGGCGGTAGAACACCTCGGTGACCGTCCAGAGCACACCCAGCACAAGCAGTATGCCCACGAAGGGAGGCAGATGAGTGATGGTCTTGAACACCGGCACGAACATCAGTCCGCCCACGCCGACGGCAAACACCACCTTGCGCTGCAGGTCGCTGAAGTCGGCCTGTGCGGCGACGGTGCTCTCAGTGGCGGGCGCATCGTCGAGACTGCCCTTGAGCATATACTGCATGATCAGCGCCGGCACCACCATCGACAGCAGTGACGGCACCAGCAGTTCGGAGATGACGCCTGCCGCCGTGATGACACCCTTGTTCCAGAGCATGATGGTCGTCACGTCGCCGATGGGCGAGAAGGCGCCGCCCGAGTTGGCCGCGATGATGACCAGCGAGGCATAGACGATGCGGTCCTTGTGGTCGTGCACCAGCTTGCGCAGGATCATGATCATCACGATGCTCGTCGTCAGGTTGTCGAGGATGGCCGAGAGGAAGAACGTCAGGAAGGCGATGCGCCACAGCAGTCCCCGCTTGCTCTGGGTCTTCATCACGGTGCGCACCCAGTTGAACCCTCCGTGCTGGTCCACGATCTCCACGATGGTCATGGCGCCCATGAGGAAGAAGAGCGTGGTGGATGTGCTGCCCAGATGGTGCTCTATGGCTGCGCTCACCTCGGCTGCAGTCTGCTCGCCCACGGCACTGGCAATGTAGCTGCCGGGATCGACCATGAAGAGAGTCCAGCAGACCACGAACATCAGCAAGGCCACTGCGGCCTTGTTTACTTTAGTCACGCTCTCGATGGCTATGAACAGATAGCCCACGCAGAACGCAATGACAATAGCAATAGTTAATGATGACATATTTTTAAGATGATTTGTGTTTTCTCATCAGCGAAGGCACCTTCGTTGCCTTCACGATTGCAAAGATAAGCAGAAATCTCAAAACAAAAGGCTTAAAAATCAAAATGTAATGGTGGGAGGCGGCAAAATGACCTAACTTTGCAATATCCTAAAACCATAAACCCCGACAGACACCCTAAAACCTACACATACTTATGGCATCTACCACACACTTCCTGGCCGTGGACCTCGGAGCCACCAGCGGCCGCACCATCCTGGGCACGCTCCATGAAGGACACCTCGAGATGGAGGAACTCACCCGCTTCGACAACCCCATCATCGAGGCCACCGGCCACTGCTACTGGGACCTGCTGGCCCTCTATCATGAGGTGGTGGGCGCACTGCAGCTGGTGCACCAGCGGCACATCGACCTGCAGAGCATCGGCATCGACACCTGGGGCTGCGACTTTGTCTTTGTGGCACCCGACGGACAGATCCTGGCCAACCCCATGGCCTACCGCGACCCTCACACCGCCCACGCCATGGACACCTACTTTGCCGAGGTGCTGCCCCGGCAGACAGTCTACGACAAGACGGGCATACAGTTTATGAACTTCAACTCGCTCTTCCAGCTCCATCAGATGCGCCGCGACGGCAACACCGCGCTGCAGAGCGCCTCGAAGGTGCTGTTCATCCCCGATGCCCTCAACTACCTGCTTACCGGACAGGCCGTCTGCGAGTATACGGTGGCCTCCACCTCACAGCTGCTCAACCCCGCCACCGGCGACCTCGACCCCGACCTGCTGGCCAGCGTGGGCCTCAGCCGCCAGCAGTTTGGTCCGATGACAGAGCCGGGCACCCCCATCGGATGCCTGACGCCGGCCCTGCAGCGCCTCACCGGCCTGGGCCCCGTGCCTGTGGTGGCCGTGGCCGGTCACGACACGGCAGCCGCCGTGGCCGCCGTGCCTGCCCGCGACAGGCATTTTGCCTATCTCAGCTCGGGCACGTGGAGCCTCATGGGCATAGAGACACCCCACGCCATCATCGACGACCGCAGCTTCGACCGCAACTTCACCAACGAGGGCGGCATCGAGGGCACCACACGTTTCCTGAAGAACATCTGCGGCATGTGGATCTATGAACGGTGCCGCAAGGAATGGCCCGAAGCACAAGGAGTCAGCCATGCCGACCTGCAGCAGCAGGCCATGCAGCAGCCGGCCTTCCGCAGTCTCATCAACCCCGATGACCCCGCCTTTGCCAACCCCGCCAGCATGACAGATGCCATCCGCGACTACTGCGTGCGCACGCAGCAACCCGTACCCGACAGTCCGGCAGCCTTCTGCCGCTGCATCTTCGACTCGCTGGCCTTGCGCTACCGCCAGGTGTTTGCATGGCTCAAGGAGTTTGCCGACTTCGACATCTCCGCGCTCCACATCATCGGCGGCGGCTCGCGCAACGAGTATCTGGATCAGTTCACGGCCAATGCCTGCCGCGTCAGCGTGCTGGCCGGACCGCAGGAAGCCACGGCCATCGGCAACCTGATGTTGCAGGCCAAGGCGGCAGGCTGCGTGACCGACGTGTGGCAGATGCGCCACATCATTGCCGACTCGACAGACATGCACCGCTTCGAACCGCACGACGCTGAGGCGTGGGATGCCGCCTACGCCCGGTGGCTGCAGGTCACAGGCGCCTGAGCCGCTAGGTGCATCCCACCCCCGCAGCCAGATCCGCCGGGTGACCTTTTCCGGAGCACACCTTTTTACATATAGCATACACCTATTATATATAGCACACACCTAAACAATAACGACACTATGAAATCAGAACAGATTGAGAAAGCCTATGCGCTTGCCAAAGAGCGCTATGCTGCCTTGGGCGTCGACACCGACAAGGCCATTGAAACCCTTGAACATACCCCAATCTCGCTGCACTGCTGGCAGGCCGACGATGTGGTGGGCTTCGAACGCAATGTGGCCGCCTCGGGCGGCATCATGACCACCGGCAACTTCCCTGGCCGGGCACGCAACGTCGATGAGCTGCGTCAGGACATCGACAAGGCCACCTCGCTGCTGGCTGGCCCCATGCGCCTGAACCTCCATGAGACCTACGGCGATTTCGGCGGCCAGTTTGTGGACCGCGACCAGTGTGGTCCCGAACACTTCCAGACATGGATGGAGTGGGCCAAGGAGCGCGGCATGAGTCTTGACTTCAACTCCACCTCGTTCTCCCACCCCAAGAGCGGCAGTCTGTCGCTGGCCAACCCCGACAAGGCCGTGCGCGACTTCTGGATAGAGCACACCAAGCGCTGCCGTCGCATTGCCGATGCCATGGGCGCCTACCAGGGCGACCCCTGCATCATGAACATCTGGGTGCACGACGGCTCGAAAGACTACACCGTGGAGAAATACCGCTACCGCCAGATATTCAAGGAGAGCCTCGACGAGATCATGAAGGAGCAGCTGCCCAACATGAAGACCTGCCTGGAGGCCAAGCTCTTCGGCATCGGCCTGGAGGCATACACCGTCGGCTCGCACGACTTCGTGGCAGGCTACTGCGCCAAGAACAACATGATCTACACACTCGACACGGGCCACTATGAGCCCACGGAGAACGTGTCCGACGCTGTGTCGTCGCTGCTGCTCTTCGTGCCCGAGCTGATGCTCCACGTGTCGCGCCCCATGCACTGGGACTCCGACCATGTGACCTGCTTCGACGACAACACGCGCAACCTCTTTGCCGAGCTCGTCAGGTCAGGCCAGCTGCACCGTGCACACATCGGCCTCGACTACTTCGATGCCAGCATCGACCGCCTCGGCGCCTACATCATCGGCACGCGCGCCACACAGAAGAGTCTGCTGGCCGCCTTCCTGGAGCCCATCGACCGCCTGCGCCAGTATGAGGACGACGGCAAGCTCTTCGAGCGCCTGGCACTGATGGAGGAAGCGAAGACGCTGCCGCTCGGAGCAGTCTACGACTACTTCAACTACAAGAACAATGTGCCCGTGGGCCATGAGTATATCCCCGAGATTGAGCGCTACGAGCAGGAAGTGACCTTCAAACGCGGATGACCAGTATGGACATCATCATCGGACTCGTTATCATCGCCTTGGGGGCCTTCTGCCAGAGCAGCAGTTATGTGCCCATCAACAAGGTGAAGGAGTGGAGCTGGGAGAGCTACTGGCTGGTGCAGGGCATCTTCGCATGGCTGGTGTTGCCGTTTCTCGGCGCACTGCTGGCCGTTCCCGCAGGCGAGAGCCTGTGGGGGCTCTTTGCCCAGGCCCCGTCGTTCAGCCTGTGGATGACGCTGCTCTTCGGTTGTCTGTGGGGTGTGGGCGGCCTCACCTTCGGCCTGTCCATGCGCTATCTGGGCGTGGCCCTCGGACAGTCGCTGGCCCTCGGCACCTGCGCAGCCCTCGGCACCGTCATGGGGCCAGTGCTGCTCCATGTGTTCTTCCCCACGACGGGGGCTCTGGGGGCGCTGACCCTCGCCGTTGTGGCGGGTGTGGTCATCACGCTGGTGGGCATAGCCGTCATCGGTGTGGCCGGCGCCATGAAGGCATCGTCGCTGACCGACGAGGAGAAGACGGCCGCCGTCAAGGACTTCAACTTCACCAAGGGCATCGCCATCGCCCTGCTCTCGGGTTTCATGAGCGGATGCTTCAACGTCGGCCTGGAGTTTGGCAAGGACATCAACTTCGGTGACCTCACCGACCCCATGTACCGCACGCTGCCGGCCACGCTGCTCGTCACGGCAGGCGGCTTCGTCACCAATCTGGCCTACTGCCTGTCGCAAAACCGCAAGAACCACACGTGGGGCGACTACCGCAAGCGCCGTGTGTGGGCCAACAACCTCGTGTTCTGCCTGCTGGCCGGTGCCCTGTGGTACTCGCAGTTCTTCGGGCTCAGCCTGGGCAAGGGCTTCCTGGCCTCGTCGCCCACGCTGCTCACCCTGTCGTTTTGCATCCTGATGGCGCTCAACGTGGTGTTCTCCAATGTGTGGGGCATCGTGCTCCATGAGTGGCGCGGCTGTTCGCGCAAGACCATCGCTGTGCTCATCGTGGGCATCGTGGTGCTGGTGGTGTCGTCGTTTGTGCCGCAGTTCATAGGCTGACCACGCTCCTCAAGAACAATAAACGGGGGCACACGCCAACATGTGTATGGCGTGTGCCCCCGTGTTCGTCTTGGCAAATTGGAGGGTGAGTGAAGCGGCGGCGCGCCGATCAGGGTCTGAAGAGGCTGAAGTTCACGCTGCCATACTGGCGGTGGTCCACAAAGTGGGCATGCTGGCTGAAGTCGTTTTGCTTGCCGTGCTCAAACACCAGCAGGCCGTCGGCCTTCAGCAGTCCTTGGGAGAGGATGAGGTCGGGGATGGTGGCCAGCTGCTCCAGCGCATAGGGCGGGTCGGCAAAGATGAAGTCGAACTGCGTGTGGCACGACTTCAAGAATCGGAACACGTCGCCGCGTATGAGCGAGTGGCCCTCGGCCCCGATCTTCTGCACACACTGGCTGATGAAGCGGGCATGGTCGCGGTCGGCCTCCACGCTCACCACGCTGCTGCAGCCCCGCGAGAGCAGCTCGAGCGATATGCTGCCTGTGCCGGCAAAGAGGTCGAGCGCTGAGGCTCCGTCGAGGTCGGTGTATCCGTTGACGACGTTGAAGATGTTTTCCTTGGCAAAGTCGGTTGTGGGCCGTGCCTTGAAGGTGCGCGGTATGTCGAAGTGGCGCCCTTTGTATATTCCTGTGATGATTCGCATGTCGGTAATGTGTGATGGGGTGGGGGAAATGTGGGTGGAGCCGGCGGCGCTACGACAGGTAGAGCGCCAGCAGGTCGAAGGTGACGCCGCGCACCTGTGTGAGCGGTGCCCGGTTGAAGTCGGCCGACGGGTTGATGACCGACACCTTCTCTACGTAGAGGCGCAGGTCTTCGGCCAGATGGCTGTGGGCATCGAGCGCTCCGGAGAGGTAGAGCTCGTCTTTCTGCTGGTCGAGCGCCAGCTGTTTCCACACGAAGAGGATGAAGTACATCACGTCCTTGGTGTGCTTGGCTTCGTAGGAGTTGGCAAAGATGAAGCGGCTGCGCTCAAAGCTGAACACCTCCATGCGGCCGTCGTGGAAATGTACGAAGAGCTTGCGGCGCGTGCCAATGAAACTGCGGTGGTGCAGGTAGGTCCACACCGGGCGCATCAGAGCCGAGAACTTGGCGTCCTGATAGTGGTCTTCCACCACCATCTTCAGGTCTTTGTTCACGGCGAAGAGCGCCACGGCGTTCATGCCCGGCAGCACGTTGCTCATCACCGTGGCCCCTTCGGTGTCGGGGTAGCAGTGGGCATAGAGCGTCTCGGCGTCGGCCTCATGAAACTCTTCGATGGGGATGATCAGCGTCGGCGTGTCCACGAGCACCAGGGCCCGATGGGTGTCGGCCTGCAGCAGGTCGGCCGTCTTGAAGGCATCGCGCAGGTTGGCAGCCATCGACACGCCGCTCTTGGCCGTGAAGGGCTCAAAGGCCACTTTGGCTTCGGTGTTGCTGTCGGCCATGGCAAACGACAGGGAGCCTTTGCTCACACGTATGGTTATTCTTGGTTGGATGTTCATGTCTTTGTGGTTGGATGTGTAGGGGGGAGGGGCGTCATTCCCAGTTGCCCCGGTTGCCGTTGGGCTCGCTGAGGCTGCCGATCTTCAGTCCGGGATAGCGCCCGGCCTCGTGGGCCTCCTCGGTGAGTGTGGCCACGGTGTGCTTGTCGAGGCCATGCAGATAGTCGTCGTAGGTGGCGCCACACTCCATGAGCGGTATCTGCTGCCCGCTCTTGCCGATGATGGTGGTGGCGGCAAGGGTGAAGCGGCGGCCCTCCGAACACGGCACATACTGCTGTCCGTCGGCCAGCTGTCCGTCGGCCACGAGTGCGGCAAAGTCGGCGGTGTAGGCACCGTGGCGTGCGCGGTAGCGCTCCTCGGCCTGGCGTATGGCTGCCAGCCGCTCCTTCACCGCTGCCTCGCGCCGTGTCTGTTCGCGCCCGAAGCGCACGGGGGTGCCCACGCTCAGCCAACACATGATGGCGAGCAGCAGCACGCAGGCGGCAAGCAGATAATTATTTTTGAGGTTGACCTTCATTTTCCGACAATATATTCTTACCTTTGTCACACAGACGGACCGATGCCCGACTGACCAGCGGCGGGAAAGTGCTTCCTTGCTGCCGGGCCGGTGTGTGTCTGAGTAGTGCAAAGATAGTAAAAACGCGCTACATAAGGCATATAACGCCCCGTCTTTTTAACTTTTCATCTTTAACTTTTAGCGTAATTGACCATTCAAGAGTTCATAGGCCGCATCGTGGCCGACTTCGGTTTTGAGCCCACAGCCGACCAGGCGTCGGCGCTGCGCGTGTTTGCCGCATTTCTGGCCGACCGGCGCGACGGGTGCGTGATGGTGCTCCGCGGATCGGCCGGAACGGGCAAGACCTCGCTCACCGGTGCCATGATGCGCACCATGGTGCGCCTGGGGCAGCGCCTGCAGCTCATGGCGCCCACCGGCCGTGCCGCCAAGGTGCTCTCGCAGAGCAGCGGCCTGCCGGCCTACACCATCCACCGCAAGATCTACCGCGAGAAAGCCTATCAGGGACTCGACGGACTGTTCAACCTGGCCGAAAACCGACAGCGCAACACCCTCTTCGTGGTCGACGAGGCGTCGATGGTCAGCCGGGGCATGGGAGGCGACCCGATGGGCGGGTCGGCCACCACCTTCGGGTCGGGCAGCCTGCTCGACGACCTGGTGCAGTTTGTCTACTCGGGCCAGCACTGCCGCCTGCTGCTGGTGGGCGACAAGGCGCAGCTGCCGCCCGTGGGCGAGGAGGAGGCGCCGGCCCTGAGCGCCGACATGCTGCACGACTATGGCCTGCACGTCTATCAGTGTGACCTCGACGAGGTGCTCCGCCAGAGTCGCCATTCGGGCGTGCTCTACAATGCCACCGTCATCCGGCAGATGGTCACCCACGACGAGGCCACGCAGCTGCCGCGCATCACCTTCGGCGGATTTGCCGACATCGTGCGTGTGCCCGGCGACGAGCTCATAGAGGCGCTGGCCACGAGCTACAGCCGGGTGGGCACCGACGACACCATCGTCGTGACACGGTCCAACAAGCGGGCCACGGTCTACAACATGGGCATACGCGGCACCGTGCTCGACCGCGAGGAGACGCTCTGCCGTGGCGACATGCTCATGGTGGTGCGCAACAACTACTACTGGACGGAGCGCCTGCGCGAGGAGCAGATGGCGCAGGCCGTGGCCGGGATGGCGCAGACCGGTTTGCAGGAGGCGCCGGCCGAAGCCATGCCGCCGGCCGACAGCCTGGTGCCGATGGACTTCCTGGCCAATGGCGACCGGGCGGTGGTGCAGCGTGTGCGCAACATGCGTGAGCTCTATGGCTTCCGCTTTGCCGATGTGTGGCTGACATTCCCCGACTATGATGACACCGAACTGCAGGTGGTGGCCGTGCTCGACTCGCTGACCTCGGAGGCGCCGGCCCTCACCCGCGAGCAACACGAGCATCTCTATGCCTCGGTCATGGCCGACTATGCCGACATCCCCACCAAGACCGAGCGGATGAAGGCCCTGCGTGCCGACCCCTACTTCAATGCCCTGCAGGTGAAGTTTGCCTATGCCGTCACCTGCCACAAGGCGCAGGGCGGTCAGTGGAGCCACGTCTACGTGGACCAGGGCTACATGACCGACGACATGCTCACCCCGGCCTACATCCACTGGCTCTACACCGCCTTCACGCGTGCCACCGAAAAGCTCTTCCTTGTGAACTGGCCCAAGAACCAGTGTGCCGACGAATAGTGTCCGGTGGTGTGATTAACCCGAATTATGCAGGATTGCCCCTCCTCATGTCGGGCAGGCTGGCGAACTGCAGTCCTTCGGCCTTAACACTCGGGTCCTAAGCCTTTAACACTCGAGTCCTTTGGCCCTTAGGACCCGAGTGTTAAGCCCTTAGGACTCGAGTGTTAAGCCCTTAGGACTCGAGTGTTAAGGCCCAAAGGACTAAATGTTGAGACAGAGCTGTGTCATGCGCCATGATTTATGTAGATTTTGCCCCCTACCCAACGGGTAGGGTGTTCAAATTCATAAAAAACAGTGCATGATTTTCAAGCGAATAATTAGCATAACTCATT
>CAVAXH010000059.1:0-14042 GCA_963592505.1 Bacteroidaceae bacterium
AGCGACCTCGCGCCCCCCAGACGTGTGCGCTACCAACTGCGCTAAATCCCGTTCCTTAATTGCGAGTGCAAAGGTACGGACTTTTGTTGTAACCTCCAAATTTTTCTCCAACTTTTTGCAAAAAAAGTTTTCCGCCCACCTTTTCGTCGCCCAAAAGCTTGGGGATAATGAAGAAAATGGGTAACTTTGTCTATACATATTATATATATAAAACCAACAACCGAACGCACTGTCATTATGACCATCAAGATAACAGCTCCGGCGCGGCTGTCGGCCTCCGTGAGGCTGCCGGCGTCGAAGAGCATCAGCAACAGGGCCCTCGTCATCCATGCCCTCTCGGGCGGCAACATGATGCCCGACAACATCTCCGTTTGCGACGACACCGACGTGGTGGTGCACGCCCTCGAGGCCATGCCCCACACCATCGACATCAAGGCTGCCGGCACGGCCATGCGCTTTCTCACGGCCTACCTGTCGGCCACACCCGGCGACCACATCATCACCGGCACCGAGCGCATGCAGCACCGCCCGATAAGCATACTGGTGGACGCGCTGCGTTCGCTGGGGGCCGACATAGCCTATGCCGGCGAGGAAGGCTTCCCCCCACTCCACATCCACGGACGCACGCTCGACGGCGGCCGCCTCTGCATTGCCGGCAACGTGAGCTCACAGTATGTGTCGGCGTTGCTGCTCATAGCCCCCATGCTGCGCAAGGGCATGGAGCTGCAGCTCACCGGCGACATCATCTCGCGGCCCTACATTGACCTCACCCTCTGGCTGATGCGGGCCTATGGTGCCGAGGCCGACTGGGCTGCCGGCGACACCATCGCCGTGAAGCCCAAGCCCTACACACACCGCCGCTTTCTCATCGAGAACGACTGGAGCGCCGCCAGCTACTGGTATGAGGCCGTGGCCCTCTGCCCCCACGAGGATGCCAAGGTGCGCCTCGGCGGACTGATGGATGCCTCGAAACAGGGCGACTCCATCGTGAAGCACCTCTTCTCGCTGCTGGGCGTGAAGACCCTCTTCAGCGACCACACTGACGACAAGCCCACGCTGGTGACGCTGGCACACAGGCCGGGCGCCGTGGACCGACTGGAGTTTGACTTCAACAACTGTCCTGACCTGGCACAGACCATCGTGGTGACCTGCTGCGCCCTCGACATTCCATTCCACTTCCGCGGACTGGCCAGTCTGAAGATCAAGGAGACCGACCGCATAGAGGCCCTGAAGCGCGAGCTGCGCAAGGTGGGCTATGTGGTGAGAAGCGAGCACGACAGCGAGCTGCTCTGGGACGGCACACGCTGCGAGCCCTCGCTGCTGCCCATCGACACCTATGAGGACCACCGCATGGCGATGGCCTTCGCACCCCTCGCCGCACGGTTCCCCGGCCTGCGCATCAACCACCCCGAGGTGGTGAGCAAGTCGTATCCCACCTTCTGGGACGACCTGCGGGCCGCCGGGTTCACCATTGAGCAAACGCTCTAACCACCATATGCCAACCACCTCATCCACAATGATCTATCTCATCATGAGCCTCGTGGTGCTGGGCCTTCTGGCCGCCCTGGGCACAGCGCTGGCGCAGCGCCACGACGACACCCCCGAGCCTCCACTCGCCACCGGCACCGACTGTGCCACCTGCAGCGGCACCGACAGCCGCTGCGAGCAGCTGTGCATGATGGAGGCGCTCGACAAGGATATCGAATACTATGACGACGAGGAGCTCGATGCCTACCGCGGGCGACCCTCCGACAGCTACACCCCCGAGGAGACGGAGCTCTTTGCCGAGGTGCTTGAGACCCTGCAGCCACACGAGGTGAAGCCCTGGGCACGCAGCCTCGCCCTGCGCGGCATCAACATGCCCAACGGCATAAAAGACGAGTTCAACACGCTGGCAGAAGGCTTTTAGCCCACACAGCACACAATAATCAGCACCCTTTCATCGTTATCAAAGCACATTGAGAACGAAACACTACATACACCTGCTGCTGGCCGTCGCCACCGCGACAGCCCTCACCGCATGCTCCACTGGGAAGAACACTGCCAAATCCCGGTGGTGGCAGGCCTTCAACACCCGTTACAACACCTACTACAACGGCACGCTGGCTTACATCGACGGCGCGCTCGACAAGGAGACCGGCAACAAAGACAACTTCACCGAGATCATCCCGCTCTACACCGTGGGCAACAAGGCCAGCCGCGAGCTGGGAAAAGGCAACTTCGACAAGGCCATCGAGAAGGCCGAGAAAGCCATCAAGCTCCACAGCATAAAGCGCAAGCCCGAGTGGACCAAGAAACGCCGCAAGACGGAGAAAGACCTGGAGTGGCTCAACCGAAAGGAGTATAACCCCTTCCTCTGGAAGGCGTGGATGCTCATGGGACGGGCACAGTTTTTCGAAGGCGACTTCGACGGCGCCGCCTCCACCTTCAACTACATGAGTCGCCTCTACGCCACGCAGCCTGCCATCTACGGACGTGCACGCGCATGGCTGGCAAAGAGCTACATCGAAAACGACTTCCTCTATGATGCCGAAGACGTCATCAGAAACATGAAGCGCGACAGCCTGCACTGGGCTGCACGCAAGGAGTGGGACTACACCTACGCCGACTACTACATTCACACGGGCGACTATGAGGCTGCCATACCCTATCTGCGCAACGTCATCAAGCACGAGATGCGCAAGAAGCAGCGCGCACGCGAGTGGTATCTCATGGGACAGCTGCAGGCGGCCCTCGGCCACAAGCAGGAGGCCTACAAGGCCTTCCGCAACGTCATCAGGCAAAACCCGCCCTACGAGCTGGAGTTCAACGCACAGATCGCCAAGACCGAGGTGCTGGCCGCCAACCAGTCGAAGAAGATGATCAGACAGCTCAAGCGTATGGCTGCCTCCGACAAAAACAAAGACTATCTCGACCAGGTGTACTATGCCATCGGAAACATCTACCTGGCACAGCGCGACACCGCCAGCGCCATCGCCAACTATGAGCGCGGGGCCGAGAAAGCCACGCGCAGCGGCATAGAGAAAGGTGTGCTGCTGCTCAAGCTGGGCGACCTCTACTGGACCAAGAAGAAATTTGGCGACGCACAGCGATGCTACGCACAGGCCATCGGACTGCTCGACAAGGAGCGCGACGACTATGAGCAGCTGTCGAGCCGGTCGAAGGTGCTCGACGAGCTCGTGCCGCACACCGACGCCGTGCACCTGCAGGACTCGCTGCAGCAGCTGGCGCAGATGTCCGAAAAAGACCGCAACGCGGCCATAGACCGCGTGATAGAGGCGCTGAAGAAGAAAGAAAAGGAGGAGAAAGACAAGGAGGCCGAGAACAATGCGCAGCAGATGCAGCAGAAAAACGGGGCCGTAGGCAACCGCAACAACACGGCCAACAACCGCACCACCAACACCACAACCGGAAGCCAGCAGAACGGCGGACAGTGGTACTTCTACAGTCCGATGGCCGTGCAGCAGGGCAAGCAGCTCTTCCAGCGGCAGTGGGGCAAGCGCGAGAACACCGACAACTGGCAGCGCACCAACATCACCGTGGTGGCCGGACTGGGCGACACACAGCAGGCTGAGCTCACCGAGGCGCAGCGCGACTCGATCAGCAGGGCCGAAGCCTTGCAGGACTCGCTCGACCAGGTGCAGGACAGCGCTCAAAACGATCCGCACAAGCGCGAATACTACCTGGCACAGATCCCCTTCACCGAAGAACAGCTGCAGGCTAGCAACCTGCTGCTGATGGACGGACTGTTCCACAGCGGCGTGATCTTCAAGGACAAGCTCGACGAGCTGGGCCTCGCACAGAAAGCCCTCGACCGACTGACCACGCAATACACCTCCTATGAAAACACCGACGAGGCCTACTACCACCTCTTCCTGCTGCACTCGCGACGAGGCGATGCCGCCACGGCAGAGACCTATGTGGACAAGCTGAAGGCCGAATTCCCTGAAAGCCAGTGGACCACGCTCCTCACCGACCCCTACTTCGCACAAAACGCCAGCGAGGGCGTGCACATCGAAGACTCGCTCTATGCGGCCACCTACGAGGCTTTCAAGGCCGATCGCTTTGCCGAGGTCGACGCCAACAACAGGCTCTCCGAAAGCCGCTTCGCCCTGGGCGCCAACCGCGACAAGTTTGTCTTCATCGACGGACTGAGCAAGCTCAACAACGGCGATGGTGCTGGCTGCCTTGAGGCCATGCGCACCGTGGTGGAGAAATACCCCAAGAGCAGCGTGGCTGAACTGGCCGGAATGATCATCAACGGCGTGAAGGAAGGACGGCAGCTGCGCGGCGGCAAGTTTGACATGGGCAACGTGTGGAGCCGACGCTCGGTGGTGCTCAGCGACAGCGACTCCATACAGGCCCGACAGCTGACCAACGAGCGCAACACCAAGTTTGTGTTTATGTTCGTCTACCAGCCCGACAGCCTGAACCAAAACAAGCTGCTCTTCGAACTGGCCCGCTACAACTTCACCAACTATCTCGTGAGAGACTTTGAGATAGCCGTCAGCGAGGGCGACAACATCAGGCAGATGTGCGTGGCAGGATTCCGCAACTACGACGAGGCGCTGCAATATGCCCACCAGGTGCTCCGACAGACGGCCATACGGCAGGTGGCTGCAGGCGCACGCCCCGTGGTCATCAGCGAGGACAACCTGCCGCTGCTCGGCACCAACTATAGCTACGACGACTACGATGCCTTCTACAGCAAGCACTTCGCACCGCTGAAGGTGTCGACAGCACAGCTGCTCACCGAGCCGGCAGAGATCACTACCACCCAACCCAAGAAGGAACTGGAGACAGAGAAAGACGTGGACGATTATCTCGATGCCACCCTCGTGGCTCCCGACGATGCCACCGGCAACAGCTCGCAGACCACCGTCATCCCGACAGATGCCGACACGCCCACCAACGCTCCGACAGAGACCGTCATCCCCGACGAGGCAACCGCTCCGGCCACACCGGCCGAAGAGACCATAGTGCCGACAGACGACATCGACAACGGCTCCGACGACGCACAGGGCACCACCTTCCTCCCCACCGACGACAAGGAGGAAACGACCATACCCAAGAAGGCTGAGCAGACAGTGCCCGTCAGCGTGGAGGAAAACGTGCCTGCCACGAAGCCCGAAGAGGTGAAGCCCACCGTCAAGAAGGCTGAAGAGACGGTGCCTGTCGTCAAGAAGGCCGAAGAGACTGTGGTCACTACCAAGAAGGCTGAAGAGGTGAAGGCCGTAGCTGCCGACAAGAAGAAAGAACAGCAGACCGTGCAGCCCACGCTCAGCAACGGGGCCGACTTCTTCTTCGACGACGACGAGACCTACGTGCCCTCGACAAGCCAGCCGAAGAAGAAAACGGCCAACGACGACAAGGCAAAAAAGGCCACCGCTGACAAGACCAAGGACAACGCCGAAAAGGACAATGCCGTCAAGGACAACGCCGAAAAGACTGCCACACCGCAGAAGAAAACCGACGACAAAACCGACGACGACAGCAACACCTTCGACCTCGAAGACGAATACTACGACCTCGAGGGATTTTGAAAACTGACACCGACACACACCAATGACGCAAAACAACGGATACATATTATGGGTGGATGATGAGATCGAACTGCTCAAGGCTCACATCATCTTCCTGCAAAAGAAAGGATACGACGTGATGACCGTCAGCAACGGGGCCGACGCCATCGAGGAGTGCCGCCAGCGCACCTTCGACCTCATCATGCTCGACGAGATGATGCCCGGACTGACCGGGCTCGACACGCTGCAGCGCATCAAGGACATACAGCCGCAGACTCCCGTGGTGATGGTCACCAAAAGCGAGGAAGAGAACATCATGGACCAGGCCATCGGAGCAAAGATTGCCGACTATCTCATCAAGCCCGTCAACCCCAGCCAGATACTCCTCACGCTCAAGAAGAACATTCACCGAAAAGAGATCGTCACCGAGGTCACGCAGACCGGATACCAGCAGGCATACCAGCAGCTGGCGCTCAACATCATGGACTGCAGCAGTTGGGACGACTGGAAGGAGGTATACAGGCGGCTGGTGCACTGGGAACTCGAACTCAGCGACACCAACAGCGAGATGACCGGCATGCTCGCCATGCAGAAGGAGGAAGCCAACAACGGTTTTGCCAAGTTCATCAAGAACCACTACATGGACTGGGTGGCCCCCGACAGGATGAACGACCGCAACTGCCAGCGACCGCTCATGAGCCCCGACCTCTTCAGGGAGAAGGTGTTCCCGGCGCTCTCGGCTGGCGAGAAGGTCTTCCTCATCGTCATCGACAATTTCCGCTACGACCAGTGGCGCATACTGGCACAGCAGATCGGTGACCAGTTTGACATCGAGGAGGACATCTATCTCAGCATTCTTCCCACCGCCACACAGTATGCACGCAACGCCATCTTCAGTGGACTCATGCCCAACAAGATTGAGCAGATGTTCCCTGAGCTGTGGGTCGACGAAGACGAGGAGGAGGGAAAGAACCTCAACGAGGAACCTCTCATAAAGACACAGATCGACCGCTACAGACGGCACGACACCTTCAGCTACCACAAGATCAACGACTCTGTGGGCGCAGACCGCTTCCTGCAGCAGTTTGCCAACCTCAAGGACAATGACCTCAATGTGGTCGTCATCAACTTCATCGACATGCTGTCGCACGCCAGGACGGAGTCGAAGATGGTGCGCGAACTGGCCAACAACGAGAGCGCCTACCGCAGCATCACCCTGTCGTGGTTTCGCCACTCTGTGGTGGCGGAGCTCTTCGCAAGGCTGGCGCAGACGACCTGCCGCATCATCGTCACCACCGACCACGGATCCATCAGGGCGTCGAAGCCCGTCAAGATCGTGGGCGACCGAAACACCAACACCAACCTCAGGTATAAGCTCGGCAAAAACCTCAGCTACAACCCACGCGACGTCTTCTGCATCAAAAACCCGCAGATGGCACAGCTGCCCTCGCCAAACGTCAGCACAAGCTATGTGTTTGCCACTGGCAATGCCTTCTTTGCCTACCCCAACAACTACAACTACTACGTGTCCTACTACAAGGACACCTTCCAGCACGGAGGCATCTCCATGGAAGAAATGATGATACCGCTCATCACGATGAAGGCCAGAAAGAAATAAGACCGCACAGCAAGCGGCCAACAATGAAAGAGAGGGGAACCTTGCACTGCAAGATTCCCCTCTCTCCTTAACCATTAAATTAAATACGTGATTCCGTTGGGGTTCGAACCCAAGACCCACAGCTTAGAAGGCTGTTGCTCTAATCCAACTGAGCTACGGAACCATCCTTATCGGTCTGCAAAATTAACGATTTATTTCCGAAACACCGAAACACCCACGCGAGAGAACGACGGTTTTAACAACCTTTAACGGCATCTGCCGCCGATTTATCAAAATCGCAACAGACACTCGGGGGGATTATAGAGAAAAGTTGTGTAAATTTGCACTTGCAAATATCACCAACATCACACATATCTCTGATGAAAAAGATTTTCTCTTTACTCCTTGCGGCAGCAGTGGCTATGCCTGCTTTCTCCACCGTGAAACGCCCCAAACTCGTGGTCGGACTGATGGTAGACCAGATGCGATGGGACTATCTCTACTACTATTATGACCAGTTTCAGCAGGGCGGACTGCGACGCCTCGTCGACGACGGATACAGTTTCGAAAACACCATGATCAACTACATCCCCACCGTCACCTCCATCGGCCATTCCAGCGTCTACACCGGCTCCGTACCCGCGCTTACGGGCATCGCCGGCAACGACTTCTGGAAGGACGGACGTCGCGTGTACTGCTGTGCCGACACCACGGTGAAGAGCGTGGGGTCCGACAGCCGACAGGGACAGATGTCGCCACGCAACCTCCTGGCAACAGGCATCGGCGACGTGCTCAAGATGGCCACCGACGGCAAGGCGAAGGTCTTCGGCGTGGCGCTCAAGGACCGTGCCGCCATCTTGCCTGCCGGACATGCGGCAGATGCCGCCTACTGGTGGGACTCGTCGGCAGGACACTTCGTGACGTCAACCTACTATATGAACGAACTGCCCGACTGGGTCAAGAACATCAACCGGGAGATTGGCGTCAAGCCGGGTACCGACGTGAAGACATCGGTGCCGGGTGTCACCAAGACGTTCCAGATGGCTGAGGCGCTCCTCACCAACGAACACCTCGGACAAGACGACGTCACCGACCTGCTGGCCGTCAGCATCTCATCCACCGACGCCATCGGACACGCCTATGGCACCCGGGGCAAGCAAAACCACGATGTCTATATGGAGCTCGACCGGCAGGTGGCACAGTTTCTGAAGTTTCTCGACGAGAAGGTGGGCGAAGGCAACTACCTGCTCTTTCTCACTGCCGACCACGGCGCCTCACACAACCACAACGTGCTCAAGGCCAACAAGTTGCCGGGCGGCGGACTGGAGACGTGGAACAAATGGGGCTCGCTGAAACAACGGGTGAGCAGCATCCTCGGCATCGACGGCAACATCATCAAGGAGGAGAACGCTGGGCGCATCTACCTCGACCACGAGCTCATCGCCAAGAGCGGCAAGACGCTCGATGAGGCTAAGGCCGTCGTCATCAGCGAACTGGAAAAGGATGTGAACATCCTCTATGTCGTAGACTACGACAAGGTGCTCACCACCTCCGTGCCACAGCCCATCCGCGAGCGCATCGTCAACGGATACAACAAGAAACGCAGCGGCGACCTCATCTTTGTGGCTAAGGCCGGGTGGGAGAACACCGACGCCTCCGACACCTATGTCGGCACCACACACGCACAGTGGAATCCCTACGACTCGCACATCCCCTTTGTGCTCTACGGATGGAACGTGCAGCACGGTGAGACCAGCGAACCCACCTACATCGTAGACATCGCACCCACCATCTGCGAGATGCTCCACATACAGATGCCCAACAGTTGCGTGGGCAACGCCCGCTACAAAACTGCCACACGATAAGCCGCACGGGGGACGCACTCATTCAGCGCCCCCAAATATAAATAAACGACGTGAGCCAATGCCGACCGGATGATCTGCATTGGCTCACGTTTTTTTTATCTGTGAAGGCACGGCTTTGGGGCGAAGCCCCCTTAATGCCGAAAAACCGCATAAGGGCCGTGGCCTCCAAGGCCCCACACCCCTATGCGGTTGTCGTGTATGTCTTTACTTTTAACTCTTTTACAGGCCGAGGCTCTTCTTGATGGCCTCCACCTTGGCGGTGCCCTCGCTGTCGAGTGCAGCATACTGTGAAGCGTCGGTCATGGTGCCCTTCACCTCCAGATAGAACTTGATCTTAGGCTCGGTGCCCGACGGACGCACGCTGACCTTCGTGTCGTCGTCGCAGAACCACTGCAGCACATTGCTGGGCTCAGGCATGTCGAGCGGGCTGACGTTGCCCTCGGCATCGGTGGCCTGCAGCGTCTTGTAGTCCTTCCACAGCACCACACGCGAGCCGCCAAGCTCCTTCGGCGGGTTGGCGCGGAAGCCAGCCATCATGGCCTGTATCTCCTCAGCACCGCTCTTGCCCGGACGCTCCACATTGATGGTGAACTCCTTCGAGAAGCCATACTCCTTGTAGATGTCCATAAGGATGTCGTAGAGCGTCTTGCCCTGGTCCTTGGCATAGGCACAGATCTCTGCCAGCAGCGAGCAGGCGGACACGGCGTCCTTGTCGCGCACGAAGTCCTCGGCCAGGAAGCCGTAGCTCTCCTCGCCGCCGCCGATATACTGCTGCTTGCCCTCAGAGAGCAGGATCTCGCGGGCTATCCACTTGAAGCCCGTGTAGCAGTCGCGCATCTCCACACCCTGCTTGTCGGCAATCTTCTTGATGAGCTCCGTGGTCACGATGGTCTTCACGATGAAGTCGGTCGGCTTGAGCTTGCCTGTGGCCTTGCGGTTGGCAATGATATACCACAGGAAGATCATGCATGTCTGGTTGCCGTTGATGAGCACCCACTCGCCCTTGTCGTCCTTGCAGGCCATGCCCACACGGTCGGCATCGGGGTCGGAAGCCATCAGGATGTCGGCATCGAGGGCCTTGGCATCGCGGAGAGCCAGCGTGAGGGCCTCAGCAAACTCGGGGTTCGGACGGTCCACGGTGGGGAAGTTGCCGTCCTTGATCATCTGCTCGGGCACGCAGTGCACATTGTCGAAGCCCCAGTAGGCCAGCGAACGGGGGATGATGACGCGGCCGGCTCCGTGGAGCGGGGTGTAGACAATCTTCAGGTCGTGTTGGCGGCGGATCACCTCAGGGTCGATGCTGATGGTGCGGATCTGGCGCAGGTAAGGCTCGTCGATGTCCTCACCCACCACCTGTATGAGGTCTTTGTTGGGCGTGAACTTCACGTCGTCGATGGTCACCTTGTTCACCTCGTCGATGATGCCCGTGTCGTGCGGGGCGATGACCTGGGCACCGTCCTCCCAGTAGGCCTTGTAGCCGTTGTACTCGCGCGGGTTGTGGCTGGCCGTGATGTTCACGCCACACTGGGCCTTGAGCAGGCGGATGGCATAAGAGCACTCGGGCGTGGGGCGCAGGTCGTCGAAGATGTAGGCCTTGATGCCGTTGGCCGAGAAGATGTTGGCCACCGTCTCAGCGAAGAGGCGGCTGTTGTTGCGGCAGTCGTGGCACACCACGGCGCTGATGTCCTTGCGGTCCTTATAGCACTTCTTCAGATAGTTGGCAAAGCCCTGTGTGGCCATACCCACGATGTAGATGTTCATGCGGTTGGTGCCGGCACCCATAATGCCGCGCAGACCGCCGGTGCCAAACTCGAGGTTGCGGTAGAAGGCCTCAATGAGGTTGGTCTTGTCGGGGTTATCGAGCATGCCCTGCACTTCTTGGCGGGTTGTCTCATCAAATGAGGGTGACAGCCACTGCTTGGCCTTGGCCTCGCACTCGGCTATCAGTTGTGCATTGTTTTCCATGATTATTCTCTATATTTTATTTATGGTACGCTGTTATAATTAGGGCAAAGTTAGCATAAAAAAATCAATTATGGTCCATACATCCGCCATTTTTTCGTAATTTTGCAAATAATAACAGCGGGCACCACGCCGCGCACCGCGCACCGTAACACCATTGTCACATAGTATGTATTTCACCGGACTAATCATTGCCGTCAGCACCTTCATGATAATAGGACTGTTTCACCCCATCGTCATCAAGACCGAGTATCACTGGGGCACGCGCCCCTGGAGCCTCTTTCTCGTGGCGGGCATCGCTTGCGTGATAGGGTCGCTGTGCATCGACGACACCATTGCCTCGGCGCTCGTCGGCGTGGTCGGCGCCAGCCTGCTCTGGTCGATAGGCGAACTCTTCGAACAGAAGAAGCGCGTGGAGAAAGGGTGGTTCCCGATGAACCCCAAGCGCAAAAACACCTACCGCAAGTCTGACAACAACAACGCTAAAAGCCTATGAAAACCTTGCTGCTGCTGGTGGGCAAGACCCAGGACAAACACTTCGTGGCCGGCATCAACGACTATGCAGAGCGCATAGGTCACTACATGCCGTTTGAGATAAAGGTGATACCCGAACTGCGCAACACCAAGAACCTCACCGAGCAACAGCAGAAGACGCAGGAGGGCGAACTGCTGCTGCGGCAGATGCAACCCTCCGACACCGTGGTGCTCCTCGACGAGCACGGCACGGAGCACCGCAGCGTGGAGTTTGCTGCGTGGCTGCAGAAGAAGCAGAACACGGCGCGACGCCTGGTGTTTGTCATCGGAGGCCCCTACGGCTTTTCCGAGGCCGTCTACAAACGCGCCAATGAGATGGTGTCGCTCTCAAGGATGACCTTTAGCCACCAGATGGTGCGCCTCGTGTTCACCGAACAGATCTACCGCGCCTGCACCATCATCAAGGGTGAGCCTTACCACCACGAGTGACCTCACCCCACACCACACCCCCTACCCCATAGCTCCACAAGGAGCAGGAAACTACAATCTACCAAAGCAAGAGAGGAACACACACTATGAAAAAAGCCCTCGCCACCGTGCTGCTGCTCTCAGCACTTGCAGCACCCGGCCACGCACAGCAGTGGCCCACCGTAAACCCAGAAGCCAAACCCGGACTGCGCTGGTGGTGGCTCGGATCGGCTGTCGACAGCGCCGGACTGCGCTGGAACCTGCAGCAATATGCCGGGCACGGCGTCGGCGCCGTGGAGATCACGCCTATCTATGGGGTGCAGGGCAACGCGCACAGCAACATCAGCTATCTGTCGGACCAGTGGATGGACATGCTGCGCTACACACAGCAGCAGGCCCAGGCCAACGGCATTGAGACCGATATGGCCACCGGAACGGGATGGCCCTTCGGCGGACCGTGGGTGCCGCTGGAGGAGAGCGCCTCGCAGATGGTCTTCGTAGACACCACGACCTCGCAGCGCCGCCTGAAGGCCTTCGACCTGACGCTGCCCGAGAGGAAGGCGGCCAACAGCAGGCTGGTGGGCATCTATGCCTTTTCCGACGGCCGATGCTTCGACATCACACAGGCTGCGGCCGCCGGCTCGTTCAAGCTGCAGCAGCAACAACAGCAGGGCGTCATCACGCAGCTGACCATCGACGGACGCCTGCCGGGCAAAGGCCCCTGGCGCCTCATAGCGCTCTATCAGAAGCGCGGCGTGATGAAGGTGAAGCGGGCGGCACCGGGCGGCGCCGGACTGGTGGTCGACCACTTCGACAAGCAGGCGGTGACCCACTACCTGCAGCACATCGAACAGGCATTCGAACGCACACAGACGCCCTACCCCCACACATTTTTCAACGACAGCTATGAGGTGGCTGAGGCCGACTACACCACCGACCTCTTCAGGGAGTTTGAGCAGCGGCGGGGCTACTCGCTCGAAGCCTCGCTCGACCGCCTGGTGGACGGCGACCGGAAGGTGGTGGCCGACTATCGCGAGACGCTGGGCGACCTGCTGCTCGAGAACTTCACACAGACGTGGACGGCATGGGCGCACAGCCACGAAGCCATCACGCGCAACCAGGCACACGGGTCGCCTGCCAACCTCATCGACTGCTATGCGGCTGTCGACATCCCCGAGATCGAAGGGTTCGGACTCTCCGACTTCGGCATTCGCGGACTGCGCACCGACCCCGGCTTCACACGCAAGAACGATTCCGACTTCTCCATGTACAAATGGGCATCGTCGGCAGCGCACATCACCAACAAGCCCTACACCTCGAGCGAGACGTTCACATGGCTCACCGAGCACTTCCGCACCTCGCTCTCGCAGATGAAGCCCGACATGGACCTGATGTTCTGCGGCGGCGTGAACCACATGTTCTTCCACGGCACCGCCTACTCGCCACCCGGCGATGTGTGGCCCGGCTGGAAGTTTTATGCCAGCGTGGACATGAGTCCCACCAACACCATCTGGCGCGATGCACCCTATCTCATGCGCTACATCACACGCTGCCAGAGCTTTCTGCAATGGGGGCGCCCCGACAACGACTTCCTGGTCTTTGTGCCCGTGCGCGACCTGTGGAACAAGCAGAGCAAGGGCAAACGACTCATGCAGTTTGCCATCCACACGATGGGACAGCAGGCCCCGGAGTTTGCCGAGACCATCGACCGCATCGACCGGATGGGGTTCGACTGCGACTACATCAGCGAGCGACAGCTGCTGCTGACCTCCTATGCCGACGGCATGCTGCAGACTGCGGCCGGCGCACGCTACAAGGCACTCATCCTGCCCAGCAAAGACAACCTGCTCACACCGGCCGTAAAGGCGCATCTCGACGCGCTGCAGCGGAAGGGAGCTACGGTCATCATCGGCACCGATGCCAACCAGATGGCCCTTGCCGCTCGTCCCGAGGCGCTGAAGACCCATCTGGGACTGCACCTCATCCGCCGCGCCAACGCCCGGGGGCACCACTACTTCATCGCCAATCTCTCGCCCAATGACATCAACGCCAACGCCATGCTGGCCGTGCCGTTCAAGGCGGCCGAATGGTTTGACCCGATGACCGGCAGCCGTTATCGTGCCGACACTCAAGCCGACAGCATACGTGTCTGCC
>CAVAXH010000060.1:0-13982 GCA_963592505.1 Bacteroidaceae bacterium
ATTATCCCACGAAGGACGACTTTCTGTGGAATGAGGACGAATATTGATTAGGCGTGTCTGCATATTGTGGATGAAGCCTTGACGGATGATGCTATAAGAAAATGCAATAAAACAAGAAAGCCGTTCATTCTGTAAGATGAACGGCTTTTTTGTACGGGCTCGTAATTTATAGGGCCAACCTACAATAAACTGTGGCTTTTTGCGTTATTTGATTGTGTTTAAACGCTTTTTACTTGTTCTTGTTGTGCTGCTTGGCGGCCACCTCTCGGTGATGGCCCAGTATGACCCCTCCTTCAGTCATTATTTTGACATGGAGACGTCGTTCAATCCCGGAGCAGCAGGCAAGCAGTCGAAACTCAATGTGACGGCTGCTTATGCTCTTGATATGGTCGGTTTTGAGCATAATCCGCAGACAGCCTATGCCTCTGCCGACATCCCCTTTTATGCGCTGAAGAGCTACCATGGAGCCGGTCTGGTGTTTACCAACGACAAGCTCGGCCTGTTCACCCACCAGAAGTTGGCTGTGCAGTATGCCTATAAGTTCCGCTTGTTTGGCGGGCAGCTCAGTGCCGGTCTGCAGGTTGGCATGCTCAATGAGAATTTCAATGGCAGCGAGCTGGACATCGAAGACACCACCGACCCGGCCTTTACCACCTCTGAGGTGTCGGGCAACGCCCTTGATTTAGGCTTCGGCCTCTACTATTCGCACCGCAAGTGGTATGCCGGCATCTCAGCCCAGCACCTCACGGCACCGATGGTGACGCTTGGTGAAACCAACCAGTTGAAGGTCGACCGCACTTTTTATTTGACGGGTGGATACAATATTCAGTTAAGGAATCCGTTTCTATCTATAAAGCCGTCGGTGTTCTTCCGGACAGATCTGACGGCATACAGGGGCGATGTCACAGCCCGTCTGGTCTACACACACGAGAACAAGATGATGTACGCCGGCGTGGGCTATAGCCCCACCAACTCCGTGACGGTGTTGCTCGGCGGCAGTTTTCACGGCATCGTGCTGGGCTACAGCTATGAGATGTACACCTCGGCCATCAATCCCGGCAACGGCAGCCATGAGCTGTTTGTGGGATACCAGCACGACATCAACCTGACAAAGAAAGGCCGCAACCTCCACAAGAGTGTCCGCATACTGTGATCCAGCGAAGTGATGCGAGTGTGACAGACGGCGCTACGGCAGAAAGATATAAACCAAATTAATTGGAACAATAAGTCAAGATGAAAAAACATATTATTATCGCATTGAGTCTGTTGGCGGGACTGTTCACGCTGACAGGCTGTTTCAGTGCCAAGTCGGCCTCAGAGTCGGGTCGTGGCGGAGAGGTTGTCGGTGTGGCCGGCAAGTCCTTCACGGAGCCCACGCCCTACGGCATGACACGCATCAATCGCGGTTTCCTCAAGATGGGACTGGAGAAGCAAGACAGTCTGTGGGGCAAGTCGACACCTACGAAGGACATCTCCGTAGACGGCTTCTGGATGGACGAGACCGAGGTCACCAACTCGCAGTACAAGCAGTTTGTGATGTGGGTGCGCGACAGCATCCTTCGCACCCGTCTGGCCGACCCCTCGTATGGAGGCGACGAGACCTACATGATCACCGAAGACAAGAACGGCGATCCTGTGACACCCCACCTCAACTGGAACAAGCGTCTGCCCCGCAAGCCCAGCGAGGATGAGCTGCGTGCCATCGAGAGTCTCTATGTCACCAATCCCGTCACCGGAGAGAAGCTGCTCGACTGGAGCCAGATGAACTACCGCTACGAGGTCTACGACTATGTCACCGCAGCCCTGCGCCGCAACCGCATGAATCCGGAGCTGCGCAACCTCAACACCGATGTGACGGTAGACCCCAACGAGACGGTGATGATCAGCAAGGACACGGCTTATGTCGATGACGAAGGACGCATCGTGCGTGAGACCATCAACCGGCCGTTGTCGGGTGCATGGGACTTCCTCAACACCTACATTGTCAACATCTATCCCGACACCACCTGTTGGGTGAACGACTTCCGCAACTCGGAGAACGAGACCTATCTGCGCAACTATTTCTCCAACCCCGCCTACAACGACTATCCTGTGGTGGGTGTCACCTGGGAGCAGGCCAATGCCTTCTGCGCATGGCGCACCGACTACCTGCTGAAGGGTCTGGGTGCCGAGGCACGCTACATACAGCGCTACCGCCTGCCCACCGAGGCCGAGTGGGAGTATGCAGCCCGTGGCAAGGAGCAGACCGAGTTCCCCTGGGAGAACCAGGACGTGGCCAACGGCAACGGCTGTTTCTATGCCAACTTCAAGCCCGACCGCGGCAACTACACCAAGGACGGCAACCTCATCACCAGCAAGGTGGGCGCCTATTCGGCCAACAGCAACGGCCTCTATGACATGGCCGGCAATGTGGCCGAGTGGACCAGCACCATCTATACCGAGGCAGGTGTCGACGCCATGAACGACCTCAACCCGCAGCTCGAGTACAAGGCCGCCAAAGAAGACCCCTACAAGTTGAAAAAGAAGAGCGTGCGCGGCGGATCGTGGAAAGACCCCGAGAGCTATATCCGCAGTGCATGGCGCACATGGGAGTACCAGAACCAGCCGCGTAGCTACATCGGTTTCAGATGCGTGCGGTCGTTGGCCAATTCTACAACAGGAAAACAGAAAAAAAGATAATCATTATGGCTAATCATAGTAAATATAACTTGGTGTACCGTCTGCAGAAGTGGATCGAGACGGTCGAAGGACAGACCTTCCTCAACTATGCCTACAGCTGGGGTGCTTCGGTCGTTATCCTTGGTGCCCTCTTCAAGTTGACCCACCTGCCCATGGCCAACATCATGCTGTTTCTGGGTATGGGCACGGAGGTGTTCGTGTTCTTCATCTCAGCTTTCGACCGCCCGTTCGACAAGACGGCCGACGGCCGTGAGATACCCACCCATGTGACCGACGAATACCTGGCCACGGGCAAGGTGACCTACGACAACGAGGAGCAGCCTGCCGATGGCGCCACGCCTGCAGCCGAGCCTGCCTATGGCGGAACCATCGTCGCCGGCGCACCTGCTGGCGGGTCACCCATCATCATTGCCGGCGGCATGCCCGCATCAGCAGCGCAGGGCGGCAATGTGCCGGCCGACAGCGAAGCTGCCGCTGGCGAACAGCCGCAGGTCGTGCAGGAAGGTGCACCGGGCACCACGATCGTCGGAGGCGGCGTTGTGGGCGCTCCCGCCTATGTGCCGCAGATGTCGGCCGAGGAAGCCGAGAAGCTCAATGAGGCCCAGAGCAGTTACGTCGATGAGCTGAAGGAGCTGGTGGAGACCCTGAAGAAGGTCAACGAGCAGAGCGCCCGCCTCACCCGCGACAGCGAGGAGATGGAGAACCTCAACCGCACGCTCACCGGCATCAGCCGTGTCTACGAGATGCAGCTCAAGGGCGCCAGCCAGCAGATTGGCACCATCGACCAGATCAACGACCAGACACGCCGCATGGCCCAGCAGATAGAGCAGCTCAACCAGATCTACGCCCGTATGATCGAAGCCATGACCGTCAATATGCGCGTGGCTGCTCCGGGCGCTGCCGCCCCGTCGGCAGACGGCCAGGCATAAGCCAGCATCCCTGCCGTCGGCAGAAAAACGCCACGGCAATCATGGCGTGTGCTGTGTTCACGCCACGCCTGTAGTCATTAAACAACATTTATCATGGCAATAAAGAAAAGACCGGTCTCTCCCCGCCAGAAGATGATTAACCTCATGTATATCGTCTTGCTGGCCATGCTCGCGCTGAACATCTCCACCGAGGTGCTCAACGGCTTTTCCATCGTGGAGGAGAGTCTGAACCGCACCACTGCCAATACGTCGTCGGAGAACGAGGCCATCTATGGCGACTTCAAGAACCAGATGGTCAGCAACCCCGAGAAGGTCCGGGCCTGGTTTGAGAAAGCCACAGAGGTGAAGCGCATGAGCGACTCGCTCTACAACTTTGCCCAGGCCCTGAAGGTAGCCATCGTGAAAGAAGCCGATGGAGCCGACGGTGACGTGGCAAACATCGTCAACACCGACAATCTCGATGCCGCCGGCACCGTCATGCTGGCCCCCATCACCGGCAAGGGCCAGAAGCTCTACGATGACATCAATGCTTACCGCAAGCGCATACTGACCTATGTCACCGATGCGCAGCAGCGCAAGATCATCAGCAGTAACCTCTCGACCGACGTGCCGCAGCGCCCCAACACGTTGGGCAAGAACTGGCAGGAGTATATGTTTGAGAACATGCCCGTCGCCGCCGCCATCACCCTGCTGAGCAAACTGCAGAACGACATCCGCTATGCCGAGGGCGACGTGCTCCACACGCTCGTCTCCAACGTCGACCTGAAAGACATCCGTGTGAACAAGCTGGCAGCCTTTGTGGTGCCCGAGAAGACCACGCTCTATCCCGGCGAGCGCTTCACGGC
Organism: Bacteroidaceae bacterium; assembly: GCA_963592505.1. Classification (GTDB taxonomy): domain Bacteria; phylum Bacteroidota; class Bacteroidia; order Bacteroidales; family Bacteroidaceae; genus Prevotella. The sequence continues at coordinate 4,454 of CAVAXH010000060.1, forward strand.
CAACATCGTCATGGCCGCTGTCGACTCCACGCAGCATCCCGAGATCTACGTCAATGGCAGCAAGGTCAACACCACCGACGGCCAGTATTCGTTCACTGCCGGTGGCGTGGGCGAACACCAGTTCAGCGGTTACATCCTGATGCACAATGCAGCCGGCGAGATACTCCGCCGCAACTTCCAGCAGAAATACAGCGTCATCCCGGTGCCGGGCGGAGCCACGGTGGCCGCCGACCTGATGAACGTGCTCTATGCCGGCTATCAGAACCCCATGAGCGTCAGCGTGCCCGGCGTGCCGCAAAACTCCGTCTCGATGACCATGACCGGCGGCCGCCTGGAGTCGAAAGGCGCCGGCAAGTATGTCGCTGTGCCTTCATCTGTGGGCCATGACGTGACGTTCCACATCACCGCCCGCGACGGCGGCAAGACACGCACGTTCCCGGCATTCACCTTCAAGGTGCGCAAGCTGCCCGATCCCACCCCCTACATAGCGCTCGGCACCGACCGCTTCAAGGGCGGCAACCTGGCCAAGGCCAGCCTGATGGGCGCCTCGCACCTCAGCGCCGCCATGGACGACGGCATCCTCGACATACAGTTCCGTGTGCTGGGCTTCTCGGTCGTCTTCTACGACAACATGGGCAATGCGGTGCAGATGGCATCGCAGGGCGACAGCTTCACGGAGCGCATGCGTGAGCAGTTCCGCCGCCTGAGCCGCAACAAGCGCTTCTATATCACCGAGATCAAGGCACAGGGCCCCGACGGCATCACGCGCTCGCTGCCCGGTGCGATGGAGGTGCGCCTGAAGTAACAACAAACCACAAACGAACACACAAAACAGACCATACAAACCATGAGAAGACTGCTTTTCATCATCATGACCGGATGTCTCTGCCTCGCAGCCCAGGCACAGCCGCAAGCACGCCGCCAGCAGCAGGCCGAAGCCGCCAAGAAGTCGAATGCCAACAATATGACCACCCGAGCCCAGCTGTCGTTTCCCACCGAGGCGGCGATGGACGAGGACGTGGTGTGGCGCCGCGACGTCTACCGTGAGCTAGACCTCAACGATGACGCCAATGCCGGCCTGTACTATCCCACGGAACCTGTGGGCACGCAGATGAACCTCTTTACCTACATCTTCAAGCTCATGATGGCCGGTCCGCGTCATGGCGGCATCGCTGCCTACAGCTACGATGTGAACAGCGGCAATGAGCGCTTCGACGAGAGCCTGCGCGTGCAGCCCCTGAAGTTTCTTGACGACTACCACATCTTCTACGAGCGCAGCGACCGCGGCGTGCACATCGACGACAGCGACATACCCTCTGCCGAGGTGAAGGGCTACTTCATCAAGGAGAGCGCCTACTACGACCAGGTGTCGGCTACGTTCCACACCAAGGTGCAGGCCATCTGCCCGGTGATGTACCGTGAGGACGACTTCGGCGACGGTGCCACGAAGTATCCGCTCTTCTGGGTGAAATATGACGACCTGGCTCCGTTCCTGTCGAAGCAGACCATCATGACCAGCAACCTCAACAATGCCGCCACCATGTCGCTCGACGACTACTTCACGAAGAACGCCTACAAGGGCAAGATCTACAAGACCACCAACATGTTGGGCAAGACGCTGGCCCAGGTGGCCGGCGGCGACACGGCACGCCTCTCGCGCGAGCAGCGCCGCATCGAGCAGGAGATTGCGCTCTTTGAGAAGAACGTGTGGGGCGATGCCGCCCGCAAGGACTCGCTCGACTCCATAGCCAAGCTCGACAAGAAAGAGCTGAAGGCCGTGAAGAGCAAGAAGCGCACGTCGGGCAGCACCACCACCGCCAAGCGCAGCCGCCGTTCGTCGTCATCGTCGTCGTCATCGTCGGCCCGTGTCACCGTGCGTCGTCAGCGCCACTGATGCCTCCGCGGCGCCCTCTGCCTATATATCCATTCCTCAATACACTGAATTATGAAAAAGATTTTAGCATCCCTTCTGCTGGCCGTTGTCGTGGCTCTGCCCGCCAGCGCCCAAGTGAAGTTTGGTCTCAAGGGCGGTCTCAATGTGACCGATATGTCCCTTTCGAGCGAGGTGTTTGACGCCTCCAACCGCGCAGGCTTCTTCATCGGTCCCACGGTGAAGGTGTCGCTGCCTCTCACCGGTCTGGCCCTCGACGGCTCGCTGCTCTACGACCAGCGCTCGGCCAAGGTGGAGAATGAGCTCAGCGAAGAGCAGACCGTCAAGCAGCAGCAGCTGGTGGTGCCCATCAACCTGCGCTACGGTGTGGGCCTGGGCAGCGTGGCCAGCGTGTTCCTCTTTGCCGGTCCGCAGATTGGCTTCAACGTGGGCGACTCCGAGTATAAGTGGACCGACACGAGCAACTACTCGCTGAAGAAGTCGAACTTCAGCGTGAACGTAGGTCTCGGCGTGTCGCTGCTCACCCATCTGCAGGTCACCGCCAACTACAACATTGCCTGTGGCAAGACCGCCGATGTGACATTCATGAAAGCCGTCTCCGACGCTGCCGGCCAGGCTTCCGGCTTCAAGTCGAAGAGCCGCAACAACTCTTGGCAGATCGGTCTGGCCTACTATTTCTAAGCAGGCGCAGCCCCCGCTTCTCATTACCCCCACACAAAAACCTCCATCTGTCCGCACGATGGAGGTTTTTTCGTGTTTTTCTTTGCCGATGCGCAACTTTTCCATTATCTTTGCGCCGCGCAGCCAGCAAGCGGCAGCCTAACCCTTTGCACCCCCCTATCAGTTCATGAGATACGTAGATGTCATCATCCCCGTGCCCCTCGACGGCACCTTCACCTACACCATCGATGCCGACAAGGCCGTCCGGTGCGGGGCGGGCATGCGCGTGCTGGTGCCTTTCGGCAACAGCAAGACCTATGCAGGCATAGTGGTCCGTGTGCATGACGAAGCCCCCGACTTGCCGCCCGAGAAGGTGAAGGCCGTGCTGGCGGTGATGGACGAAGCCCCTGTGGTGCTGCCCCTGCAGCTGCGCCTGTGGCAGTGGATTGCCGACTACTACATGGCCACGCTCGGCGACGTGTATGGCGCTGCACTCCCGGCCGGTCTGAAGGCCGACTCGCAGTATCGTCCGAAGATGGAGACGTGTGTGACCCTCGGCAAGCAGTTTGCCTCTGCCGAAGGACAGCATGTGGCGCTGGAGATGCTGCGGCGCTCCGCACGCCAGCTGGAGGTCTACCAGGCCTACCTGCGACTCACCGAGGGCGGCGCAGGCGGCGTGCTGACGCGCGAGGCACTGCTCAACGAAGCCCACGCCACCACAGCCGTCTTTGCCAGCCTCGTGAAGCGCGGCATCTTCACCACCTTCGACCGCGAGGTGGGCCGGCTCAATGTGTCGGCCGAGCCCCATCTGGAACGCGCCACACAGCTGTCGGCCGCGCAGGGCGATGCCTACAACCAGATCCTCGTGGAGTGGATGAAACACCCGGTGACGCTCCTGCACGGCGTCACGTCGAGCGGCAAGACCGAGGTCTACATCCATCTCATCATGAAGACCCTTGCCGAGGGGCGCCAGGTGCTCTATCTGCTGCCCGAGATAGCCCTGACCGTACAGATCACGCAGCGTCTGCAGCGCATCTTTGGCAACCGCCTCGGCATCTACCACTCGCGCTACAGCGACGCCGAGCGGGTGGAGATATGGCGCAAGCAGCTGTCGGCCAATCCCTACGACATCATTCTTGGCGCACGCAGTGCGGTCTTCCTGCCATTCCAGCGGCTCGGCCTGGTCATCGTCGACGAGGAACACGAGAACTCCTACAAGCAGCAAGACCCCGCACCTCGCTACCATGCCCGGTCGGCCGCCATCGTGCTGGCCCACATGAGTGGGGCCAAGACGCTGCTGGGCACCGCCACGCCGTCGGCCGAGAGCTATCACAATGCCCTGACGGGCAAGTATGGTCTGGTGCGCCTCACCACCCGCTTCCGTGATGTGCAGCTGCCCGAGATACAGGTGGTCGACGTGAAAGACCTGCGCCGCCGCAAGATGATGCGCGGTCCGTTCTCGCCCACGCTGCTGGCCGCCATGCGCCAGGCCCTGGAGGCCGGCCGGCAGGTCATCCTCTTCCAGAACCGCCGGGGCTTTGCGCCCATGCTCGAGTGCAAGGTGTGCGGATGGGTGCCCCGGTGCCGCAACTGTGATGTGTCGCTGACCTACCACAAGCGGCTCAACATGCTGACGTGCCACTATTGCGGTGCCACCTATGCCGTGCCGCAGGCCTGCCCGGCCTGCGACAACCCGCACGTCAGCGGGCGCGGCTATGGCACCGAGAACATCGAGGACCAGATACGCGAGGTCTTCCGCGATGCCCGCGTGGCCCGTATGGACCTCGACACCACCCACACGCGCAATGCCTATGAGCGCCTCATTGCCGACTTCTCGGAGGCCAAGACCGATGTGCTCATCGGCACGCAGATGGTGTCGAAAGGCCTCGACTTCGACAAGGTGAGCGTGGTGGGCATCCTCGATGCCGACTCCATGCTCAACTATCCCGACTTCCGTGCCTACGAGCATGCGTTCATGATGATGAGTCAGGTGAGCGGTCGTGCCGGCCGCCGTGGCGACCGCGGACTGGTCATCCTGCAGACCCGCAGTCCGCAGCTGCCGGTGGTCGGCCAGGTGGTGGCCAACGACTGCGAGGCATTCTACAACAACCTCTTTGTGGAGCGCGAGCTGTTCAGCTATCCGCCGTTCACCCACCTCGTCTATGTCTTCCTGCGCCATAAGCAGGAGGCTGTGGTCGAGGCAGCCTCCCTCGAGATGGGGGCGCGGTTGCGCCGTGTGCTGGGCGACCGTGTGCTGGGCCCCGACAAGCCGTCGGTGGCACGCGTGAAGCAGATGTGCATCCGCAAACTCGTGTTGAAGCTCGAGCAAGGCATTGACCTGCGCCAGACGCGCCTCTTCCTGCAGCAGACGCGCCAGCAGATGCTTGCCGTGAAAGGCTACTCGTCGCTGCAGGTGTTCTTCGACGTAGACCCGCAGTGATTCGGCGTGATGACACGTGTGGCCGTCCTTTGCATGGCGTCTCGCCCGATGTTGGCCGGGAAGGATTTGCGGTTTGCATCAGCGCCATTTTACGTCATTTTGCTGCACAAATCATGGCCTTTGTGCAAAATGCAAGAGTTTAATCGTTAATGTATCTTAATATTCGTTCGTTCATCCCTTCTATATTGCACATTAGCGATAACTTTGCGCAAAATTTTTAAGGTAATTAAGATGATTAAGTTAAAATTGGCTATTGCCGCGACGGCAATGATGGCCATTCAGAATGTCCACGCCGGTGGCATCCTTACAAACACCAACCAGAGTATTCAGTTTCTGCGCAACCCTGCGCGCGATGCCGCCATTGCCATCGACGGTGTGTATTCGAACCCCGCAGGCGTAGCCTTCCTCAATGACGGACTCCATCTCTCGCTCAACCTTCAGAACGCACGTCAGACACGCACGGTGACGGGCGTGTTCGGCCCGTTTGCCTATGGTGTAGGCAACGAGAGCAGCACGAAGGTGTTTGAGGGCGAGGCCAAGGTGCCCGTGCTTCCCTCCATACAGGCAGCCTACAACAAGAACAACTGGAGCTTCCAGTTCTCGTTTGCTGTGACAGGCGGTGGCGGCAAGTGTGTGTTCGACAACGGTCTGCCCTCGTTTGAGAGCAGCGTGGCCATGTTGCCGCTGCTCTCGCAGAATCTCGACGCAGTGACCACGAAGATGGGGCTGGGCTCGCTGGGCTTGCCCACTGTCGACTCCTACGACATGGACACCTACATGCGTGGCCGCCAGTATTATTTCGGCGTGACGCTGGGTGCCGCCTATAAGTTTGATGAGCACTGGTCGGCCTATGGCGGTCTGCGTCTGCTCTATGGCACCAGCAACTATTATGGCTACGTGAGCAACATCCGTGCCCGTTTTGCCGGTAGCGACCAGTATGTCAACGCCTCGCAGACGTTCCTCAGCCAGTCGGTGGCCGCCTCAGAGGCTGTAGGCCGCTACACGGCCGCAGCCCAGTATGCCGCCCAGGCCGGCGACGCTGCTTCGGCCCAGGCCGCCCAGGCCCAGGCTCAGGAATATGCCGTGAAGGCCGCCATGCTGGGTGCCCTCGGCAATGCCACGCAGGACGTGACGCTCAACTGCGACCAGACGGGGTGGGGCATAGCTCCCATCATCGGTGTCGACTACAAGGTGGGCGACTTCAACTTTGCCGCCAAGTATGAGTTCAAGACCCGCATGCGCCTGAAGAACAAGTCAGCCAACAGCGAGAGCGCCCGCAACATGGAGATCCTCGACCGTTATGTCGACGGAGCGAGCGTGCCCGAGGACTCGCCCGCGCTGCTCACGCTGGGCGCCCGCTGGAGCGTCATCCCCTCGCTGCGCCTCAATGCCGGCTGGCACTACTATTTCGACAAGGACGCCCATCAGTATGCCAACCACCAGAAGAAGCTGGGCGGCAACACCAACGAGTTTCTCTTTGGTGCCGAGTATGACCTGTCGAAAGTGGTGGAGGTCAGCGCCGGTGTGCAGAAGACCAACTACAAGATGACGGGCGACTACATGGAGGACATCAGCTTTGTGGTCAACAGCTATAGCTTCGGCTTTGGCGTAGGTGTGCATCTCAACAAGAAGATGACGCTCAACATGGCTTACTTCCAGACCAACTACAGCGACTTCACCACCGCGTCAAACAACTACAACAACCTGGCCAACCTCACAGGCAAGATCGTCGGTGGCATGGCCACCCAGCTCGGTCAGGACGAGGCTACGGCAGCCGCCGCTGCCGCCGAGGTGAAGACGATGCTCACCACGCCTGTCACCGAAGACGGCAAGAGCCTGCTCTACGGCAAGAACACGTTCACCCGCACCAACCATGTGTTTGGTCTGGGTCTGAACATCGACTTCTGATTTCCCGCCAGCCAACCATCCGAAAGCGCAACCGTCCGTGTCGTGGGCGGTTGCGCTTTTGCTTGATGGTTGCCTCCGCAACTTTGTCATGCCGGCTCTTTCACGTTAAATCTATCTCTGATATAATTACCCAAAATCCATATTCCGGACCAGCGGCCTTTCGTTTGGCACATTCTTTGTTTTTTCAAAAGGTGTTTATAAACAAGTAACGATAATTTCCATGGATACCATTCACGACCTAACCTTTGGGGGCGAGCGCCCTCTCTTTGGTGCCCACGATGTGGCGCTTGAGAACATAACGATCACCGATGGCGAGTCGGGCATCAAGTGTTGTCACGACATAACGTGCCGCGACTCGAAGTTCTACGGCAAGTACCCCTGGTGGCACGTAGACCGCAGCGTCATCTCCAGTTGCTATTTTGCGCCGGGCAGCCGCTCTGCCATCTGGTACAGCAACGACATGGTGATGCGCAACTGCGTGATCGACGGCCCGAAGTTCTTCCGCGAGATGCGCAACCTCGAGCTCGAGAATGTGAAGATCAACGATGCCGACGAGACCTTTTGGCGTGTCGACGGACTGCGCCTGAAAAACGTGGAGCTGCACGACGGCACCTATCCCTTTATGTTCTCGAAAAATATTTACGTCGACGGACTGGTCTCTGACGCCAGGTACGTCTTTCAGTACTGCCAGAACGTGGAGGTGCACAATGCCCGGATCACCACGAAAGACTCCTTCTGGGAGTGTGACGGCGTGACCGTCTACGACTCTGTGCTCGACGGCGAGTATCTGGCCTGGCACTCCAAGAACGTCAAGCTGGTGCGATGCCACATCTCCGGCGAGCAGCCGCTGTGCTATATGGACGGCATCACGCTCGAAGACTGCACGTTCGACGAAGCCTGCGACCGCACCTTCGAGGACAGCACGCGCATCGATGCCACGATCAAGGGCGCCATCACTGAGGTGAAAAACCCCATCAGCGGACATATCGTGGCCGACAAGATAGGGCTGGTGACCTACGATGAGTTTGCCAAGGGTAACGACTGTTTGATAGAGACGCGATGATGAAAAAATATGACTTTTCTTTGCCCGTAGACCGCCGGCATAGCGGCTCGGTCAAGTGGGACCATTTCGATGCAGACGACATCATACCGCTGTGGGTGGCCGACATGGACTTCCATGCGGCACCGGCCATACAGGCTGCGCTGCAGCGGCGTGTCGAACATGGCGTGTTTGGCTATGCGCAGGTCGACGATGCCTATTATGACGCCATCATGGCCTGGCAGCAGCGCCGCCACCAGTGGGAGGTGCAGCGCCAGTGGATACTCTATACCACGGGTGTGGTGCCCGCGGCCAGTTGTGCCGTCAAGGCGCTGACGCTGCCCGGCGAGAAGGTGCTGCTGATGACGCCCGTCTACAACTGCTTCTTCTCGTCCATACGCAACCAGGGATGTGGCATTGCCGAGAGCGCCCTCGTGCGCAGCGGCGACACGTATGTCGTTGACTGGGAGGACTTTGAGCGGCAGTGTAGCGACGAGAAGGTCACCGTCTTCCTGCTGTGCAACCCCCACAACCCCGTGGGCCGAGTGTGGACGCGCGAGGAGCTGGAGCGCATGGGGCGCATCTGCGCCGAAAACCATGTGCGCGTGGTGAGCGACGAGATACACTGCGAGCTGATGATGCCCGGCCAGACCTTCGTGCCGTTTGCGGCCGTCAATGACGTGAACCTCCGCAACAGTGTCACGCTGTGCTCGCCCTCGAAGGCGTTTAACATTGCTGGTCTGCAAAATGCTTATCTCGTGTGTGCCGACAGCGACATGCGCCGCCGCATAGACCGCGTGATAAACATCTTTGAGGTGTGCGACGTCAATGCTTTCGGCATCGCCGCGCTCAAGGCAGCCTACAACGACAGTGAAGACTGGCTCGACGAGTTGTGCGAGCATATATGGGCCAACTATCTGTATCTCAAGCAGTTTCTGGCGGAGCAGCTGCCCGCCGTGTCGGTCTGTCGGCTGGAGGGCACCTATCTGGCGTGGGTTGACATACGGCAGCTGGGCATCGGCAGCGATGAGGCCACGCGCCGTCTGCTTCACGAAGGCCGCGTCTTTGTCAGCAGTGGCACCCTTTATGGCGAAACGGCAGGCGACGGTTATCTGCGTGTCAACATGGCATGCCCGCAGGCTACGTTGCGCGAAGGTCTGCAGCGCATGGTGAAGGTGCTCCGAAACGTATAGTTGCCGCTTGCGCTGATGCCAGCGACCATCTCCATTCCCTTTTGCCTCTTTGCAGGGCGACTTCGTTACCGGGTCTCTCTGCAAAGAGGCAAAATGTGTATATACCGATCCCATTTGTCTGGTTAGCATCGCACATTGCAGTCCATGGGCCTTAACACTGCAGTCCTAAAGCCCTAACACTGCAGTCCTAAGGCCCTAACACTGCAGTCCTAAAGCCCTTAGGACACCAGTGTTAGGCCCTTAGGACACCAGTGTTAAGCCCTTAGGATACCAGTGTTCGGCCCTTGGGACACCAGTGTTAAGCCCTTGGGATATCGTTGATTTATTGCTGATTGTGTTAGTGTGTGAGCCGACGCGGGCTGAACCAACGGTCGGCGACCAACGGGAGTCAAAGCCCA
>CAVAXH010000061.1:0-7960 GCA_963592505.1 Bacteroidaceae bacterium
ACGCATCATGAAGAAGGGAAATGATCTTATCATAATGGTCGACGGCATGGCCCTCGCCACATCCAAGTCGTGCAGCATCTCGCTACAGGCAGACACCATCGAGACGGCATCGCCCACCGATGGCGAGTACACCACCTATATCGCTGACCGCAAGTCGTGGAGCGTGAGCACCACCCACCTCGTCTGTGCCGACACCACCATCAGGTCAATGCTCGAAAGGGTGGGGCAGACCGTGCGCCTCACGTTCACCATGCGCGACGATCCTGCCGACTCGCTGACGGGCGCTGCCATCTGCACCGCATGCAAGATAACCGCCACGCGCGGCAATCTCATTCAGGGCTCGTTCTCCTGGAAAGGCTCCGGGCCACTGACCTACGTTAACCCCAGACAAAACATTGTCACCTCTGTGCGTCTCGTCACGGACCAGGAGGTGAAGGAAGAGACGATGACATATTAAGCCCATCGGTAAACCTATCAGCCTTATTCTGTCGATAAGCAGAATAAGGCTTGATTATGGATAATTTTTTCAATATTTTCGGGCGGGCGTTCCGCCGCGAAGGCGACGGCACAGGAGCCATCCCCAACTCCACCGCAGACAGCGGCGTGGAGGAAAAGGGTGGCGACTGGACTGAACGCATCCAGAACGTGGGAGGCCGAAACTCGCTGCTCGTCCCGGCATGGTATCGGGGCGTGTCGCTCATCATGCAGACGATGGGGCAGATGACGGTGCAGTATCACCGTCGCTCCAAGGTCGGCGGCAATTTCGCCGAGGATCGCTACGGCATGAACGGCAAGCTCAACTACCTGCTACAGGTGCGCCCCAACCCGCTGATGACCGCCAGCATGCTGCTGGAGCAGATCGAGTACCACAAGATCTACAACGGAAATGCCTATGTGTATATCGAGCGGGACTTCAACGGCTATGTCTCCGCCCTGTGGCTCGCCTCGTCGGGCAGCTACAACAGCCTCGACGACACCTACACGCTCACCATGCGTCGCCCTGGTGGTATCGAGTTCAAGACCCGCGTGCCGTCGGAAGATGTGCTGCACTTCCGCAATGTATTCCTCCGCGAGGACGGCTTCACCGGCATACCGACCCTAACCTATGCCCTGCGCACACTCCAGATTTCGGCAACTGCCGACATGCAGTCGCTGCGCGACATGGCCAAGGGCGGAAAACAAAAGATACTCGTCAGCGAAAAGGCTCCTGACTCCGTCACCTACGGACTGTCGCAGGGACGTGCCGACCGCACGGAGATGAAGAAACTCACGGACAAGTTGGGCGACGACTGGATGTCGCGCGATGCCATCTTCGCCGACAACCTCGCCGACGTGAAGGTCATCAGCCAGACGGCTGCCGAGCTGAAGCTGCTGGAGACCCGCAGTTGGCAGGTGTCCGACGTGGGCCGCATCCTCGGTGTCCCCAATGCCCTGCTGATGGACTACTCCAACAGTTCGTACAAGACCCCGGAGGCCGCTACACAAGAGTTCTTGCTCCGCCGCATCTCGCCCACCATCCGCGAGTACGAAGATGAATTTAACTCAAAACTCCTTACGCCGGACGACTTCGGCTCACGCCGCATCCATGTCTGCGAGGCAGCTCTCCGTCGCCTCGATCCTGCGGCCCAGGCCAACCTCGACAAGACACACCTTGAGACAGGAGCCTACACTGTCAACGAGATACGGGCGCAGTATGACCTGCCCTCTGTCGACGGTGGCGACATCAACTACATCTCCACCAATCTGGCGGAGTTGGGCAGCGAGAAGCTGCGCTCCACTTCGGCCTCCTCAATCGCCGAACCGACCCCCGTCGGTAGCCCACAGCAGGAAGGAGGTGAAGCATGAAATGGCTCACCCTCGACTACATCAAGTCGCACAGCCGCATCGACTACGACGGCGAAGACGACCTGCTGATGCTCTACGGCGAGGCTGCCGAGCAGACTGTACTGAACCTGACCAACCGCACCTTCGACGAGTTGATGGAGAAATACGGCGTGGAAGCGGTCACCGAGGAAGGTGATACGGTGAAGACCATGCCGCCCACCATCATGCAGGCCACGCTCATGCTCGTCGACAACTCCTATCAGCAGCGCAGTCCGGCCAGCGCCCAGCAGCTATACGCTGTGCCATACACTTTCGATATTTTGATAAAACCTTACATCAAACTCTGCGACTGATATGGCATACTCAACAGGCATGATGCGGCATCGCATCACTATCATGGCCCCGGAAGCCGTCACCGTCGGCAAGTACGGCCGAGGCTCCGGCGGCCAGGCATACAGGGCAGACGGCTCCGTCTGGGCGGCCGTCGATTTCGCGAAGGGCATGCGGGCGCAGAACGCCGGGGCTATCGACGTATATGGAGTGGTCATGGTGCGCACGCGGTGGACGGACCGCATCACCATGCGCTGCCGCATCGTCTACGAAGGCCAGACCTACCAGATACTGCCGGAGACGTTCCACGCCGACAGACAGGCGAACACCATCCAGTTCAACGCCCAGGCCCTCATCAACGACTGATGTGGCGTGGTAAACCCAGCATTACATTATCAGCGATTTTTAGAATGAACGAAATAAATCAAAAAATGCCAACAAAAGAAAGAAAGATGGAAGTTCGCACGATACCCACGAACTTCTCCGTCCGCGAGTCCGGCGTTGAGGGCGAAGAGAGTCGCACCATTCAGGGTACGGCCATCGTGTTCAACCAGCCTTTCGACGTTGAGGACTATGCCGGGAATATCTATCGCGAGATCATCGCACCGTCGGCATGCACGATGGAGTGGCTGAAGACACAGGACATCAAGATGAACCTGCTCCACAACCGCGACAACTCGGTGGCTCGGTGGAACAAGGGCGAGGGAAACCTCATCATCAGCGTTGACGACAAGGGCGTGCATTTTGAGTTCGAGGCCCCGAAGTGTGACCTCGGCGACCGTGCGCTGGAGCTCGTCCGCGCCGGTGTGTATAGCGGCTGCTCATTCGAGTTCTGGCCGAAGGACTACGAGGTTGCCGAGAGTCAGGCTCTCGACGGCACCCGCATCGTCACCGTCACCCACACCGCTTTCGAGGCTGTCGATGCGCTGACCATTGCGATGGACCCTGCGTATAAGCAGACCTCGGTCAGCGTTGACGAGCTGCGCGAGGCCGCACCCGAATACATCGCCCGTCTCGCCGAAGCCGAGAAGGTCCTTGCCCGCCAGCGTGAGGTGGCTGCCGCCAAGGCACGCCTGCGCCAGCGCGAAATTGATAACGAATTGATTTACTAATTTTTTTTAACTGTTAGAAGAAATGGGAAAGTTTAAGAAAAGCGCCGACGCAATGGTGCGCCGTCGCGAGATCAACGACATGATGTCTGACCTCCAGATCAAGCTGCAGGTCATCGACGAGACTCTGGCCAAGCGTGAGCTGACGGAGGCCGAGAAGGCCGAGCAGACCAAGCTCAACCGTGAGTTTGAGAAATTGAAGAAGGAGGCCGATGTGGTCAGCCGCGAGTATGGTATCCTCTACCAGACTGAAGTGGCCGAGCGTGAGGCTGCCCTGCACGTTGAGAAGAAGACCAGCGCCCAGCAGCTCCGCGAGGTGATGCAGGAGGGCCGCAAGGAAGGCCGTCAGCGTGAGGTGGTCCTCGGCACAGGTGCTGATGGCGGCGTACAGCAGTCGGGCGCAGTCAATCTCCAGATCAACGACCTCATCCCCACCCTCAACGAGGGTCTCGGCATGCCCGCTGGCCTGAACATCGTCACTGGCGTGACCGGCAACGAGGTGTGGCCCGTGAGCATCGACGATGCTGTGATGGAAGAGGTCGGTGAGACCGTCGAGCTGACAGACCAGGCTCTGCACTTCGACAACATCAAGCCCGTGCCTGCACGCGTCGGCCTGTCTATCGCTGTGAGCAATACTGCCATCGACAACGCTGCCTTCGACCTGCTCGGCTTCGTGCAGGAGAAGATCACCAACGCCCAGAAGAAGTACCTCGCTGAGAAGGTCTACTCGCAGGCTGCATGGTCTGGCGTGAAGGGTCCCTTCAGCGGCGCTACTCCTGCCGGCACCATCACCGTTGGCGCTGACGCATACAAGAGTATCCTCAAGGCCGTTGCCGACTTCGCCGACAAGGGCTACGACGTGTCGCAGGTGGCGCTCGTCATCGACAGCACCACGGAGGCCACGCTGAAGGCTACTCCGAAGGCAGAGGGCCAGGGCGGCTTCATCATCGAGAACGGCAAGCTCGCCGGCTACGACTATGTCGTCAGCCACTACATCGACACCACCCTGAACGCCGACGGCAAGACCCTTGAGGCTACCGCTGACCGCTACATCGGTGTCGGTCTCTTCCCCTACCTCGCCGTGCAGCAGCATGGTAACGTGCGCCTGACCATCGATCCTCTGTCGAAGGCTACCAGCAACAAGACGCTCGTCACCATCAACACCGAGTGGTCTATCACTGACCTGTCGGTGAAGACGACGACCAACGGCAAGAAGAACACCAAGACGACTGCCTTCGCCCTGTACAAGGTGGCCGAGTAAAACACATACGGGTTCGCTCATAGTTTCCGGGGTGGGCGAGCGGCAGGAGATGATAGCCCTGTCGCCACCCACCCACCCGGAGTGGGCGGATGAGTAAAAATCAACAGTCAACAACAAGAGCTACGCAGATATGATACAGGCAGACAGCATCTTCATCGACGCGCTCCGCAGCGACTCGGCCATCACCGGCATCATCGGTGACCGCCTCTTCTGCAACTGGGTGCCGACGAGCGAGGACGAAGAGAATGTGCCGGATCCGATTGTCTCGGTCATGTACGGCGGCATGCGCAACAGCGGTTACTCCAAGGACTTCGCCATTGAGGGAGGCGAAGACGAGGAAACGGTTGTGGTTCGCGTCACCGGCAAGGACAACGAGCAGCTGCACGATCTCGCCAACATGGTACGCCTGTGCATCGAGGGCTACCTTGCCGAGCATGACGACGTGTTGTCATACACGCTGTCGGCATCCGGCATCGCCTACGACGCATCGTCGCCATGCTTCTGGATCGACTTGACTTATATTTGTGTAACCGAAAAATAAATTTTACATTATGGGAGTATTGAAAGGACAAAATCTGCGCATCAGCGTCGGCGGCAAGTTCCTTGCCTTCTCGACCTCATGCACCGTCCATGTGTCTGCCACCCTTGAGGACAGCAGCACTAAGGACTCTACCAACTCATGGCAGGAGCAGGAGATCACCGGCATGGCCTGGGACCTCTCGGCCGATGCCCTCTACAGCGTTGACGAAGATGCCACCGGCATCAACGGCGTTGACGCACTCGACCTCATTCTGGCACAGCAGGTCGTGGATGTTGAGTTTGAGCAGACCACCGGCACGAAGAACCGCGAGGCTGTTGCCTCGTCGGTGAAGTACACCGGCAAGGCCATCGTCAACGACATCAACATCCAGGCACAGAACCGCCAGAATACGTCCTACACGCTTCAGGCGCAGGGCAGCGGCGAGCTGAAAAAGGCTTAATCATCTGTTAATCCATCGTTCGAGATTTGAGTTTTGGGGCGAGGTTCAATCCGGGCCTCGCCCTTTTTGTTACCCGTAAAAAAAGAAACTATATGCTCACCCAAAAAGTTAAAATCTGCGGCAAGACAGTCACCGTCGGCATGTGCTGGGGTACCATCCTCACCTTCGCCAACTACACCGGCCGGAACCTCGAAGAGATAGACCTCCAGCATCCGTCACCGGCAGACATCACCTACCTCATCCTCGCCGCCATCGCCGCCTACTATCAGTCGGCAGACAAGGAGCCTCCCGTTCGCGACACCGACCTGCTCTACAAGTCGTCGCCCAAGGAGATCGCCGATGCGGCCATCACCTGCTGTAACCTCCTTGGCGAGTTCTACGCCCAGCCCAAGGGCATGAAGTCCGGCAAGGCCGAGGAAGAAGAGGGCGGCGAAAAAAACTGACCAGCGCCGTCGACATCTATGAACTTGTCGTCGGCGAGATAGGCATCAGCCGCCGCACCTTCCTCTACCATCTCCCCCTGTGGGAGACCCGCTGCATCATCAGCGGCTACCGCCACCGTCTGCGCACCTCATGGGAGCAGACGAGGTGGCAGACATTCTGGCTGCTCCATAACGGCATGCTCGACACCCAGAAGGCAGGCATCAACAATCCCACGGACCTCATCCGTTTCCCGTGGGACGGAGAACGTCCCGAAGCCGACGACCTGCCGACTGACGAAGAGATCAACGCCATGCGTGAGCGGCTCAAGCAACTGAACAATTCTTAAAGGGGTTTGTCATAAATTTATTGTAAATGTCTAAAGGGAACGACACCGGCCGTGAGGTCAGTGTCGTTTTTGTTTCTCGGCATTTTCAAAGTCGGCAATGACAGACTCCGGCAGTACCTTGGCATAGCGCTGCGTCTGCTTGATGTTCGTGTGGCCCAGCATCTTCGACACGTTCTCGATCTTTGCACCCGATGCCAACATGTGCGTGGCGAAGGTATGGCGGGCCATGTGAGAGTGCAGCGGCTTGTCGATGCCGGCGGCCATGCCGAGTGCCTTCAGGCATCTGTTGTAGTCGGCGTTGTCGAGCCGGGGTAGTGACATCCCTCGCCGGGCCAATATCCGAAGACACTCGGCCGACAGCACCGTGATATATTGTAAGTCGTTCTTTTCGCGCCTGCCGATATTCACCCACCTGCCGTCCATCTCCTGATACTGAGAAAAGTCAAACGTCTGCGTGTCCGAATACGACAGCCCCGTGTGCATCTGGAACACGAAGAGGTCACGCGCAGCCTCCATCTGCGAGCCGGACATGGGGTGGAGCGCCTCGACGGCCTCTGCCTCCGCATCCGTCAGGTAGACCACGGTGTCGTCCTTGCCTCTCGCAAACCGACCCCTTACCTTATCATACGGGTTGCGGTCGATGATGTCGAACAGCACCGCCCGGTTGAGCAGCGCCTTCAGGCACTTGTGATAGGTATGCACTCCGGCATCGGAGATGCACCGAGCCTCCCGGTTCTGCGCCCGGTGGCCGTCCGACACCATCACCGGCAGACGGTGCAGCCATCCGTCGAAGTTGACCAATGCCTCCGCCGACAGGTCACCCCATGCCATCAGCCGCCCGTATTCGCGCAGCCGTCCCAACAAGGTGAGATAATGTTTCCGCGTCCCCGGTTTCAGGGTCATCAGCTCCACCTGACTCTCCATCCAGTCGAACATGTCGCGTCCATGCTCCGCATCCGTCCGTTCCGGGGCCGCAGCGAAAATCCTCCGGCGAAGCCCCAGGCCATCCACCGCCACACCCTCGTCGAGCATCTCCGTGAGCGCCGCCACCGCTTTCCGCTCCAGTGTGCGCAGCAGGGCGTTGAGCTCCACGCAGTCGTATCTGCCCGTCACCTCACCATTCTTAAATTCCGAGCGCCGCACCTTAACGCCTGTCGCCACATACCATGACTTCCGCGCGTGCGTGATCCTTATCTCAAGGGGGCCTTCCTGTCCGGGCTTCGTCCGTCCCCGGTGGTCATATACTATCGTTGTCGTCATCTTTTTTAGGTTTTTTGTTCATTTGTTAATTCGATGTTTCCCCACCCGTGAAAGCTGGGTAAACATTTGGTCATAATCCGTTGCAGAAAATGCACCAAAATGCGCCAAATTGCACATTGCCCATCCCTGCCCACCGCCCTCCGCATCCCCAATAAACAAAGGGAACCGCAGCAAATACTACGGCTCCCTCGTCTCCTGGTGGGTGACTCGCATGGGGTCACTGTCGGGGACGAGGGGTCATAGTGTAGCCATTGGGGTTTCCGGCATCGGCGGGGTGGGCGATGGGGAAACATTTGGCGGAGGCGGTGGCGGAGTTTTACTTAGTTTTTGGCGATTTCGCAGGCCACTCCGGCTCCGGCTCGGCAGCGATGTTGATGATGTCGCCGGAGCCATAGTGAGAGGCGAAGATTTCGAGGCGGGCGGCAGC
>CAVAXH010000061.1:8665-10875 GCA_963592505.1 Bacteroidaceae bacterium
TGTTGAGCGCTCGCACGCAGATTTACGCACTTCGCAAGTGCGGCGAGCTGTCGCTTGACACCAAGGTAGACAATCTCACCCTGATAGTCTCCCGGTCATGAGCCTCGACAAATTAACCCGGCTGGAGATAGCCGAAGCCGTCAGCAAGGCCATCAAGGAGAGCATGGAGGTCTATCGTGAGCAATGGGTCACCGAAGCGCAGCTTTGCGAAGACCTGCCGATGTTCTCACACGGATGGCTCCGGCTCCACGGTGACAGACTGCCGAGAGAGAGGCTTGAAGTCTACGACGAGCCATCCGGCAAGGTGCTCAAGGGGAACAGATGGATGTACCCTCTGCACAGGATCCGCCGGATGATCGCAATGAGAGAACTGAACACAGTAACCAACATTTGAACACATCGCAACATGAAAGAGATTATCAATGACATCAAGGGCGAGAATTTCACCGCAAAGGAATATGTGACATACGGCATCATTGCCCCCATCGTCGGAACGCTGGCCATCATCCTGGGCAGCATGATTTAACAACACTTAAACAATACACACTATGGAAATCGAAGGAATTATCATCGCCGAGGCAGGCGTGAGAGAAGGCACAAGTAAGACAACAGGCGCTCCCTATAAGGTAGCCACATACGTCGTGGAGACTCTGGAGCAATATCCCCACCGCATGGTGTTCGACGTTAACGACGGCACAGACGGCCGCGTGGCCCGCTTAGGTATCGCCAAGGGAAAGCGGATGAAGCTCTATTTCTACATCAATGCCCGCGAGTACAACGGCCGCTGGTATAACAGCATCACCGTCAACGATGCACGCGAGATCGTGTTGCAGCAGCCCACCGTGGTGACACCCACCACAGCCCCGGCCACAGCAGCACCCACCACAACGACAGCCCCGGCTGGCGCTCCTGCCCAGGCGAACGACCTGCCCTTTTAACCAGACAAACAACGAAACTTATGAGCATCAATGAATGTAACGCAGACCGCTTCGCCGTCGCCTCCGGCATGTATCGTGCGCCGGAGATACTGCCCTGCCGAGAGCAGTTGGACGAATTTGCGAAGCGCATCGCGACCCACCAGATGCTGCCGCCAATCGGTTACTATGCCTACAACAGGGACTGGTATATCGACGACAACGGCAATCTGTGGCATATCACTGACTATGGCATCGAGGTCCAGTTGCTCGACAACGAAGACTGGGTGCTGCACCTCATGCAGCACTCGTGGTTCGATGCCAACACCTTCATCCCGGCATACTTCGAGGCTTGCACGCGTGCGGGCATACAAAGTGTCGTCATGAAAACCACCCGCTGACTATGGAAGAAGTGAAGAACATTGAACTGCCCGGACCTGAGATAGAGGACGAGCAGACGAACCAACACTATCAGCGGTACTGGTTCGACGATACAAAGGAGTACAGGTTCCCGCCCTACCTGATGGAATACAACGAGGTGGGCTTCTCTCCCCTCGGCGGCATACAGGCCATCTCCGGCCAGAAGAAGAACGGAAAGTCATGGCTTGTGGCGCAGATCATCGGTGCGTGTCTGTCCGGCCGTCTGGTCAAGGATGCGGCCGGTGTGGAGCGCTATGAGATACCCGAAGGCTCCCGCTGCCTCAGTAGGTTGCCCGGTCTGCGCCTTGTGGCCACCACCGTGGAGATGCTGGGACACATGCCGAACATCCTCTACGTTGACACCGAGCAGGAGCGGGAGAACACAAGCCGCGTGGTGAAGGCAGCCAAGTGGTACGCAGAGCTACCCATCGGCGAGCATTGCGACCGGCTCGACACCCTGTGGCTCCGTCAGGTGGACACAGACCATGACCAGGCTGCCGAACGCTGGTACGCCCTGCTCTGGGCGATGGAGCGCAAGCACTATGACCTGATCATGATAGACGGAGTGCGTGACTTGATGAACGACTTTAACGACCTCCGCGAGAGCGCCGAGATCATCAATACGCTGATGAGCAAGGCCACCGAGCAGAAGTGCTGCATCTGGAACACCCTGCACATGAACCCGCGGCCATCGAACGACGACGACAGCAAGATGCGAGGACATCTCGGTACCGAGCTCGGCAACAAGGTGAGCGACTCGCTCGTAGTGAAGAAGACGAAGGACAAAATCTCCGGCCGCATATCTTTCACGGTTAGCCAGATGGATGCACGAGGCAAAGACCTCGACGACTGGACCTTCACGATCTCCGACGACGG
>CAVAXH010000061.1:11377-13686 GCA_963592505.1 Bacteroidaceae bacterium
GACAAAATTGAGATAACCATTGTTTTTTCATCCCGTATCAATCGGGTAAAATAAACGGACAAAACTATGAGGATAGACGAACTGACAGCACGGAAGATCAAGGACGCAGCCGACATCGTGGATGTGGTAGGCTCGTTCGTCGAGCTGCACAAGCGCGGTGCGCGGCTGGAGGGCCTCTGCCCCTTCCACGGTGACAAGCACCTCGGCTCGTTCGTGGTGCTCCCGCAGCAGGGCATCTACTACTGCTGGAGCTGCGAGGCCAAGGGCGACGCGATAGAGTTCTTGATGCGCTACGGTGCGGGCATGAGCTACGTCGACGCACTGACATGGTTGGCCAACCGCTACTGCATTGACATCGACGGACGGCCTGTCACCTATCGCCCGGTATCGCTCGCCCCACGGCCCAAGCCCCAGCCCCTGCCGATGCTGACGTTCGACCGCCAACTGGTGGCACAGACGATGGCTGCCAATGATGACAACATCCTCTGCGGCTGGCTCCGCTCACTCCCCTGGTCTGCCGACAGACGGCAGCGCGTGGACCGCACCCTGTGGGAATACTGCGTGGGGCATGCCGACGGATATACCATCTTCTGGGAGGTAGACACCAACGGCCAGGTACACACCGCCAAGATGATGCGCTACAAGGCCGACGGCCACCGCGACCGGCAGGCAGACTACAGCTTTTCGTGGGCTCACAAGTACTTTGCCAACGGAGCCCGCCCGGTGATCACCACCGAGGGCAAGGAGGTGAAGGTGATAGGCTTCGGCTTCCACCTGCTCAACCGCTACCCCAAGGCACAGGTCAACGTGGTGGAGAGCGAAAAGACCGCTATCCTCGCAGCCATCTACTATGGCAACAACGACAAGAACATCTGGTTGGCCTCCGGCGGCATGAGCATGGTGACCCGCGAACGCTTCAGCGAGATATTCGCCCAGCGCCGCAAGGTGGTGCTCTACCCCGACAAGGACGGAGTGGCCAAGTGGCGTGCGCTGGCCGATGCGCTGCACTACGACAGAGTATCGGTGTCGACCTATCTGCTCGACCACTACGCCACCGATGAGGACGGACCCAAGTGCGATATAGGCGACATCATCGTGCGATGCGTGCTCCACCCCGACACCATCACGCCCTTGCCGCCACCCCGAAAGGCCCTTGCCGCACAGGTACACGAGCGGCTTCAGCAGAAGAACCCAGCGATAAAAGAATTAACAGATAAACTGAAATTGAAAACGGTATGACACAACAGAATGAACACTACAAGGTGGTGGCTACGAAGATAAGCAATGAGGCCCACCGGCTCCTGGTGCGGCTGGCCCACAAGCTCGGCATGAAGCCCTACGAGGTGCTCCAGATGTGCGTCGACACACTCATCAGGTACATGAGTGACGAGCACAACCTCACGCCGGAGCTGGAGCGTGCGATGGCCATCTTCGAGCACATGGTGGGCTGGGCAGGCTGCACCAATCTTGCCGACCCGACGGACGTGCGGCAGATCACCGAGGCCATCTACTTCCTGACCTCGGAGAAGAAGAAGGGCGCACGCGCTGTCTATGTGGTCCGCCCATTCTTCGGCGACTGGCGGCAGACCGAGAACGTGCAGACCATCCTGGAGCGGACCATCGAGGTGCTCTGCCCGGAACGCTATCGCCGACTGCGACTGCTCGCCGCCTCGCATGGCTGCACCAGCATCGTCGACATGATAGACAGGCTCGTCGACTACCACTCGGACGACAGCGACACCGCCGAGTTCCGCCGCACCTTTGAGGATGCGAACCGGGCGGAGAACAACAAGCCTGTGGCTTATGGTGAGCGGACCAAGCGAAAGAAGCACTACACACCCGACACCATGCCAGCCATCAAGTTCGCCCCCGAAGATGTACCCGACCTGCCGGAGCTGCGCACGTTCAACCCCGACGAAGATGCGATAGGAATATGAGACACGGAAAGCTATACACGCAGCTGATGAACTCGAAGGAGTGGCGCACGCTCCGGGCCAAGAAGCTCGCCGCCAACCCACTCTGCGAGTTGCATCAGCAACAAGGCAAGGTGGTGGCAGCCTCCTGCATCCACCACATCGTGGAGGTGGAGAGCGGCACCACGGAGAGCGAGTGTCGACGGCTGGCCTACTCATGGAGCAACCTACAGAGCCTCTGCCGGGAGTGCCATGCCGCCATCCACAAGGATAGGCACAGCCACTCACGGTCAGCCCATCAACAGAGAGCGGCCGAGGCACTGGAGCGATGGAAGGCGAGACACACCCCGCCCGGACGCACCCCGGGGGTCTAATTTTTTTCGATACCCCCTCCCT
>CAVAXH010000062.1:0-13632 GCA_963592505.1 Bacteroidaceae bacterium
GATTCACTTTCTGATACGACGGTAGTCTTGGTCTCAGTAGTCTGCTTTTCCTCGCCTGTGGTCTTGGAGTTGCCACAACTGCAGCATCTGCAGCAATTGCCTGTCGTGACATTGACCGTCGTACCGCTGACCGTCATGGTGCTGCCGGCAGCGCCTCCGCTCGCAGCGCCAGTGCTTGTTGCGCCTCCACTGGCTGCGCCGGTGCCCTTGCTTGCAGTACTGGGAGTGGTCCCGCTAGTGGGAGTGGTTCCGCCAGTGGGAGTGGTTCCGCCAGTGGGAGTGGTTCCGCCGGTGGGAGTGGTTCCGCCGGTACCTGTAGAGGCTGTGCCGGATGCGTTGCTATTACCAAACTTGTTGATGCAAGCTGTTGCGATGCCTGCTGCCTGCTTGATGCTCTCGTTGACGATGTTGGACGAAGCCTGCATGGCTGCGTCGCGGCCCGACGAGGTGTTGTTGTCGGCATTGGTGAGCACGTCGCGCATGTCGATCTGGCTCAGCACATCGCTAAACTGCGGGTCCTTGCTCAGCTTAGAGAGGATCTCGGTGGCCTGGATGTGGCTGGGCAGGGTGGCTCCCTGCGTGGGCATGGTGACCGTGGGTGCCGTGGCGCTGCTGAGCAGGCTGTTGCCGCCCAGGGCTGAGGCGTCGAGCGACATGTGGTCGATGTCAGAATCCTTCCAGTTCCAGAAGCGCGTGATGTCGATGAGCTCGCTGACATTGGTCTCGCCGAGCACCGCCTCGCCAATCATGCCCTTTGCCGGCACCGACACCACGGTGGTGGGCACACGGAAGTCGGAAGAATAGTGCTTGTAGATGCGGTCTTGCAGCGTGCGGTTGGAGAAGTTTTCGACCGTGAGATCGTTCATCGACGTGTCGCCAGCCGCCTTCTTGCCCTCGGTGATCTCGTTGAACATGGCCTTGACGAGCGTCTGGTCGTCGGGGATGTAGAAGGGCAGGATGATGCTGTTGCCATAGAATCCGAGTGGTGACAGGGCATCCACACAGTTGAGCAGCGGGAACGACGTGGCGCTCTTGGTGCCGTCGTTGTCGGTGTCCATGGAGATGGTGTAGCCCTCGAGCATCATGACCCGCTCGCCGGCCGACATGTTCTGCCACACGAAGCGCGAATAGTCGTAGGTGTTGTTGAGCACGTGCTGATAGAGGTCCTCCACCTTGCTGAACTCGTCGCGGGTGTAGGTCTTCTTCGCCTCGCGGCGGAGCGTCAGGTGCATGCTCCGGCCCAGCTGCGTGCCGGCATTGGTGAGGTAGAGCGTCTGCCCTCCTGCATCCTCGATGCTCATGGCGACACTGATGGGAACTGAAGACATCTCGCTCTCCGACAGGCTGATACCGGTGGCATACAGCTTCTTACGCGCATCTTCGTAGTGTCTTATCTTACCCCTATCTTGGGAGTTCTTATTGTTGTCTTTGCTATAATCCACCAATTTCTTGCCCAGATTGTCTATGATGTCTTCGTATGCCGTATCAAACTTGTCTTGAGACAACTGAAAGACTGTGACGGCCTCTGTGCGGCGCTCCACGACGATGCTGAACGAGGTGTCGTTGGCTGCGTTGACGGGTATGTTGAAGCTGTACTTCGCATTAGCAGTACGCCCTTTGCGGCAATTGGCAAACTCGGTTTTCAGTGCATACTTGTCTGAAACAAGATTCTCGTAGCGCTTCACATCATCCGCTTTGAAATAGTCTGAAGAAGCGTAAGGATAAATGATCTGGCCTTTGTTGGTGCGCAGGTAGACGTTGAGGCTGTCTATGGCGAGGAAGCCGCCCTTGATGTTCAACGCAAATGATATGCCGGTCGTGGCATCCTGCAACTCTTCCCATCCCTTGGTGCTGTAGATCTCGCGGCAGAGCTTGAAGGCACTCTTGAAGGAGCGCGGCAGCCGTCTGCCGAGCACATCGGCATGGCGCATGAGCCCACCATAGCGCTGGCGGAACCGCTGGGGCGTGATGAGATCCTGGGCGAAGTCGTAATAGTCGGCACGGGCGGCAGCACTCTCGCCATAGAACGGGATGAGGCCGAGCGGCACGAAAAGCACCAGCTTCACGTTGTCGATGCAGGTCTGCAGCTTGTAGCGCCGCATCACCTCCCAGTATTGCACGGTCATCACGTGCGAGTGGTTGTGGTTGGAAATGAGCTTGGTGCTCACCGACTCGCTCTCCTCGCTCGTGGCCGTGCGGATGGCCACACGGTTGGTCTGTGCAATGCGCGAACTGACGCTGGCAATGCTGGTCTGGAAGTTCTCGGCCGCATTGGAGGCATCGCTGTAGGTGCTGCTCGATGAGCCCGAAGCACTCGAGCTGCCCTTGCTTTTCGCTGAGGAGTGAGTACCTCCCGCGACAATGGCTGTCCAGCTGACGCTGTCGCTTTCGGCCGATGTGCTATACTTGCTGCTTTGCGAGGCCTGGCCGGTCTGGCCCGATGCCTGCGAGAAGATCTCCTCGAGCTGGTCTTGCTGCGTCTGGCTGGTGGTGTCGCTGACCGTGTCGGTGCCGCTCGTCTGGTCGCCTACGGAATAGGCCTCCGTGTGCTCACGCACCACGAGCCGCTGCTCCTCGCCCGGTGCCAGCACCAGCGAATAGAGCAGGTCGCCAAGGGCAAAGCCGTCGGGCTGCCAGGCCTGCGTCATGCTCAGCACGTAGCCGATGCTCAGACCTGAGCTCATGGCGAGGTTGTCGTGGCCGGTGCGCAGGTTCTCCTTGAACTGATACACATCGACGGGAGCATCGACGGCCACACGCCCCTTCGTGGTGCCGGGCACCGTGAGGCGCTGCAGCAGACTGTAGCTGAATGAGCGCACGGGGGCTGTGTCGGGATTGAGATAGACGGGCTTGGCGCCCTCCTCGCCCTGCAGACGCACGCAGGGCAGCGTCTTCGGCTCCTCGACGGCCTTGCTGAACTTGCCTTCGTCGAGCGCAAACACCTGCGTCGTGAGGTCGCAGACCACCATGCCGGCATCGTTGCCCTCGGCAATGGTGCTGACATGCAGCATGATGTCGTTGGCTGTCTTGGTGACCTGCTGCTGGCCGTCGGCATTGCTGAAGGTGAAGGTGAGCACGGCGCAGAGATTGTATTTCTCGGGCATGCGGATGTCAAACTGCCCATCCTTGTCGGTATAGGCCTGCACAGGAGCCTGTGTCTGCGAGCTGTCGCCGACCGACTGCAGGAATCCGGTGAGCTGCACCAGCACGCCCGCGGCGCTCTGGCCACCCACAGTCACCTTGCCACGCACCACCTGCGGCAGACCGTCGGTGTCGCTCAGGTCGAGCGAGCTCAGTCCGTCGACAATGGTCTGGTAGGTGCCCACAGCCTCTATCTGCGACGTCTGCTTGTCGGCATCAGCAAAGAGATGGGTGGGGGCTGGCTGGTCGCTCATGTCGATGGATGTGTCGTTATCGGCATGGAACACAGTCCAACGGCGGTTGTTGACATGGGCCTTGGCCGCCTTCACCAGATCTTTATGAAGATCCCTGTATCGGAATTCAGTGGCTTTCGCATAGTTTTCGTCGGTGTCAAGGAGACCGCTGAGCTTGTAGGCCACCTTCACCTCTTCCAGCGTCAGCCGGGTGAGACAGTCTAAGTCGTTGTCGCCATCGCTGTCGGGCTTGATGCGATAGAAACCAATGGTGTTGAGGGCCTTTATCAGCTTGGGATCCACAGGTTTACCGTCGGCGAGCCTCAGATTGGTCAGATTGGTCACCGTGTGGGTCTTGGGCACCAGCGTCTCGGCACCTGCAATGAGATAGGCGAGGTCTTCCTCGTCGGGGGTCTCAAACTGGTCGAACTGGCTCTGCGCCACGATGTTGATCATGTTGCACAGCTTGGCAGCATCACACTTGGCCAAGTCTTCCACGCAACGCACGCCAGTGAGGGCAATGAGCCATGCCCAGTCGGCCGTGATGCCCGGCACGCGCCAGAGGTCGGCCTGGCGTATCCACATATTGATGTTCTGTATGCTGAGCTTCTGTCGGTCGGTCGAATGCAGTTGGCCGCGTATCTTCTCCTTCAGGCTCTCGCGGGCGCTGACGCTCTTGCCCGCCAGTCGCAGCGCACTGACATTCTGTATCCGGAGTGTCAGCAGCAAGTCGCGCATCTTGTTGCTTATGCCTTTAATGGGGATCAGAGAGCTACCCACACCTGTCGTTACGTTTGATGTACTCATATCATCTGCATGGTTTAGGCGTGTGCGGTGGTGCGACACGTCGGTTATACATTGTGTTGGGGTGGCGGGCGCAGCAGCCTGCGTGGTGATGGCGCAACCGCAACCATTGTCGGGATGACAGCGGCAAAATTATGAAAAATGCCATGCGGCGACTATCATATTTCTTACAAAAACTAGGATATTTTGTACATTTTTGACGCCATAAGGTGTTACATGCCATTATGTTACATGCTTACACGCCCAATCGCGGCACGTTTTGCATCAAAACAGAATAAACGTGCGGTGTGGCCAGAACATCGGTTCCTCGAATCGTCCACACGGCATAGGCCCATAAACACAACGGGGCGACATAACAGAGCGCGTTATCGCACGGATAATCCTACGCTCTGCTATGTCGCCCCGTGGGGCTTTGGGGCTACGCAGCCCACACTATGTATTATGCCGCCCCACCCTACTTGCTGAACTTGGCGCTGCGGCGATGGCCGCCCACTGTCCAGCTGACGACATACACGCCGGCAGGCAAGGTGCTGACATCCATCTTCTCGGAAGCCAGGAACGATGCCACACGGCGGCCTTGCACATCAAAGACGGAGGCCGTGAACCGCAGGGCGTCGGGCGTGGCGCTGCCAAAATGGAGGTAGCCGAGGTCGCGGTTGTAGGCCAGGGCATACTCCTCGGGCTCAGGCAGGCTGACGGCGGTGGTGATCTGGGTGCCCTTGACGAAACGCCACAGGCGGTTCTTGCTGGTGCCGTTGCGCGAGTCGTTGGTGTAGCTCAGGATGTCGGCAAAGGTGGCGGTGCTGCCGCCCGAGAGGTTGGCGATGTGGTCGGTGTAGACATTGCGGAGGTTATAGTAGCCGTCGGAGCCCTGGGCGATGATGTCCCAGAGCTGGCGCGTGTCGGTGGTGTCGACCTCGGCCAGGGCCAGCGGCGTGCCCACGGCCGACGAGGTCGAGGGATCGTTGAGCGCCTTGCCCTCTGTCCTGTTGACGAGCGAGAAATACTGGCCCACAGGCTTGATGGCCCACTCCTCGGCGGTGCGGTCGGCCTGGTTGTAGTAGCTGTAGACCTGGCCCGACGTGCCGCCCTCGATGGCCATGGAGTTGCCGGCATTGAGCACGCGGTAGTAGTAGGCTTCGGGCACAAAGGCCGGTGTGGGGTCGACGGGCTCGCCGGCCTTGGAGGCAAACACCTTGGTGAGGTATGCGGTGTGGTCGGTGATGAACTGCTTGAGGTCGCTGACATACTGGCTGTAGCTGGAGTAGAGCACCATCTCATGATACATGCGTGTGCTGATGCCCCACTTGCGGTAGTTGAGCTGCTGCGAGGCGTCGAGCAGCGTCTGCAAGCTGTCGACGGTGTGGTGGAGATGGTCTACGAGGCCGTCGGCGAGCGCCTGCTGGTAGCGGCGGTTGACGAGGCTGGCAAACCACGGGTCGGTCCACATGCGGTTGACCCACTTCTTTGCCCCGCTGTAGGCCACATCGGCCATGAGCTGGCTGGTGGTGTTGCTGGAGCCACGGTCGGTGCGGTTGTCGTTGTTGTAGGCGATGTCGTAGTCCCAGAGCGGTCCCCAATAGAGCAGCGGGTCGCCCTGCTGCTTATAGAAATAGGTGCTGTAGAAGCCGTCGACATTGGCCGAGATCTCGGTGGCCAGATACCAGTTGACGAGCGATGTGGAGTCGACAAAGCGGCGGTAGCCCTTCTCGGCATCGGTGTAGAGCGAGGACACCAGGGCCTGCTCAAACTGGTTGACATAGTTGGTGATGTAGTTTTGCTGGCGGCTGACAATGACGTCTTCGTCGGGATTGTGTATGCGCACCGACACGCCGTAGCTGGAGGTCTTGAAGCAGTTGCCGTCGGCAAAGCCGTCGACCTCGAGCAGATAGCCGCCCGTGACGTCGGCATCGTCGGCCAGCGGGCTGTCCTGCTCCACGATGTCGACACGGTGGGCACGCACCTCCACCTGGTCGCTGACCTGATAGGTGCCGAGATAGACGTCGTTGAGCACGAGGTCTACAAACTTGGCGGCAGGATTGAACGCCATGCCCAGAAACTGGCCCATGGCCGAGGTGACGGCATTGCGCATCATCGTCTTGTCGCCGGCGTTGGCCAGCAGTGTCCAGCTCTTGGCCTTGGCGTAGCCCTTGCCGAGAAACTTCTCTTTCTCATGAAACTTGATGCGGTAGGGCTTTTTGCGCAGGCCCCATGTGGAGTTGCCGCGGCCGCGGATCTGCAGACTGTCGTAGGTGGTCTGCACGTCGCTCTCGTCGACATAGACCATCGTGGCATACACGTAGGTCTCCTTGCTGGAGATGGCCTTGTTGCCCTCGGTGTTGATGTAGACGCAGGGCAGGTTGGTCTTGCGCTCATAGGTCTGGGCACACAGGGCCACTGACCAGAAGGCCAGCAGCAGTGGAAGCAGTAATCTTTTCATCGTTGCACTATAATGTTATTTCGTTGTCTTATAGATATATATACGAAGAGAGGCGGAGATTTCCGCAATCTCCGCCTCACATTTTTTTTGCATTGTCGGCCCGCGCCGTCTACTCAAACACGTTGCCGCGTATGCGCGTGAGGTAGGCTTTCATGCCGTCGGCATCGCGGTGGTCGATGATGGCCAGCAGGTCGCGGAGCTCAGAGCAGATCTGCTCCACCTGGTCGTGGGTGTAGGGGTTGAAGAGCACCTCCTGCAGCAGATAGTCGTCCTCGGAGAGCACGCCGCGTGCAATCTTCATGTGGCGCTTGAAGGTGGTGCCGGGCGCATCCTGATGCTTCATGACGGCCGAGAAGACGAAGGTCGACACGAAGGGTATGCTGAGCGAGTAGGCCACGGTCTTGTCGTGCTCCTCGAAGGTGTACTCGTAGATGTTGAGGCCCAGTTTCTGGTAGAGGTCCTTGAAGAAGATGCGGCCCATGTAGTCGCCCTCCTTGATGATGATGGCATTCTCCTCCGACAGCTGGTTGAGGTTGGCAAAGGTGGGGCCGAACATCGGGTGGGTGGACACATAGGGGTGGCCCGTGCGCTCATAAAACTCCTTGAGGCCGGTCTTCACCGAGGCGATGTCGGAGATGATGCAGTGGTCGGGCAGATAGGGCAGCACCTCCTCGAAGGCCTGCAGGGTGTACTTCACGGTGACGGCATTGATGACCAGCTCGGGGGCGAAGTCACGCACCTCGTCGAGCGAGGTGAAGCGCAGACAGTTGTAGGTGAAGCGCAGGCGGTGGGCGTCGCGCTCATAGACGGCCACCTCGTGGTCGAAGCTGAGCAGGTCGATGAAGAACGACCCCATCTTGCCTGCTCCCATAACGAGAATCTTCATGGCTGATGTGTGTGTGTTTACCGGTTGATGATTTCCACCTGCTGGCGCACGCTCTCCTGGTGGATGAGTTCGAAGATGTGGGCCGCGCACTCGGGGTCTACGCCACACACGCTGGCCTGTGCGCCACGCTTCTCGAGGATCTCGTTGTAGCGGTTGCTCTGGAAGACGGTCATGTTGTGCTCCTTCTTGTACTGGCCAATCTCGCGGCACACGCGCATGCGCTTGGAGAGCACCTCCATCACCTGGTTGTCGAGCTCGTCGATCTGTCGGCGCAGGGCCTGTATGCCCTCGGTGGTGACCTGCTCGTCGCGCACGACGAGCAGACTGAGTATGTAGTCGAGCACGTCGGGGGTGACCTGCTGCTTGGCGTCGCTCCACGCCTCGTCGGGGCTGCAGTGGCTCTCGACGAGCAGACCGTCGAAGCCGAGGTCCATGGCCTGCTGGCAGAGCGGTGCTATGAGCTCGCGGCGCCCACCGATGTGGCTGGGGTCGCAGATGATGGGCAGGTTGGGTATGCGGCGGTGGAGCTCCATGGGTATCTGCCACATGGGCAGGTTGCGGTAGATCTTCTTGTCGTAGCTGGAGAAGCCGCGGTGTATGGCCGCCATGCGCTTCACGCCGGCCCGGTTGATGCGCTCCATGGCGCCTATCCACAGCTCGAGGTCGGGGTTGACGGGGTTTTTCACGAACACGGGCACGTCGACACCGCGCAGGGCATCGGCCAGGTCTTGCATGGCAAAGGGGTTGGCCGAGGTGCGTGCGCCCACCCACAGGATGTCGACACCATACTTCAGGCAGAGCTCCACGTGCTCGGGCTTGGCCACCTCGGTGGCGGTGAGCATGCCGGTCTCTTCCTTGACGGCCTTCATCCAGGGCAGGGCCTTCTCGCCGTTGCCCTCGAAGCCTCCGGGCTTGGTGCGCGGTTTCCACACGCCGGCCCTAAACATGTGGCAGCCCTTTTCGGCCAACTGGTGTGCGGTGGTCAGCACCTGCTCTTCGGTCTCGGCGCTGCAGGGTCCGGCTATGACAAACGGGCGTTCGTTGTCGCTTGGCAAATGCAGTGGGGTGAGTTCTAATTCCAGATTATTGTCCATAGTATGTGTGCTTGTTTTGATGGTTGCTTGGATTGATGGTTGATTTGTGTGGCGGCGGGCTACCACGCGAGGGCCTTCACACGGGCGAGGGCCTCCTGCATCTGCTCGTCTTTGGCGCAGAGCGAGATGCGTATGTAGCGGCGGCCGTTGTTGCCGAAGATGAAGCCCGGCGTGATGAACACGCGCGCCTCGTGGAGCACGCGCTCGGTGAGCTCCTCCACGTCGGCATACTTGTCGGGGATGCGGCCCCAGAGGAACATGCCCACCTGCGAGGCATCGAAGGTGCAGCCGAGGGTGGTCATGATCTGCTCGGCCACGGCGCGGCGGCGGGCATAGACCTCGATGTTGTGCAGGCGGTGCCACTCGGGCGTGTTGGTGTTGTAGGCCTCGGCAGCGGCGAGCTGTATGCCGCGGAAGGTGCCGTTCTCGATGTTGCTCTGTATCTTGAACATCCACTGTATGTACTGTGCGTTGCTCACCATCATGGCCACACGCCATCCGGGCATGTTGTGGCTCTTCGACATGGAGTTGAGCTCTATGCAGCAGTCCTTGGCGCCCGGCACCTGCATGATGCTCATGGGGTGCTCGTTGAGGATGAGCGAGTAGGGATTGTCGTTGACGACCACGATGTCGTGGCGGCGTGCGAAGTCGACGAGGCGCTCCAGGGTGTCGCGGCGTGCGTTGCCTCCGGTGGGCATGTTGGGATAGTTGGCCCACATGACCTTGACGCGGCTGAGGTCCATCTGCTCGAGCGCCTCGAAGTCGGGCTGCCAGCCGTTGTCCTCGCGCAGCGAGTAGCCCACGATGCGTGTGCCGAAGATGCGGTTGATGGCCGTGTAGGTGGGGTAGCCGGGGTCGGGCACGAGCACCTCGTCGCCGGGGTTGCAGAAGGCGAGGGTGACATACATGATGCCCTCCTTCGACCCGATGATGGGCTGCACCTCGGTGGCCCAGTCGGCCTCCACGCCATAGGTGCGGCGGTAGAAGGCGGCCATGGCCTGGCGCAGCTGGGGCAGGCCGGCGGTGGGCTGGTAGCCGTGGGCGTCGGGGCGCCGGGCCACCTCGCAGAGCTTGTCGACGGTCTGCGGCGAGGGCGGCATGTCGGGGCTGCCGATGGCCAGCGAGATGATGTCGCGGCCGGCGGCATTGAGGGCGGCCACCTCCTTCAGCTTTCGGCTGAAGTAGTACTCCTGCACGGTGTTTACTCTTTCTGCTGGTGTAATCATATCTCTTGGTTTTTTGCGGCTTGGTATTCGCCGATGATCTTTATGTCCTTGGTGAGCGGGGTGATGGCATCGATAGACTGGCGGTAGCGGGTGAGGTCGTCGAAGGTGACATCGACATAGAAGAGATACTCCCACTCGTGGCCGATGACCGGCAGGCTCTGTATCTTGGTGAGGTTGATGCCGTAGAAGCTGAGGATGGTGAGCACCTTCGACAGGGAGCCTTCGGCGTGGGGCAGCGCGAAGACGAGGCTGGCCTTGTTAGACTGGTTCAAGGGCCGCAGGAAGTCGGCCTTGCGCAGGTCGCTGACCACGAGGAAACGCGTGAAGTTGTGCTTGTTGTCCTCGATGTGGTCCTGCAGCACCTTCAGCCCGTACAGCCGGGCGGCATCGGCGTGGCAGATGGCGGCCCATCCGCGGCTCTGGTGCTCACGGATGTAGGCGGCGCTGCCGGCGGTGTCTTCGTCTTCGACGGCCTTCACCGTGGGGTGGCTGGCCAGAAACGAGCGGCACTGCATGAGGGCCACGGGGTGCGAGTGGACCTCCTGCAGCGTGTCCCAGTCGTCGTCGGGCAGGCAGCAGATGCTGTGCTGGATGTGCAGCTTGTGCTCACCCACGATGGTGGTGCCGCTGGCTCGGAGCAGCTCGTAGTTGTGGAGCAGGCTGCCGGCAATGGTGTTCTCGATGGCCAGCATGCCGATGACGGTGGGGTCGCGCTCGATGTTGCGAAACACTTCCTCGAACGTGTCGCAGCAGATCAGCATGATCTGCTCGCCCTCGAAATACTGATGGGCGGCAATGTCGTGAAACGACCCCGGCACTCCCTGTATGGCTATTCTCTTCATCGGCTTCGTGTGTATGTGGAGGCTTTCGGCAAACAAAAATCCCGCTTCATCGGAATGAAACGGGAACTGTATGCAAACCTCTCTTCGGTTTATATATCCTTAAGTTGAACTCTACACGCAACTTCCCGCTTCGCATCGCAATGCAAAGTAGTAATAATAATAAGCGAAAAAGGATGCGTATGACTTCATCGTTGTGTCTGTTTTATTGTTTACGATTGCAAAAGTATAACTTTCCGGCGAGACAAACAAACATTTCCGTAGAAAATTTCGAGTTTTTCTTTCAATATTTGTCGCCGCGCCGCCCGTCCGTGCCTTTTCCGGACAGCGGGCCCCGGCTCTCCCACGGCCGTTGCGGCCTGCATGCCGCGCTATTTAAGGTATTTTAATCAAAACTATAATAAAAAAGCATAAACGAGGGTGTGTATACTGTGCGGGTTGTGTAAATTTGCACCAAAAGAAGCAAAAGCAGCATGAAAAGAACCCTATCGCTCATGGCAGCCGCCTGCATGGCCACCGCCCTCACGGCACAGACCGACCGCACGACGTTCAAGACGCCGACGGCCATGCGCCCCGTGGGCTCGGCATGCGGCATGCAGCCGCAGAGCCTGCAGCCCAGCCTGACGGCAACGCCCTCGGCAAGCCTCACTGCCACCACCGGCATGACCAGCGCAGCTGACCGCCACCGGCAAGCCGACGGCCCGAAAGCCAAGCACACCGGAGAGGAGGTGAGCGACAGCACCGTGTGGTATCCCACGCCCTACTCCACCTATTATAATTATGGGCCGCTGCACGCCGGACTCAACGTGAGCCTCGACCTGAGCGCCTTTGCCACCTTCGGCAAGCACGCCAAGGGAGGCGGCTTCGGCCAGCGCCTCACGGCCGCATGGCTGCAACCGCTGGGACGCAACGGATGGGTGGCGGCCGGCGGCTACGTGAACCACCTGACCTGGAACGGCAACCACTACACCAGCGGCGGACTGACGGCCGAGGTGGGCTATCGGTTCAACGACCACTGGGCGGCCTACGTCTACGGGCAGAAATCGCTTGTGAACCAGGGTGCAGCCTACGGCGGCTACCCGCTCTGCGGACGGGGCCTCGGGGCCTGGGGCTACTCGCCCTACATGATGGGCTGCGAGCTGGGCGACCGCCTGGGGGCTGCCGTGCGGTGGACACCCAACCCCACATTCTCGGTGGAGATCTCGGTGGAGAAAGGCTGGGCACCGAAGGGCACCGGCAACTACTGGGGCCAGCACAACTATCCCACTCCACCGACCGACTGACCCTCCGCTCTTGCAGAATCAGTGACGGCATCCGGCACGGCTACCGCGCTGACAGACAGGAAAACACAATCAGGACGCATTATGCTATGTTATATATCATAATGCGTCCTATATTATATCGCACACTTTTTAAGCCTGAGCGAATTGAGCACCACGCTGATGCTGGAGAAAGCCATCAGTGCGGCTCCCCACGCGGGGGTGAGCCTGACGGGCGGTTCGGCCCAGAAGAGCCAGAGCACACCGGCGGCCAGGGGCAGGCACACCAGATTGTAGACGAAGGCCCAGAAGAGGTTTTGCCAGATCATGCGGACGGTGCGCTGGCTGAGCCGCACGGCAAAGGGCAGGGCACGCAGGTCGTCGGTCATGAGCGTCACCTGGGCCACGTCGAGGGCCACATCGGTGCCGCCGCCCACAGCCACCGACACATCGGCCAGGGCGAGGGCCTGCGCATCGTTGATGCCGTCGCCTATCATGGCCACACGCCGGCCGGCAGCCTGCATGCGGCGCACCAGGTCTTCCTTGTCGTGCGAGGTGCAGCCTGAACGGTAGTGGGATATCCCGGTCTGCCCGGCCCAGTGGCGCACGGCTTCCTCCTTGTCGCCGCTCATCATCCACACCTCGATGCCCTGGGCCTGCAATGCCTGCACAGCCTCGCGGGCATGGGGCTTCAGCGTCTCGCGCTCGGCGGGCGACAAGGTGGAGGCACGGGTGAAGTCGACGTCGCGGCCGGGGATGGTCAGCGTGCCCGTCTTGTCGGTCACCAGCACATCTGCCTGGCGCAGGCGCTCAAGGGCAGCGGCATCCTTGACGAGCACATGGCCGCTGGCCGCACGCCCGATGCCCACCATGAGCGCTGTGGGCGTGGCCAGGCCCATGGCACACGGACAGGCCACCACCAGCACCGTGACGGCACACACCACGGCCTGCGGCAGCACCGCCACACCGCCCACCGCCAGCCACACCGCAAACGTGAGGAGCGAGAGCCCCACCACCACGGGCACGAAGACCTGCGCGGCGCGGTCGACGATGCGCTGCACCGGGGCCTTGGAGCCCTGTGCCGCCTGCACCGTGCTGATGATGTGGGCCAGGGCGGTCTGCTGCCCCACCTGGCGTGCGCGCATGTGCAGCCGCCCCTGCACCACGACGGTGCCGGCGAGCACCCGTGTGCCTGCGCCCTTAGCGGCAGGGGTAGGCTCGCCGGTGAGCATGCTCTCGTCGACATAGGCTGCCGTGGCGTTCATGAAGCTCGTGGCCGTGAGCACATCGCCGTCGACAGGCACGCGTTCGCCGGCGCGCACCTCGAGCACGTCGCCCACGTCGACAGTCGACACGGGCACATCGGTCACCTCACTGTCAGCCCTCGTGGCTGCGCTGGCGGTGCCGCTGACCACATGGGCTGTCTTGGGCGACATGCCCATCAGGCGGCGGATGCTGGTGGCGGTGCCGTCCTTGGCGCGCTCCTCGAGGAGGCGGCCGGTGAGCACAAAGGCCACAACCATCGTGCACGAGTCGAAATAGACCTGGGAGGCATCGCCCCAAAGGGTGTTGTAGGCCGAGAAGAGAAAGGCCACCAGCGTGGAAAGCGCCACGAGCACGTCCATGCCTGCCGCGGCATGGCGCAGCTGGCGCACCGCACTGGCATAAAACTGCCGGCCGCACACCACCAAGCCGGCAAGGGCTATGAGC
>CAVAXH010000063.1:0-13563 GCA_963592505.1 Bacteroidaceae bacterium
TGCTTAAACCCAGGGCGCTGCCCTGGGCTGGGTAATTGCTGGGCTTTCAGCCCGCGTCGTTGCCAATTGGTTCAGCCCGCGTCTGACGATATGTCCATATAAATTGATTAGCAGTCGTGCCTAACAGTACATAGTTGCCTAAGATTTAGGCGTATAGGTTAAATTATTTCATGCGATACTCGTCGGATTTGCCGAGCGGTGTGCCGTTGTTGTCATAATGATGGTCGCGTATCATCCATTGCTGCCGTTCGCGTGAAGCTGACGGGTTGAGGCATCGCGAGGCACGCCGGATGGTTATCTTGTCGCGTGTGCGGATGATGCTATAGCCTTCTCCGATAAGCTTCGACTTGCGTGTGTGCGAGTCGTAAAACCACAGTTCTTGTCCGTTGTCGAGATATAGTGGCACCATGCCTTTTCTGTCGACTGCCACAAAGAATCCCGTGCCGTTGCTGCTGAGCCATGTGGCCAGGATGGTCGCATAAGATCTGGTGGTGAATGTGACCTCCTCGCGGCTGTTGTTTCTCACATCATAGCGAAAGAGGCGGTTCTGGTTGGTGTAGTAGAGGCAGTGGCGGCTTACGTCGGTGTATTTGGCCACGACCTCTGCGTGTGCAGGCAGTCGGCGCACCACGGCTTTCACGCGGTTGGCGATGGGTGTCTG
Organism: Bacteroidaceae bacterium; assembly: GCA_963592505.1. Taxonomy (GTDB): domain Bacteria; phylum Bacteroidota; class Bacteroidia; order Bacteroidales; family Bacteroidaceae; genus Prevotella. The sequence continues at coordinate 662 of CAVAXH010000063.1, forward strand.
CGCCCCACACTGCAGGGCGACGAAGAGAAAAGTGATGAGCGGAGCAAGAGATTTCAACATGTAGCCAATAGTTTTATTTTTAGGAGACTATCCATGTGCTTTGTCAACCAGCTTGGCAATTCCTACCGTGTGGTGATGTGGAAGCATCCCTGGTGCACCTCATATTTCACATAGCAACGACCCGACTCGCGCATGTCACGCAGCACCTCAGCAAGGATCCACTTCAGCGTGTCGTTGCGCACCTCACGCCGCTTCTCGCCCGGAGGACTCACGGTCTTATAGCGGTTGTAGCACACATCAAACGTGGTGCCGTAGAGATGACAGCTGTTCTGCGTGGCATTGCCGTTCCGGGTACGCAGGCTCTGCACATCGGCCTCGGAGCGCAGCACGCTCGTCACGATGACCTTATGGAGCGGCACTCCCTTGATCTGCAGACTGTCGAAAAACGTGCGGCCAATGTCCTGCAACAGCACCGAGGCGCGCGGCACCAGGTAAGGAATGCTGTTGCGCAGACGGTCTACATGAAAATACTGGTTGCTGGCCACATACACCAGCTCCGTCTTGCGCTGTTCGGCATCGGCACGGTCGGCCACGGGCTTCACGCCAAACTTCTGGGCGGCAAGCAACTGCACATCGTTCTGGTCGGGAAAGGAGGCTGAGAAGCCCGGAACGCTGAAGATGCGATGCTTGGCCACAGAGCCGTCACCACGGAAAAAGCGAGAATGCAAGGGCCGCGCACTGTCGCCCAGTGCAACGATCGAGTCGGCAGCAGTGACAGAAGACAAGGCATTGTCGGCCATGACGACCGCAGAATCCTTACCTGCCTCTGACGACGACTGCCCTCCGGCAGACCCCGCCACCGACGGAAACGCACACCTCACCAGTGCCAGTACGCCCGTGGTGACCATAAAGGCTCCGATATATCTTAATTTGGTTATTTTCATTTCATCTGCAAATTTAACACAAATGTTGCTTATCACAAAGAGTTATTCTGAGTTTGTGCTGATTTTTATGTCTCCCCGCTGACTCCACAGCAAATGTGAGTCGGCCGAAAGAAAATGCGAACTGCTCTGTTTTTTCCAGCGCATTCAGTGTCGCTTATACAACAAAAACCATTAACTTTGCATCAACAAATTGTCAAGGCAACAATGAGGGCTCCGCAACATCCACGTCCTCTCTCAACACACCGCAAACACACATCCGTATTATGACGAAAGAACTGGGCAGCCTACTGGTGCTTGCCGTAGGAACATTCTTGCTGGGCATGGCCGAATTTGTCATAGAGGGCATCCTGCCCGACCTGGCCACCGACCTCCACATCTCCATCCCCACGGCAGGCCACACCATCTCCATCTATGCGCTCGGCGTCTGCGTGGGCTCCACGTTTCTGGTGGCCATGCACCGTCTGCGCCCCAAACACATCTTGCAGGCCCTGCTGTCGCTCGTCTTCATCGGCGCACTGCTGTCGTTCACCGCACAAAACTTCTGGTGGCTGATGGCCGCACGCTTCATCAGCGGACTGCCCCACGGTGCCTACTACGGTGTGGGCACCATAGTGGCCTACCGCCTGGCCGACGAGGGTCACAAGACACGGGCCGTGAGCATCATGTGTGCCGGCATGACCTTTGCCAACCTGCTGGGCAACCCTGTGGCCACACTGCTCTCAGGCACGCTGTCGTGGCGGCTGGCCTTCGCCGTCATTGCCGCAGGCAGTTTGGTGGGGCTGGCACTCATGGCTCGCTATGTGCCCGACCTCGACCCGCAGTCTGCCACGAGCATGAAAGGGCAGTTTCGTTTTCTGCGACACCTCGACCCGTGGCTCATCATACTGGCCACCATGTTTGGCAACGGAGGCATCCTGGCATGGTATAGCTACATCTCTCCGGCACTTGTCATCGATGGCGGGCTGCCTGCCACATTGTTGCCGCTCTACATGGCCTGGGCAGGTCTGGGCATGGTGGTGGGCAACCTGCTCAGCGGATGGCTCTCCGACAAGTATCGGGCCGGACTGACGGCATCCATGCTGCAGGGCATTGCGTGCCTGACGTTGCTGGCCGTCTTCTTCTGTGTGCAGTGGGGAGGCGTGCACCTCGCACTGATGTTCGTGTGCTGCGGCTGCCTCTTCGGCATGGGTACCCCCGAGCAGATGCTCATCATCGAGCACTCCAAGGGCGGCGAGATGCTTGGCGGCTGCTGCATACAGATAGCCTTCAACTTCGGCAATGCCGCAGGTGCCTTCCTTGGCGGCCTGCCCATCACGTGGGGCATGGGCTACGCCTGGCCGGCCATGGTGGGCATGCCCTTTGTGGTCATCGGTTTTCTGCTGTTGCTGACGTTCCACCGACGATACGAATAGCCAAGAAGCCTCACCATCTTTCTTGGCCTATACGCCTCTTGCTTGGCCTATACGTCTCTTTCCTTGGCCTATACGTCTCTTGCTTGACCTATACATCTCTTCTTGGCCTATAGCGCCTCTTTCTTTTTCATCCTGCTGACACTGAATTGTTGCACAACAGGCAGAAGCAAAACCATCAGATGCAGCAACAGCAGGTCAGGCATTATGCCGGCAAGATGAAGCATTCCTTACCCCTCCTTGCGGAGAATAAGAAGCATATTCTCCGCAAAAATGCGGAGAATAGCGCAAATAATCTCCGCAAAAATGCGGAGAATAAGAAGAATAATCGGTGCAAGACATGCATAATTCGATAAAAAATGGCTAAAAGTACATTCACCATCGGAGAACGACGAGAGAGCGTAACGACATCCGGTCCTACCGTTTGAGCTTCTTGTGCAATGCCGCCACCAGCACGCTCATGAGGGGTGAGATGAGATTGAAGAAGCAGTAGGGCAGATAGGTGAACGTGGCCACGCCAAGCACGGTGCTCTGTGTCATGCCGCAGGTGTTCCACGGCACCAGCACCGAAGTCACCGTGGCAGAATCCTCGGTGGTGCGGCTCAGCAGACGGCGCTCAAACCCATGGTGCTCGTAGATGTCGCGAAACATGTTGCCCGTGAGCAGTATGCACAGATACTGGTCGGCAATGGCCACATTGAGCATGACACCCGTAGCGGCCGTAGCTCCCACGAGCGACGTGCGCCCCTTCACCAGACGGATGAACAGCCGTGTGATGCCGCCCACCATGCCTGCGGCCGTCATGGCCCCACCGAAGCACATGGCGCAGATGATGAGCCAGATGGTGTCCATCATGCCGGCCATGCCGCGCGTGGCCACCAGTTGGGCCAGTATGGCGTTGTCGGTGTGCAACGAGGTGCTGTCGTAGAGGCAGCACATGGCCGCACGAAAGAGCGACGGATCGATCTCGGCCAGTGTCTCACGCTGCCACACCAAGGCTGCACCCACGCCCAGCAGGGCAGCCAGAAAGAGCGTGATGACAGGCGGCACGCGGCGGGCTATGAGCACCCCCGTGAGCACTGGCACGCTGAGCAGCCACGGCGTGATGTGGAAGCGCATGCCGATGGCCGCTGTGAACGCCTCTATGTCGCCTGCACTGCTGGTGTGGGCAGTCAGACCGGCCACGGCAAAGATGATGAGCGCCACCGTCATCGACGGCACTGTGGTGAGGAGCATGTAGCGTATGTGGCGGAAGAGCGGCACGCCCACACTGCCCGAAGCCAGCGTGGTGGTGTCAGAGAGGGGCGAGATCTTGTCGCCGAAATAGGCACCGCTGATGATGGCACCGGCCACCCAACCGTCGGCAAAGCCCTGCGCACGACCGATGCCCATGAGGGCCACGCCAATGGTGGCAATAGTGGTCCACGACGAGCCGGTGGTGACGCTCACCAGCGCGCAGATGACACACGACGATGCCAGAAACACATCGGGGCTGATGACCTGCACGCCATAATAGACCAGCGTGGGTACCACACCGCTCACCATCCACACACCGCCCAGGGCACCAATGAGCAACAGGATGATCAGCGCACTCGACACACTGGCCACATTGTGGGTGATGGCCTTCTCGAAACTGGCCCATGGCACCTTCAGAAAGACCATGCCGATGAACACGCAGAGCGCGGTGATGGCGAGCAGGGTGACCTGCGAGGCACCGGCCAGGGCATCGCTGCCAAACGACCGGATGGTGACGGTGAGCAGGGCCACGAGCGCCACAAGGGGCAGCAGCGAGAGCAGAGCCGACGGTGCCTTGGGCTGCGGCTCGGAAGCAGGAGATGGGACGGGGTTCATATCTTTACTTTTGTATCTGTGTTGTGAGATGCGTTGCAACCCATGGATGTCTGCCATGCGGAAACGCTCTGCAAAGGTACGACAAAATGAAGCCATCACCAAGCCGCAGAATAAGAAAACCGGGCTACCATCGCCCATTTCGCGGAAAATACCGATTACTAAGTATTGCATACCGCCCATAATCTTTGTAATTTTGCAGAACAAAAACATCCGCAACACACCATAATCATGAAAATCTCGAACGACATAGCCGGCATAGCATCGGCGAAGACCGTCATCGCAGCAATGGCGCTACTGGTCCTTACGGCCTGCAACGGCATTTTCGACGGCATCTACGACAAGGCCGAGGATGTGCCCGCCGTCACGGCCAAAGGCCAGCTGCTCATCAATGCCACGAGCTGGACAGACTGGTATTATGTAGACCTCGAACAACTGCAGCAGTTGGCAGCTGACGCCAACGACTCGGCACTGCAGAAGGCCCAGACCGAGTTCACCCCCTACCCCATTCCCATGCAACCCACCGGTGAGGCCGACGCCACCGATGCCGGTCACACGACAGCCACTGAGGGTTGTCTGCCGGGACAATACATGTACTGGTTTGACGTCTACGGTGAAGGCATCAGCAAGAGCAGCTTCCGCTCGTTCACCCCCTCAGATGCACAGACGGAGCCTGCCAACTGGACATTTGCCGTGCACCGCAACAACGTGCGCACCAACGGCGGTGCCGTGCTCGAGACGTCGTTCACCTCGATGGACCAGTTGCCGGAGAGCAGCGAGGCATTCGCCGATCAGCAGTTCACCGAGGACGAGTGGTCGGAAAACGCCGTGTGGGACAGCCAGGACCAGATGCTGATGTGCCTGGTGCCCTCGCAGGGCATACGTGTCAACAAGGTGTTGTCATCGTGGCTCTCGATGAAGATACCGCCCTTCCCACCCCAGTTCACACTCAACAACCATGTGTTTGTGCTCCGACTGAAGAACGGCAAGTATGCCGCCCTGCAGCTGGAGAACTATCTGTCGGCAAAAGGCGTGAAGTGCTGGCTGACCATCAACTACAAATATCCTTACTAAAGCACCGACATGAAGTCACTGACAACCACGATACTGCTGATGAGCGCCACCACGCTGACGGCACAGACCACAGCCACCGCACCGGCTGACTCCACCGACCGCCGCTTCGACCTCAACGAGGTGGTGGTGACGGGCACGCGCACCCCAAAATTTCTCAAGGACACGCCCATTCAGACGCGCGTCATCACCCGGAAAGACCTGGCAAGGGTCGACGCCACCAACGTGCAGGACCTCTTGCAGCAGGAACTGCCGGGCGTGGAGTTCTCGTATGCCATGAACCAACAGACGCACCTCAACTTCTCGGGCTTCGGCGGACAGGGCATCCTCTTTCTGGTGGACGGCGAACGGCTGGCCGGAGAGACCATGGACGATGTGGACTTCACACGTCTGAACATGGACAACGTGGAGCGCATCGAGATCGTGAAAGGGGCTGCGTCGGCCCTCTACGGCAGCAATGCCACGGGCGGCGTGGTGAACATCATCACCAAGAAGACGCGCGAACCCTGGACACTCAACCTCAACGGGCGCTATGCCAAGCACAACGAGCAGCGCTATGGTGCCACGTTCGGCCTGAACAGCCGCCACTGGAACAACCTGCTGAGCGCCCATGTCTACAACAAGGACAACTATGATGTGCACAGCGAACCCGGAGCGGTGACACGCGTCGTCTCCACGATCTACGGCGACCGCACGGTCAACGTGAAAGACCAGTTGCAGTGGACGCCCTCGCAGCAGCTGACCTTGACGGGCCGCATGGGCTACTTCTTCCGGCAGACCACGCGCACGGCCGACCAGCCCGAACGCTACCGCGACTTCTCGGGCGGCCTACGCATGCTATGGGACATCACCGGCCACGATGCGCTGGAGGCCAGCTACGCCTTCGACCAGTATGACAAGTCGGACTACCAGCGGCTCACCCACCTCGACATACGCGACTACAGCAACGTGCAGAACACCCTGCGGATGCTCTTCAACCACACGTTCGACGGCGGCGATGTGCTGACCGTAGGCTCCGACTACATGCACGACTATCTCTACAACACCAACCTTGAAAGCGAGCGACGCGAGCAGGACTCATGGGATGTCTTCGCACAGTACGACTGGGTCATCACCCCCACGCTGGAAGCCGTGGGAGCCGTGCGCTACGACTACTTCTCGGACGGCCACCAGTCGCGTGTCACGCCCAAGGTGAACCTGTGCTACAAACCGCTGCACGGCCTCACCCTGCGCGCCGGATATGGCATGGGGTTCAGGGCACCATCGCTGAAAGAGAAATACTACAACTTCGACATGGCCGGCATATGGATTGTGGAAGGCAACGCCAACCTCAAGGCAGAGACAAGCCACAACTACAACGTCTCGGCAGAATATGCACGAAGCAACTATAACCTGACGGCGACCATGTATCATAATAAGGTGAGAAACAAACTGGCCAGCTCGGCTCCTTACTTCAAGACAGCCGCCGACAAACTGCCCTATCTGCCCTATGTCAACCTCGACTCCTACAGCGTCAGCGGATTGGAAGTGGGCGCTCAGGCACGCTGGAACAACGGTTTGTCGGCACGTCTCACCTACGCCTATACCGACGAGCAACTACCCAAAGACAAGGCTGGCAACACCATCAACAACCAATACATCCCCGCCCGCAAACACACGCTCAACGCCCGCGTAGACTACGACCGGCAAATCACACGCCAGTATGGACTGAGCGTCGGTCTGAACGGCCGCGTGATGTCGGGGGTGGAAAATGTGGAGTTTGTCGACTACTACGATGTCAGCAAGGGCACGGTGACTGTGTCCTACCCCGCCTACACGCTGTGGAAGCTGTCGCTCACGCAGCGCATCGGCAAGGCTGTCAAAGTCACTGCCGCCCTCGACAATCTCTTCAACTACCGGCCGAAACACTACTATCTCAACTGTCCGCTCACCGACGGCATAACCTTCCAGATAGGCATGTCGGTCGACATAGAGAAACTGTTCTGACAGTGTGCAAAAAGAAACAAGCAACATCACATCACGTAAAAACCTCCACCTCCACCATGCGCCTCATCGCCATCTTGCGCAGCACCGCCATAACGCTGCTGCTGACATTGCCCGCCGTGGGCCTCGGCACCCCGACCGCCAACGCTGACAACACAGAGAACAGCGACACCACCGCCTACACACTGCCCGGACGCACCGAGGTGCTCACCGTGCTCAACCATGTGAACCGCACCTGGCAACAGCGTAACCCACGCCACGGCAACCACTTCTGGAACCGGGCCGTGTATCATGTGGGCAACATGGAGGCTTACGCCGTGACCGCCAACGACGACTACAAGGCCTACTCCACGGCATGGGCAGAGCGCAACGCCTGGTGTGGTGCCACAAGCAACGACACCGCACAGTGGTCCTACAGCTATGGCGAGGGCGGACGCTATGTGCTCTTCGGCGACAACCAAGTGTGCTTCCAGGTCTATGCCGACCTCTTCTGCCTCGATGCCGACCACGACACTGCTAAGATTGCGCGTGCGCTGGGCGTGATGGACTATCAGATGCAGACCGCCAACGACGACTATCTGTGGTGGGTCGACGGCATGTTCATGGTGATGCCCACCATGGCCAAGCTCTACAACATCACACACGACGCTCGTTATCTTGAGAAGATGCACACCTACTGGCGCTACGCCCACCAGCTGATGTATGATGCCGACGAAGACCTCTACTACCGCGATGCCAAATACATCTATCCCGCCCACACCACCATCAACGGCCTGAAAGACTTCTGGGCACGCGGCGACGGATGGGCCTTTGCCACCCTTGCACGCCTGCTCGAGGTGCTCCCTGCCGATGCCCCGGGCCGTGCCGACTACCTGGGCACCTTCTGCCGCATGGCCGCAGCCCTGAAGCGGTGCCAGCAGCCCGACGGCTACTGGACGCGCTCACTGCTCGACGTGGCAAACACCCCCGGCCGTGAGACGTCGGGCACGGCGCTCATGGCCTATGCCTACGCCACAGGACTGCGGCTGGGACTGCTCACATCTGCCGACTATGGTGCCACGCTGGCCCAGGCAGCCGACTATCTGCTGCACACGGCCTATCAAGCCGACGGCACCGTGGGCTACATACAGCCCATCGGCGAGAAGGCGGATCCCAACCAAACGCTCTCCGCCGCCAGCTATTATGACTTCGGCGTGGGCGCCTACCTCATGGCTGCCGCCGCCCTGAGCCGCATAGCCCCCGACACGCCCTACACCGAACCGCTGCGCCTGTCGAAGGCCGAGGTGACAGGCAGCCACGAGGTGACACTCACCTTCAGCACCGAGCCCGACACCACCCTCATCAGCAACGCCGACCACTACAACTGGGACGGTGCGCAGGCAGACATCGCCAGCGCCACGGCCGACGGCTGCATGCTGCACCTCACGCTGGCCGACAGCATAGCTTACGGCGTGCACACGCTGACCGTGAGCGGTCTGCGCTCTGCGGCTGGAGGCGTCATGGTCGGCGAGACGAGCGTGAGCCTCGTGCGCACCGTGGCGCTCGATGCTCCGCAGGCAGACATCGTCTTCACAGCCATAGGTTCGCAGGAGGGCAACCCCTACACCCACGTGGCCGACGGACGCCTCGACACGCGCTGGAGCCAGCAGGGGCGCGGCCAATGGATCATGGCCGACCTGGGTCGCACCGCCCGTGTGTATGCCGTCGACGTGGCCTTCTACAACGGCAACCAGCGCACCTTCTACTTCGACATAGAGACCTCTGCCGACAGCATCACCTGGCAGACAGCAGCCAGCCGCCAGCAGAGCAGCGGCCTCACCAACCAGCTGGAACGCTACGCCTTCGCTCCCGTAGAGGCACGCTATGTGCGGATGGTGTGCAACGGCAACAGCCAGAACGACTGGAACAGTCCCACGGAGATACGCATACGCTACGACAACATCCCCAACGCCGTCAACAAGCCTCACATCGACACACCCGCCGGCTGCGCCCCACGGGCCTACGACCTGCAGGGCCGTAGGCTGGCGCCCGGCCATCGCGGCATAGCCATCATCGGGGGGCGCAAAGTCTTGGCGAGACAGTAAGTCCACTTGCAAACAGAATATTTCTACGAATGACAGACTCAACCATGGAATCAGACAAAAGGCGCTGCAGATGGTGCAACATGAAGAACCAGCACTATGTAGACTATCACGACCACGAATGGGGCGTGCCTGTACACGACGAGCGCACCCTCTTCGAGATGCTCATCCTCGAGGGCTTTCAGGCAGGACTGTCGTGGGAGTGCGTGCTCAACAAGCGCGAGGCGTTCCGCAAGGCATTCGACGGTTTCGATTGCGCCACAGTTGCCCAATACGATGCCACGAAACTCGAGACTCTGCGCCAGAATCAAGGCATCGTGCGCAACCGACTCAAGATTTCGGCTGCGGTGAGCAATGCCCGTGTGTTTCTCGACATCCAGAAGGAGTATGGCTCGTTCGACCGGTATATATGGCAGTTCAGTGGGGGCAAGATCATCCACGAGTGCGACAAGACGACCTCTCCCCTTTCGGATGCCGTCTCCAGAGATTTGAAGAAAAGGGGAATGAAGTTTGTAGGCTCCACCATCATCTACTCATACCTGCAAGCCATCGGCATCATCAACTCGCATGAAGAAGGATGCTGGCTGTATGAGGAATAGCAAAGAGAGGATGCAAGCAAGATGAAGGAGGCATTTCAGGAATCGCATGCCGCTGTGCTCATGGCCGCTGCGTGCCCGTCGGAGAAATGAAAAAATCGCTCTTTCGCTTGGCCGTTTCAGAGCAAAAGCGTAACTTTACGGCGACAAAACCATTAGGGCATACAAATTATGGCTAACTACATACGATTTGACTGGGCGATGAAGCGATTGCTTCGCAACAAGGCAAACCATGCCGTGTTGGAGGGATTGATGTGCTCCTTGCTCAAGGAAAAGTTCAAGATCGTGAATTTTCTGGAGAGCGAGTCGAATCAGGAGGATGACACCGACAAGTTCAACCGAGTGGACATTCTTGCCGAAAGCGACAGGGGAGAGCTCGTCATCTTCGAGATACAGAACAGCCGTGAGCTGACCTATTTCCACCGTATGCTTTATGGAGTCTCGAAGGCCGTCACCGACTTCATACACCTCGGCGAAGGCTACGGAAAGGTCAGAAAGGTGTATTCCGTCAACATCGTCTATTTTAGTTTGGGTCAAGGCCTTGATTATGTGTATCACGGAAAGACCGTCTTCCGCGGAATGCACAAGGCAGACGACATTCTGCATCTCTCCAGGCGGCAGCAAGAACTGTTCTTCGGCGAGTTGCCGAAGGAGGGAGAGGATGACAAGGAGGCCGGCGACCTGTTTCCCGAGTACTTCTTGCTGAAGGTGAACGACTTCGACAAGGTGGCCACGACGCCCCTCGACGAATGGATTGCCTTCCTGAAGACAGGCGAGATAGCCATGGATGCCACCGCACCGGGACTGTCGGAGGCACGCCATTGCCTGTCATTCGACAAGCTCTCGGCTGAAGACAAACTGGCCTACAAGCAACACATGGACAACCTGGAGTATCAGAAATACACCTTGGAGACGAGTTATGATGACGGCAAGCAGGACGGAATACAAGAAGGACTGCAGAAAGGCGAAGCACAGAAAGCAAAAGAAATAGCCAAGAACCTACTATCTCTTCATGTTCCTGTGGAAACCATCATGGCAGCTACAGGCTTGACGGCAGAGGAAATAGCTTTGTGTCGCTGAAGCCAAGCATTCATTCCACCACCCAATCGGTGATGTTGCCCCGGGCGGCGTCGAAGTTGACACCCACCTTCGTCACAGGCTTGCCGCAGAGGGCGAAGCGCTGGGCATAGTGCTTGAGGTTGATCTGCTGCATGGCGGTCTGCGCGTCGCGGTTGAGCTTCAGCTCGATGAGATAGAGGTCGGTGCGGGTGAGCAGCACGATATCCACGCGCCCTTTCGGCGTGTGCACCTCCACATCCACCAGATAGTCGGTGAGAAGCGAGAAGATGATGTAGAGCATCTGCTGGTAGTGTCCCTCGTAATTGGTATCGTTGCAGTAGGGCACAGTGCCGAGAAACGTCTGCAGCAACTGCAGAGCGCCGTCCATATCCCGCTGGTCGAGTGCCTGTGCTATGCGGCGGGCAGTGTTTGTGGTGGCCAGCGTGTTCTGCGTGACATACGATGGGATGAGGGCCCGTGTCAGCCCCACCTTCACCTCCTTGTTGGGCACGTCGAGGGTGTAATAGTCGTAGTCGCGGTTATAGTCTTTGATGGTGATGTAGCCACTCTGATAGAGCAGCGGCATGATGGTGGTCATGTCCTCTGTCGGCGCATCAAACTCGCTCTCGTCAGCCTCCACGCGCGAGATGTCGGTGGGCAGCGTGCCGTGCTTGCGCATCATGTGAATCAGGATGGTCGGCGTGCCCGAAGCAAACCAGTAAGCGCCAAGCTCGCGTTTTGCGAAACAGTTGAGCAGACTGAACGGATTGAAGATATCTGGCGACTGCTTGGAGAAATGGTAGCCGTCATAATACTCTTTTAGTTTGGAAATCGTAGCTTCTCTCGAGTATCCGAGCGAGTGGGCCAGCATGTCGATGTCTTCCGACATTTTCATCAGCAGTTCATCCCGGGTGATGCCGCAGACGCCCGCATACTCCTCGCTCATCGAGATGTTCATGATGTTGTTCAGCTCGCTGAAGATGCTGAGCTGCGAGAACTTCGTGATGCCCGTGAGGAAGACGAAGCGCAGCTTGGCCTCACAGTATTTCAGCGGGCTGTAGAAATTGCGCATGATGTTGCGGAGCACTTTCAGGTTTTCCTCCTCATGTGCCACATCGAGGAGTGGAGCATCGTATTCGTCGATGAGCACCACCACGTGCTTGCCCGTCTGCTTCCAGGCGGTGTTGATGAGGTCGATGAGACGAAGGTTGGCGTCAATCTTTTCGCTTTTGTAGCCGAATTTTTCCTCTTGTTTGGCCAGAATGTCGGCCAGATATCTCTCCAGTTGTTCCTTCTCCATATGCTTGCCGCCGCTCAGGTCGAAATGGAGCACAGGATACGTTGTCCACTCCTTCTCGAGCCTTTCCATGGCAAGGTCCTTGAAAAGTTCCTTCCGTCCCTCGAAGTAGCTCTGCATGGTAGACACAAGCAGCGACTTACCGAAACGTCGCGGCCGCCCCAGGAAGAAATACTTACCGCTGCTGTGCGACATGCGATAGACATATTCCGTCTTATCGATGTAGAGCAAATCGTTCTTGATGATTTCTTCGAACGTCTGTATGCCTATAGGATATAGTTTCAGAGCCATAATTGTCGGTGCCTGTTAGTTTATGGAGAAATCGCAGTGCGATACGGTCTCTTCTGCAAAGATAATCATTAAATTTGTAACCATTCCTTTTTATAGTCCGGAAAATCGCCTCGCGCTTGCTTTTCCCCGCAATGTGGCGCGGCAGTGTCAAAACCAGAAGTCGTTCAACAGCTTCTTGATCAGCGCGTTCAAGATGCTGAAGGAGTTGTAGATGTCGAGCATGCAGGGGCTGAAATGACAGCCGTCATACTTGTGCTTGAGTCGCTGCGTCATCTGCCCACAGCGGCTATGCGGAGCGTGTAGGTCAGGGGCTCTTCGGGCAC
>CAVAXH010000064.1:0-10242 GCA_963592505.1 Bacteroidaceae bacterium
GACTACACTTTTGCCCCTACAGGGCGCAGTTAGATTGGCTTGCTTAAACCCAGGGCGCTGCCCTGGGCTGGGTAATTGCTGGGCTTTCAGCCCGCGTCGGCTCACGCACTAACTATTCGCTTGAAAATCATGCACTGTTTTTTATGGATTTTGAACACCCTACCTTACAGAGCGCAGTTGAATTGATTAGCGGTCGTGCCTAACGATACATGGTTGCATGAGCTTAGGCCAGTTCCAGTTTCAATGCCGCCCGCAGTTTTTCGAAGGCGGGGTTCTTGGTGCGCAACCGGTCGAACAGTTCGCGCTTGGTGTAGGCGTGTTTCATTTCTGACTCTTCGGCCAACCGCAGTGTGAACTCTATGCGGTCGTCGTGGAGCACCTTGCGCATGGTGGCGCGAATGTTGCCGCGTATCTCGCTCACCTGCTGCAGCAGTATCTTGTTGTCGATAGCCGCCTCGATGTTGGGATAGTCGGTGATATGCGGCGTGATGTTCTTCAGCCGCGCAGCCAGCGCCACAAAACGCTGGGGCATGCGGTTGCACATCTGTGTCCACTCCATGCAGAGCTGCTCCTCGGTAAACGGCTGGCCTGACGGACGGTCGTAGGTCGCGGTGGCACCCACGGTGGTGTCGATCTTCACATAGTCGGGCTTCTTCGGCCCGTTTCTCAGGTCGCCGAAGGTGATGTTGCCCGCACCTTTAATGTTGAGGCGCCCACTGCCATGCGCACCGGCCGGCGGCGTGAAGCGGGGCATCTGTGGCGTCTGCGCTGCCGCCGGTTCGGCCTTGCGCTCGCCGGCAACCACAGCAGAGGCGGAGGCGTCCGTCTGCCGGTCCGCCTTCGCAGAGTTCCTCCCAACCCCGGCCACCTGCGCTGCCGTTTTGGGTTGGGCTATCATGAGGTTCTTAAACAGGGATTTCAATCGCTTAGGGCTACGCCCCGCGCCGGCCGCCTCGTCGTCGGCCTGCGTCACCTGCGCCACCCGTATGAGGGTGAGCTCCACCAGCAGGCGCTTGTTGCTGCTCTGCCGATAGACCACGTCACACTCGTTCATGATCTTGAGCGCCTTATACAGGAACGTCACCGGACACTTGCGTGCCTGCTCCTGATAGCGCTGCCGCTGGCCGGCGCTCACCTCGAGCAGGGGGAGCGTCTGCTCATCGCGTGCCATCATCACGTTGCGCACATGGCTGGCCAGGCCGCCTATGAGGTTGCCGCCGTCGAAGCCGCGTGCGATGATGCCGTCGAGCAGCAGCATGATGTCTGCCACCTTGTTCTCGAGCGCGAGGTCTATGATGCGGAAGTAATTGTCGGCATCGAGCACATTGAGGTCTTCGAGCACCTTGTCGTAGGTGATGTCGCCCTGGCAAAAGCTGTTCACCTGGTCGAAGATCGACAGCGCATCGCGCATGCCGCCGTCGGCCTTCTCGGCAATGACGCCAAGGGCCTCCTCCTCGCAGCGGGCGCCTTCCTTCTCGGCCACCATCTTCAGATGTTCCACGATGCGGGCCACCGTCATGCGCTCAAAGTCGTAGATCTGGCAGCGCGAGAGGATGGTGGGCAGGATCTTGTGTTTCTCGGTCGTCGCCAGTATGAAGATGACATGCTGCGGCGGCTCCTCGAGGGTCTTCAGGAAAGCGTTGAAGGCAGCCTGCGAGAGCATGTGCACCTCGTCGATGATAAACACCTTGTAGCGGCCCACCTGCGGCGGTATCAGCGTCTGCTCCATCAGTGTCTTGATGTTCTCCACCGAGTTGTTGCTGGCGGCATCGAGCTCAAAGATGCTCATCGAGCGCCCTTCGTTGAACGCCCTGCAGTTCTCACACTCGTTGCAGGCCTCGCCGTCGGCCGTGGGCGACGAGCAGTTGATGGCCTTGGCGAAGATGCGTGCACACGTGGTCTTGCCCACGCCGCGCGGTCCGCAGAACAGGTAGGCATGCGCCAGCTTGCCGCTCACCACGGCGTTCTTGAGCGTGGTGGTCAGCGCCTCCTGCCCCACCACCGACGAGAACGTCATCGGACGGTACTTGCGTGCCGAAACAATATAGTTGTCTGTCATGTATGTTTAGGTGTTTTCTCTCTGCAAAGTTAGTGCAATTCGTGTGAAGGGCAAAACAAAAAACACGTTTTCTTTTGCATGTTCCACCGATTTCCACTAACTTTGCATCAACTTACAATCAAGGAAATGAGCAGCAAGATAAATGTTGTGCTGAATGTTTTGGCGCGTTACAAGTACCTCATCACCATTGTGGTGGGTGTGGCTCTCGTCGGCTTCGTCGACGACAACAGCCTGTTGCGCCGTTTCGAGTACGACCTGCAGATCAGCGAATTGCAAGACGAGATCAAGGCCTACAACCTGAAAAACGAGGCCATCGTCCGCCGTCTGCGCACCGTGCAGCGCAACCCCAAGGCCATCGAGAAGATTGCGCGCGAGCGCTACTTCATGAAGGCCGACGACGAGGACATCTTTGTGCTCAGCACCGACCGCCAGCCCGACATGGACGGGGCGGCAGAAACCACCAACGACAATGAAGCAACTCAGTAAACTACAATCACTCGCATTTCTGCTGGGCGGCGTGCTGATGGTCATCGGCGCCGGCTGCTTTGCATTCATGTGGCACCGCGAGGTGGCCTGCTGGGTGTATCTGGCCGGGGCCGTCGTGTTTGCCGTCATGCAGATGATGCAGACCTGCGACACCACCAGCATCACCGTGCGCCGCCTGAAAAGCATCCAGAACCTGGCCGACCTGCTCTTCGTGCTCGCCGGCATACTCATGGCCGACACGGCATGGGGCTTCTTCCGGCCGCTGTTTGGCAATGTGCTCACCTACTTCACCTACGTCTACAACAAGTGGGTGGTGGCCCTGCTCATCGCCGCCCTGCTCGAGGTGTACACCATGCACCGCATCGACCACGAACTTTCCAAAAAAAACATAAAAGATTAGGCGATACGCTTAAATAGCATAAATTTATTTCCATGCTCACCAAACATATAGTATCTTTGTGCAGCACGAACAGAATTGCTTCTATGAATAAAGTCTTATATGCGATAGCCGCCCTGCTGGCTCTCACCTCTTGTGCCAACACCTTCAACATCAGCGGCACGTCGAACATCTCCACGCTCGACGGGCAGAAACTGTACCTGAAGGTCTTCAAGGACACCACGCTGAAAAACCTCGACTCGTGTGATGTGGTGCACGGGCAGTTCCACTTTGCGGGCTCCATCGACTCCGTGCGCGTGGCCACCATCTTCCTCAACGAGACCAGCGGCCTGCCCGTGGTGCTCGAAGACGGCGACATACAGGTCAAGATCGACAACACGCAGGAGAGCATCCTCGGCACACCGCTCAACGAGAAGCTGTCGGCCTTCAGAAGCAAGTTCACACAGCTCACCAACCAAAGCCTCGAGCTGGTGCACAAGCACGACCAGGCCATCATGAACGGCAGCGACATGAACACCGTCAACGCCCAGCTGGCCCGCGAGAACGTGGAGATCAACGAGAAGATGGACAAGCTCGTGACATCGTTTGTCACCGAGAACTTCGACAACGTGCTGGGCCCCTACGTGTTTATCAACACCTGCGTGAACCGCTACGAGGTGCCCATGCTCGACGCATGGATCGAAGACATCATGAGCAAGGCCACCGACAAGTTCAAGAACGACCCGCAGGTGAAGGAGTACTACCAGGCCGCACAGGAGAACCAGAACATCATGAACGGCATGAAGGACCTGCCCGTGCAGGCCCCGCAGCAGCAGACGGCCGCACCGCAGGACGGTCCCACCCCCGCGCAGATGGCCGCCCCGCAGGCACAGCAGCCGGCATCAGCCCAGTGACCCATCAGGGCGGCGTGCGCCGCAGAGGTCCCCGCAGGGGTGCCAGCGCCAGCGCCGCTCCAACCAAGACATACATATACATGCGCAATGAGAACAATCATTGACGGAGGCCTCATCGTCAACGAAGGCAAGACTTTCGAGGGCTCCATAATCATCGAAGACGACCGCATCGCGGAGATCGTCGAGGGAAAGAACACACCCCGTGGCAACGCCGACAAGCGCGTGGATGCCACGGGGTGCTTTGTGTTGCCGGGTGTGATCGACAGTCATGTGCACTTCCGCGAACCGGGCCTCACGGCCAAGGCCGACATCGACAGCGAGTCGAGGGCGGCAGCCTACGGGGGTGTGACGACCTTCTTCGACATGCCCAACACCGTGCCGCAGACCACCACCGCCGAGGCGTGGGCCGACAAGATGCGGCGCGCCGGCGAGGAGAGCCACGTCAACTATGCCTTCTTCTTCGGTGCCACCACCGACAACGCGCCCACCTTTGCCCACCTCGACAAGACCCGTCTGCCCGGCATCAAGCTGTTCATGGGCTCGTCCACGGGCGGCATGCTGGTGGACAACCTCGGGGCGCTCATCACCATCTTCCGCGCCTGCACGGCGGCCGGACTGCCCCTGATGACCCACTGCGAGGACTCATCGCTCATCGACCAGAACATGAAGCGCATGCGCGAGGCCTACGGCGACGACCCTCCCGTCGTGCTCCATCCGCTCATCCGCTCGGAGGAGGCGTGCTATGAGAGCTCGGCGCTGGCAGTGAGCCTGGCCCGCCAGGCGGGCACCCGCCTGCATGTGGCTCACGTGACGACCGAGAAAGAGCTGCAGTTGTTCATCCCCTCCTGCGCCGCCGACGGCCGGCTGCCGCAGATCACCGCCGAGGCCGTGGTGGCCCACCTGTGGTTCTCACACCTCGACTATCAGCAGAAGGGGGCACTCATCAAGTGCAACCCCGCCGTGAAACGTCCCGAAGACCGCGAGGCGCTGCGGCGGGCGCTCACCGACGGTCGCATCACCACCGTCGCCACCGACCACGCCCCGCACCAGTTGGCCGACAAGCAGGGCGGCTGCGCCCGGGCGGCATCGGGCATGCCCATGGTGCAGTTCTCGCTGGTGTCGATGCTGGCGCTGGTCGACGAGGGCGTGCTGACCATCACCCAACTGGTGGACCTCATGTGCCACAACCCCGCACGCCTGTTTGAGGTGAGCGGCCGGGGCTTTCTGCGGCCGGGCTACAAGGCCGACATAGCCATCGTCAGGCCCCACGCTCCCTGGACCGTCAGCGAGGACATCATACAGAGCAAGTGCAAGTGGAGCCCCATGACCGGCCAGCGCTACGACTGGCGTGTGGCCAAGACCCTGTGCAACGGTCGCGTGGTGTTCGACGAGGGCGTGTTCGACAGCTGCGCCCACGGCGAGGCCGTCCGCTTCAGGCTCCCCGTGGGCGGGGAGATGGAGGACCGCGCGTGAGGCTCACTTACGACATCGGCGAGGTGCGGCCTTACATCAGCTGGGTCTACTTCTTCCACGCATGGGGGCTCAGCGGCAAGAGCGAAGCCGAGCGGCAACCCACGCTCGACGATGCCACCCGCCTGCTCGACAGGTGGGAGGGCCGCCATCACACACTGGCCGTGTTCGACATCATGGAGGCCAACGCCGACGGTGACGACCTGCTGCTGGGCGGCAAGCGCATACCCATGCTCCGCCAACAGCACGCCCATGCGGCCGACGGACAGCCCGACCTGTGTCTGGCCGACTTCGTGCGCCCGCTGGCCAGCGGCGTGGCCGACAAGGTGGGGGCCTTTGCCGCCACCGTGGAGCCCAGCATGGAGCACGTGGCCGGCGATGATGTCTATCAGCGCATGCTCACACAGACGCTGGCCGACCGCCTGGCCGAGGCCACTGCCGAGCTGCTGCACCTGCAGGTGCGCCGCACCTACTGGGGCTATGCGCCCGACGAACACCTGCCGGTGGCCGACCTGCTTGCCGGGCGCTATCAGGGCATACGTCCTGCCGTCGGCTACCCGTCGCTGCCCGACACCAGCGTCAACTTTCTGCTCTCCGACCTCATCGGCATGAAGCAGATCGGCATCCACCTCACCGAGACGGGCATGATGCAGCCCCACGCATCGGTGTCAGGGTTTATGTTTGCCCATCCCCAGGCCCGCTACTTCGACCTGGGGAAGATCGGCGAAGACCAGTTGCGCGACTATGCGCGGCGGCGCGGCATTCCCGTCGCGCTGATGCGGCGGTTTCTGGAGAGCAGTCTGCTGAAGCGCGGCTGACGCCGTGACACCGGCGGCACCCTGCCCTCCCCCATCACCTATTATAATATGATCGCAAGAATCATCATCCCCCTCATCCTCGTCATTGTGCTGGCCGACCTCTATGCCGACCGGCAGCTCCGGCGCCGCCACCCCATCTGGCGCCGGCGGTGGCTGCGCGTGGTGTGGTGGATGCCGGCAGCGGTCATGGTGGCGTGGTCGGTGGCGCTGGCCACGGTGCGCCACTTTGTGCCCGACGACATCACGTGGGTGGCGGCCTTTCTGGTGGCTTTCATCGTGCTCGTGGTGCCCAAGGTGCTCTTCGCCGTCTGCTCGGTGGGCGCGCGGATCATCGGCCGGTGGGGCCGCGGCCGACAGGAGGATGGCGTCTGGCCCTGCCTCGTGGCGGCGGTGCTGACGCTGGTCCTCTGGGGCGTGGCGGCCGTCGGCTTCACGACAGGCGTCAGCCGCCTGGAGGTGAGACGGGTGGACCTCTACTTCGACCGCCTGCCGGCCGCCTTCGACGGCTACCGCATCGTGCATTTCTCCGATGCCCACCTGGGCACGCTGACGGCACGGGGCACCGCCCTGCTGCAGCGCGACATCGACAGCATCAACGCCCAGCGAGCCGACCTCATCGTCTTCACCGGCGACCTGCAGAACATGCAGCCCCGTGAGATACGCCCCGTCGCGAGCCTGCTGGCATCGCTCCACGCCCCCGACGGGGTGCTGTCGGTGCTGGGCAACCACGACTACAGCAAGTATGTCGATGTCACACCGGCCGTGGCGGCCGCCAACTGTGCCGAGACCGTCGCCCTGCAACGGCAGAGCGGATGGCGCGTGCTGCGAAACGAGCACACCGTCATACGGCGGGGAGCAGACTCCATCGTCGTCGCCGGCGAACACAACTATGGCGCCCCCGACCATGCCGACTTCGCAAAGACCATGCGGGGCGTGGGCGCACAGGCCTTCACCGTCATGCTGCAACACAACCCCGCAGCATGGCGCACCACCATCGCCGGCACACGGCGGGTGGCGCTCACGCTGAGCGGACACACCCATGGCGGCCAGCTGTCGGTCAGGGGGTGGCGCCCCACGCGCCTGACCTACACCGACGACTACGGGCTCTACACCCACCCGTCGGGCAGCCGCCTCTACGTCACGGCGGGTGTGGGCGGCCTGGTGCCGTTCCGCTTCGGCATCTATCCCGAGATAGCAGTGATAACCTTACATAAAACAAGAAAATGAAATACATCTATCGTCTTTACCAGACCTGCATCGTGTTGCCCGTGTTTCTGCTGGCATCGGTCGTGACAGCCCTGACGACGGTTGTGGGGTGTCTTGTGGGCAACGGCCACACCTGGGGCTACTATCCGGGCAAGTACTGGTCGCGCCTCATCGTGCGGATGATGCTCCTGCCCGTGAAGGTCGAGGGCCGCGAGCACCTGCGCCAGGACCAGTCGTATGTCTTCGTGGCCAACCATCAGGGAGCCTTCGACATCTTCCTGATCTACGGCTTTCTCAACCGCAACTTCAAGTGGATGATGAAGCGGTCGCTGCGCAAGGTGCCGCTCGTGGGCACGGCGTGCGTCTATGCCCACCACATCTTCGTGGACCGCAGTGGCGTGTCGAAGATCAAGGCCACCTACGACGAGGCCCGGGCGGTGCTGCGCGACGGCATGTCGCTGGTGGTCTTTCCCGAGGGTGCCCGCACGTTCACCGGCCACATGGGCAAGTTTCGGCGCGGCGCGTTCATGCTGGCCGACGAGCTGCAGCTGCCGGTGTGCCCGCTGACCATCAACGGCTCGTTCCAGGTCATGCCGCGCATGCGCGACTGGCACTGGGTGGAGTGGCACCCGCTGACGCTCACCATCCACAAGCCCATAGAGCAGAAAGGCAAGGGGCGCGAGTTTGAGAAGGAGATGGAAGACACCTGCTACCGCATCATCATGGACGGCCTGGAGCCCGACTACCAGGGCTATGTGGAAAACACCGACCAGTAGCCGCCCCACCCCACCATGCCTGCCCTGCCGCCTGCGGGGCGGGCTAAAATGTGGTGCGCCAATGTTTTTCTGTGCCAAACGCTTGGCGATTACTCCTTTATTTTATACTTTTGCAAGGACAAGGTTCACCGTAACTAACAAACCTATTATTTGCTATGCATGAAAGTGATTCGATAGTGATTATCCCCACTTACAACGAGAAAGAGAACATGGAGAAGATCATCCGTGCCGTGTTCGCGTTGGACAAGTGTTTCCATATCCTCGTCATCGATGACGGCAGCCCCGACGGCACCGCAGCCATCGTGAAACGCCTGATGGCCGACGAGTTTGCCGACCGTCTGTTTCTCGTGGAGCGCTCGGGCAAGCAGGGCCTCGGCACGGCCTACATCGCCGGCTTCAAGTGGGCGCTGCAACGTCAGTATGAATATGTCTTCGAGATGGATGCCGACTTCAGCCACGACCCCGCCGACCTGCCGCGCCTCTACGCCGCCTGTCACGACGAGGGAGCCGACGTGGCTGTGGGCTCGCGCTACATCACCGGCGTCAACGTGGTCAACTGGCCGATGGGCCGTGTGCTGATGAGCTATTTCGCCTCACAGTATGTGCGCTGCGTGACCGGCATCGACGTGCACGACACCACCGCCGGCTTCGTGTGCTACCGCCGCCGCGTGCTCAGCACCCTCGAGCTCGACAAGATACGCTTCAAGGGCTATGCCTTCCAGATAGAGATGAAATACACGGCCTACCGCATCGGCTTCAAGATCAAGGAGGTGTCGGTGGTCTTCGTCAACCGCAAGGAGGGCACCAGCAAGATGAGTGGCGGCATCTTCAGCGAGGCACTCTTTGGCGTGATGCGCCTGAGGCTCGACGGATGGTTCCGCAAATATCCAATGATAAAGAATTGAACTTACAAGACATTCAGACCTTATATGGCACCCTGCCGCAGGCGGGTGCCATGCTGCAGTCCCTGGAAGACAAGTCGGCCGACGACGTTTTCCTGCAGGGACTGTTGGCTTCTGCAGCCCCCGTCTTCTTTGGTGCTGTGGCACCGCGACTGCACCGCGACACACTGTTCATCTTGCCCGACGCCGATGAGGCCGGCTATTTCTACAACGACCTCAACGGCCTGGCACCGGCCGACGGCGGCCGACAGGGCGATGCCGCCCCTGCCCTGCCCTACGAGCCCCTGTTCTTTCCCTCGAGCTACCGTCGCGCGGTGAAATACGGCCAGCGCGACGCTGCCAACGGCATCCTGCGCACGGAGGTGCTGGCCAAGGTGGCTGCCCACCGCAGCGGCGGCGTGTCGGCAGGGGTGCCGCTGCTCATCGTGACCTACCCCGATGCCATTGCCGAACTGGTGGTGTCGCAGCGCCATCTCGACGAGCGGCGCCTGTCGCTGGCCACCGGCCAGACCATCGCCATCACCGGCCTGCGCCACCAGTTGCTCGACCTGGGTTTCCGCGAGGTCGACTATGTGTATGAGCCGGGCCAGTTTGCGCTGCGCGGCAGCATCCTCGACGTCTACTCCTTCTCCAGCGAACTGCCGTTCCGCATCGACTTCTTCGGCGATGAGGTAGACACCATCCGCACGTTCACCGTCGACGACCAGCTGTCGAAAGACCGCAAGACGGAGGTGGAGATCGTGCCCGAGCTGGCCGCACAGGCCACCGAGAAGGTGCCGCTGCTCGACTTTCTGCCCGACGACACCCTGCTGGTCGCCAAGGACCTGGCGTTTGTGCGCGACACCGTGGAGCGCATCTACAACGAGGGCTTCTCTGCCCAGGCGCTCACCGAGCGCCTCGAGGATGCCACCGAGATGGAGCAGGAACAGATACGGCGCGACATGACGCGCGACACCAACCTCTGCACGGCGTCGCGCTTCATGCACGATGTGGCCCGTTTCCAGCATGTGTTCTTCGGTCCGTCGGTCACCGACCGCCGCGCACAGGAGCAGGCGTCCGCCGCGCGGCGCACCGTGCACCTCGCGTTCCACACCACGCCGCAACCCCTCTTCCACAAGAATTTCGACCTGCTGCGCCAGGCCCTCGAGGACTATCTGCTGCAGGGCTACAGGATCTACATACTGGCCGACAGCGCCAAGCAGCAGCAGCGCCTGAAGGACATCTTCGACGAGACC
>CAVAXH010000064.1:10252-13429 GCA_963592505.1 Bacteroidaceae bacterium
GACCCCGAGCGGTCGGCCTCCAATGCGCAGCGGTCGGCCATCGCCTTCACCCCCGTCGACAAGACGGTGCACGAGGGCTTTGCCGACCACGACCTGCGGGTGTGCTTCTTCACCGACCACCAGATCTTCGACCGTTTCCACAAGTACAACCTCAAGTCGGACAGCGCCCGCACGGGCAAGATGGCGCTGACCATGAAGGAACTGCAGGAGATGGAGCCCGGCGACTTCATCGTGCATGTGGACCTGGGCATCGGCAAGTTTGGCGGACTGGTGCGCGTGCCCACCCCCGACGGCACCTACCAGGAGGTCATCCGCATCATCTATCAGAACAACGACAAGGTCGACGTGTCCATCCACTCGCTCTACAAGATTTCGAAATACCGGCGCAGCGACACCGGCGAGCCGCCGCGCCTGAGCACCCTCGGCACCGGGGCATGGGAACGGCTGAAGGAGAAGACCAAGAAGAAGATCAAGGACATCGCGCGCGACCTCATCAGGCTCTATGCCAAGCGCCGCCACGAGAAGGGCTTTGCCTTTGCCCCCGACAACTTCATGCAGCACGAGCTGGAAGCCAGTTTTCTCTATGAGGACACCCCCGACCAGCTGCGCACCACACAGGAGGTGAAGGCCGACATGGAGCGGGCGCAGCCCATGGACCGGCTGGTGTGTGGCGATGTGGGCTTCGGCAAGACGGAGATTGCCGTGCGCGCCGCCTTCAAGGCCGCCTGCGACTCCAAGCAGGTGGCCGTGCTCGTGCCCACGACGGTGCTGGCCTACCAGCACTACCAGACGTTCCGCTCGCGCCTGAAGGAGTTTCCCGTGCGGGTCGACTATCTCTCGCGGGCACGCTCGGCCAAGCAGACGCGGCAGGTCATGGACGACCTCGCCGCAGGCAAGATCGACATTCTGGTGGGCACCCACAAGCTGCTGGGGAAGACCGTGAAATGGCACGACCTGGGCCTGCTCATCATCGACGAGGAGCAGAAGTTCGGCGTGTCGACGAAGGAGAAGCTGCGCAAGCTGAAGACCAACGTCGACACCCTGACCATGTCGGCCACGCCCATCCCGCGCACCCTGCAGTTCTCGCTCATGGGTGCCCGCGACATGAGCATCATGCGCACGCCGCCGCCCAACCGCTACCCCATCCACACCGAACTGTGCACCTTCGACGGTCCGGCCATCGGCGAGGCCATCAGCTTTGAGATGAGCCGCAACGGACAGGTCTACTTCGTCAGCGACCGCATAGCCGGCCTGCCCCATATCGAAGAGCTCATACACAAGTATGTGCCCGATGCCCGCGTGGCTGTCGGCCACGGACAGATGGCGCCCGAGAAGCTCGAGGAGATCATCATGGGCTTCATCAATCACGACTACGACGTGCTGCTCTCCACCACCATCGTGGAGAACGGCATCGACATCTCCAATGCCAACACCATCATCATCAACGATGCCCACCACTTCGGCCTGTCGGACCTCCACCAGATGCGCGGCCGTGTGGGGCGCAGCAACCGCAAGGCGTTCTGCTACCTGCTGGCACCGCCGCGCAGCGTGCTCACGCCCGAGGCACGCCGCCGCCTCGAGGCCCTCGAGACGTTCTCGGAGCTGGGCAGCGGCTTCAACCTGGCCATGCAGGACCTCGACATCCGCGGGGCCGGCAACCTGCTGGGGGCCGAGCAGAGCGGCTTCATGGAGGACCTGGGCTACGAGACCTATCAGAAGATCCTCAACCAGGCCGTCACCGAACTGAAGAACGACGAGTTTGCCGACCTCTATGCGCAGGACATCGCACAGGGCCGTGAGATCAGCGGCGACGAGTTTGTGGAAGACTGCGCCGTGGACAGCGACCTGCCGATGTACTTCCCCGAGACCTATGTCCCCGGCAGCGCGGAGCGCATGCTGCTCTACCGCGAGCTCGACAACATCGACCGCGACGAGGCCCTCGATGCCTACCGCCAGCGGCTCGTGGACCGCTTCGGCGCCGTGCCCCACGAGGGCGAAGAGCTCATGCAGGTGGTGACGCTGCGGCGCGTGGGCAAGCGCATGGGCTGCGAGAAGATCGGGCTGCGGCGCGGCCTGATGACCCTGCAGTTTGTGTCCAACCAGGACAGCCCGTTCTATCAGAGCAAGGCGTTTGGCCGCATCATCAGGTATGTCATGGCCAACCCCAGGCGCTGCCAGTTTAAGGACAGCCACGGCCACCGCCTCATCCAGGTGAAGGACGTGCCGTCGGTGGCTGCCGCCGTCGGCGTGCTGCGCTGCATGGAGAGCCAGGAGTAAGCCCGTCCCTGCCGCTCCGCCTTTCCCCTTTCATCCCGTCATCCGTCATCCTCCCTGCCGCCATGGACATCCTCATCACCGTCATCATCTATTTCTGCATCCTGTTTGGCGTGAGCCGGCTCACGGTGCGCCGGTCGGCCAACGACACCTTCTTCCGCGCCAACCGGCGGTCGCCATGGTACATGGTGGCCTTCGGCATGGTGGGCGCCTCCATCTCGGGCGTCACCTTCGTGTCGGTGCCGGGCATGGTGCTGCTGTCGCAGATGACCTACGTGCAGACCTGCCTGGGCTTCATCGTGGGCTATTTTGCCGTGGCGTTCCTGCTGCTGCCCGTCTACTACCGCATGAACCTCACCACCATCTACACCTATCTGGGCCGGCGGCTGGGTCCCCGGTCCTACAAGACGGGGGCATGGTTCTTCCTCGTGTCGAAGATGACGGGGGCCGCCGTGAGGTTCTACGTGGTGTGCATCATCCTGCAGCGCTTTGTGCTCGATGCCTACGGCGTGCCCTTTGCGCTGACGGTGGTGGTCATGGTGGCGCTCATCTGGCTCTACACGCGCCGTGGCGGCGTGAAGACGCTGGTGTGGACCGACACGCTGCAGACGGCCTGCATGTTCGCGGCCCTGGTGCTCATCATCGTGCAGGTGGTGGGTGCGCTGGGGCTGACGGTGCCCGAGGCGCTCTCGGCCGTGGCTGCCGACAGCCGTTCGCGCATGTTTGTGTTCGACGACTGGATGTCGAAGCAATATTTCTGGAAACAGTTTCTCAGCGGCGTGTTCATCGTGGTGGTGATGACGGGGCTCGACCAGGACATGATGCAGAAGAACCTCACCTGCAAGACCTTGCGCGACGCCCAGAAGGACATGTGCTCCTATGGCTTTGCCTTTGTGCCGGCCA
>CAVAXH010000065.1:0-13021 GCA_963592505.1 Bacteroidaceae bacterium
AGAGAGGGGAGGCAAACACCGCATGATGCGGATGTTTGCCTCCCCCTTATTTTTTTATTTGCCTTTGCACAGGGCAGGGCTTTTCAAATGTTGCCTATGCACCGTACAAGCCATTCAGCCCCGCCTACCCCACTGATTTACACGATTTCGGCAGGTGTTGCCACCAGTCGTGTGGCGCCGTGGTCGAGCAGAAACTGCCGGTCTCTGAATCCCCACAACACGCTGATGCAGGGCATGCCGGCCGCGCGCGCCGTGGCTATGTCGACGTCGCTGTCGCCGATGTAGACGGCTCTGTCGGGTGAGGCCTCGAGCTGTCGCAGGGCCTCCACCACCGTGTCGGGTGCGGGCTTCTTGCGTATGTCGGGGCGTTCGCCGATGGCCACGGTCACCCATTGTCCGAAGAAGTGGCTGACGAGCGCCTGCGTAGCCGCATAAAACTTGTTGCTCACCACCGCCAGGCGGGCGCCGCCCTGTGTGAGCCGCTCCAGCATCTCCGTCACGCCGGGATAGGGCCGCGTGGTGTCGAGGTTGTGTGCGAGATAGTGCTGTCGGAACGTGGCGTAGCACGCCTCCAGCTCTTCGGCGGGCGTGCCCTCGGGCACTGCGCGCTCCATCAGCAGGCGCACGCCGTTGCCCACAAAGCGCCGCACCTCGTCGGTGCTGCGCTCGGGCAGTCCTGTCGTGCGCAGGGCGTAGTTGCAACTGGCCGCGAGGTCACCGAGCGTGTCGAGCAGCGTGCCGTCGAGGTCAAATATATAGCTCTCGTATTCCATATTTCACCGTAGTCTTCTTGTCCAGCAGTTCGTCGTGGAAGGTCAGCGCACACTGCGTGCGTATGTTGCCTCCGTAGACCACCAGTTGCTCGCCGTCCTCAAGGCGGCTCACGGGCGTGCGCCGGTTGTCGCCCTCCTCCCACTCCACGATGTCGTGAGTGTG
The DNA here is from genome assembly GCA_963592505.1 of Bacteroidaceae bacterium. GTDB lineage: Bacteria > Bacteroidota > Bacteroidia > Bacteroidales > Bacteroidaceae > Prevotella. The sequence continues at coordinate 937 of CAVAXH010000065.1, forward strand.
TGAGTCGACCACCACATATTTATATTCGAAGGGCAGCGTCATCGCATAGGCGTTGATGGTGAGCATCCAGTCGCCCGAGCCAATGTAGCGCATCGGCAGATAGCGCATGGTGTTCCACACGCCCAGCGAGGGCTCGCTGCCCACCACCGCCACCTCGCATCCGTCGGGCACATGGGGTGCTGCCACGCGGAAGATCACGCTGCGGTTGTAGCACGGCATGCTGTCGGCAGGCACCGGCGGCCGGTCGGTACGCGGAGGAAAGAGATAGTGCTGCAGCGACAGGTCGCGCCAGATGTCGTGAAACACATACGTCCTCGTGGAGTCGAGACAGTAGAGTCGCGGCACCGCAGCCCACTCTGTCCGCATCACCTTTCCCTTGTCGTCTTCCACGCGGTAGACGTAGGCTATGCTGTGCACCGGTGCTGCGTGGCGCGGCATTGGCCCCGTGGTCTCCGTGGTCCAGAGCACACCGTCTTCGGTCCGCATGAGCAGGTTGCTCTCGCGGGCACGTCCGTCGCGGTCCATGTAGGTCACCACCACGTGCATCGACTGTCCAAAGGGTGCTTTGTATCTTATGCTGAACATCAGTTTCATGTGTGCAAAGATAATCATTATAGCCGGAAGGCGAATGTTTTTTCGGAGGAAAATGTTGCCCGTCGGGTCATATTCTGCAGTAGAACCGGAATAATGCCGCAGGCATACGAATGCCGGCCGATGCAGGACAGCATGACAAACTGCAGTCCTTTGCCCTTTGTACTCGAGTCCTTAGGTCCTAACACTGGAGTCCTTAGGCCCTTGGGACCCCAGTGTTAAGGCTTATGGACCCGAGTGTTAAGGCTCATGGACTCGAGTTTTCGGCGTTTAGGTCTGAATTTACAGGATGCAGCATCGCCTTCTATTGCCTAATCTGCCCATTTAATGGATGAACCGCTTAATTTTCTCACTCAAAAGTTTATTATTTGCTTTCTTTTAGTTACCTTTGTGCGTAAAAACGGATACAAATGCTCCACTTCATATCGTTTGGCAGCGGCAGCAGCGGCAACTGCAGCCTTCTCTTCACGGAGACAGACGGACTCCTCATTGACGCCGGCGTAGGCGTCAGATCGCTGAAGAAGATGTTTAAGGACTACGGTCTGCATCTCTCCGACGTGCACAACATCCTCATCACCCACGACCACGCCGACCACGTGAAGTCGGTGGGCAGCCTCAGCAAGGACCACGACCTGCCGGTGTGGACCACGCGCGAGGTGCATGCGGGCATCGACCGCAACTGGTGTGTGCGCCACAAGATTGCCCCCGGACTGGCCCACTATGTGGAGAAAGGCACCCCCCTGCAGCTGGGCGACTTCACGGTGACCCCCTTCGGTGTGCCCCACGACAGCGCCGACAACGTGGGCTACTGTGTGGAGCACGGCGGCGTGACCTTCGTGCTGATGACCGACATCGGTCACCTCACCGATGAGATGAAGACCTACATAGGCCGCGCCAACTACCTCGTGATAGAGGCCGACTATGAGAAGGAGATGCTGCTCAGCGGTCCCTACAGCGACCATCTGAAGGCCCGCATCATGAGCGACCGCGGCCACATGAGCAACGCAGAGTGCGGCCAGGCGCTGGCCGAGAACGCCACACCACAGCTTCGCCACGTGTGGCTCTGCCACCTCAGCGACGAGAACAACCATCCCGACCTGGCCGAGAAGACCGTGACCCGCGTGCTGGCAGCACACGGCATCGCCACAGGTCCCACGGGCGACTTCCGGCTGGAGGTGCTCAAGCGCAAGACTGCCACCGGCATCTTCGACCTGGTGTGATGCCGCACACCGACACCACTATTAAAAAGCGCGCTCTCTGCCGGGCACACTGCAACGGCTCTTTCCGGAAAATAAAAACAACAGGCAACAGCTCTTCAGGAAAACAAAAAAAGACAGGAAACACATGAAAGCACCCTCACCTCACCCCACACACCTGCCGCACCGCCGCCACACCGCCTGCCACACGGCGTGGCTGGGTGGCCTGCTGGCGCTCGTGCTGACCTTCGGCTGCGCCACCCCCACCCCGGCGGCAGACCAGAAGAAACAACTCGCCACGGCCAAGGAAAATATCAAGAAAGGCAACAACCTCGAGAACGCCGAGAAGACCGTGGTCGGCCTGCTCGCCGACTCGGCCAACCGCCAGAACCCCAAGGTGTGGACCGTGCTCTTCGATGCACTGAAGAAACAGTATGACCAGGGCAACGAGAAGATATACCTCAAGCAGAAATACGACACGGCGACCCTCTTCAACATAGCCTCGAGGATGTTCAGATATATGGAAGCCTTCGACTCCATCGATGCGCAGCCCGACGAGAAAGGACGCGTCAGGCTGACGATGCGCAAGGACAATGCCGCCCTGCTCAACCGCCTGCGTCCCAACCTGCTGAGCGGCGGCCACTACTTCGTGAAGAAACAGAAGTTTGCCGATGCCTACCGCCTCTTCGACCTCTATGTGGGCAGCGCCGAGCAACCCCTCTTTGCCGCCTACCAGTATGCCGAGAAAGACAAGACGCTGGCAGAAGCCTCCTACTGGGCCGTTTACTGCGCCTACAAGAACGGCGACACCCGCAGCACCCTGCACCACACCTACCTCGCCCTGAAAGACACGGCCCACTATGAGATGATGCTGCAGTATCTGGCCGAGACCTACCGCCGCGATGCCGACACCGCGCGCTATGTGCAGACGCTCACCGAGGGCTTCGGCAAGTATCCGCGGTCGATGTTCTTCTTCTCCAACCTCATAGAGCACTATGCCGAGGGTGCCCACTGGAACGAAGCCCTTGCCCTCACCGACAAGGCGCTGCGCACCGACAGCACCAGCCAGGCGGTGAGGCTGACGAAGAGCGCCGTGCTGCTCAACATGGGTCGCTATGCCGAGTGCTTCGACATCTGCCAGGCGCTCATCGCCCGTGGCGACACCGTGCCCGAGGCGTGGCTCAACGCCGGACTGGCAAAATACAACCTTGGCGTGGGCATCGACAAGAAGACACGCGCCACCGCCAAGCAGCGCGCTGCCGCCACCGCCTACTATGCCGAGGCACGCCCCTACATGGAGAAATACCGCTCGCTGCGCCCCGACCGCAAGGACAAGTGGGCGCTGCCGCTCTACACCATATACCTCAACCTCAATATGGGCAAGGAGTTTGACGAGATAGACAAACTGATGGACAAATGAACTACGAACAACAGACACAACAGATAACCCGAAAGTTGGGCATAGAGCTCAACGCGATGCAGCAGGCCGCGCTCCACACCCTCACCGACGGCGAGCGCGACGTGGTGATACTCAGCCCGACAGGCTCCGGCAAGACGCTGGCCTGCCTGCTGCCCCTGGCCGTGATGGCCGACCGTCAGGCCGACACGCTGCAGGCCGTGGTGATAAGTCCCGGCCGCGAGCTGGCGCTGCAGACCGCACAGGTGGTGCAGAGCATGGGCTGCGGCCTGCGTGCCTGCGCCTGCTACGGCGGCCGCCCCACGATGGACGAGCACCGCACGCTGCGCCAGCAGAAGCCCCACATCGTGTGTGGCACGCCCGGCCGCCTCAACGACCACCTCGACAAGGGCAACCTCGATGCCGCAGGGGTGCGATGGGTGGTCATCGACGAGTTTGACAAATGCCTGGAGATGGGCTTCCGCGACGAGATGAAGGCACTGCTGGCACACATGCCGCGCCACGCACGCCGCATACTGCTCTCGGCCACGGAGACCCCCGACATACACGACATGCTGGCCGACGCCCTGCGCCTCGACTACCGCGCCGACGACAGCCAGGTGCCCGACCGCGTGACGGTGATGGCCGTGCGCTCCGAGAGCAAGGACAAGCTCGGCACCCTCGACCGGCTGCTGCGCACGCTCGGACAGGGCAGCGGCATCGTGTTTGTGAACTATCGCGACGCCGTGGAGCGCACCGCCGCCTATCTCCGCGAGCAGGGCTTCACGGTGAGCGCCCTGCACGGCGGACTCGACCAGCGCCAGCGCGAGGGCGCCCTCTACCGCTTCGTGAACGGCTCGGCCAACGTCATGGTGTGCACCGACCTCGGCAGCCGCGGTCTCGACATACCGGGCATCGCCCACATCATACACTATCACCTGCCCGAGACCGAGGGCAGCTATGTGCACCGCGTAGGGCGCACCGCACGCTGGCAGGAGAGCGGCCAGGCCTTCTTCATCCTCAGCGAGGGCGAGGAGGTGCCGGCCTATGTGGAGGCCGACGTGGCCAGCTTCGACCTGCCTGCCGACACACCCGCCGACTGCCCGCAGCCGCGCATGTCCACGATCTATATCGGCAAGGGCAAGAAAGACAAGATCTCGAAGGGCGACATCGTGGGCTTCCTCTGCAAGAAGGGAGGCCTCCGCGCTGCCGACATAGGGCGCATCGATGTCAACGACCACTATGTGTATGCCGCCATCGACCGCACCCAGCTCCGACAGGTGCTGCACCGCATAGCCGGAGAGAAAATCAAGGGCATCCGCACCATCGTGGAAGAAATCAGATGACGTGAGAAATAATGCAGAAAATATTTGTCGCATTACGGGAAAAGGTGTATCTTCGCAACATATAAAACCACATATCTAATTTTTAACCATTAACACATTGACGAGATGAAGAAGTATAATTTCAATGCCGGTCCCTCGATGCTTCCGCGCGAAGTGATCGAGAACACTGCCAAGCAGATTCTGGATTTCAACGGCTCAGGCCTCTCACTCATGGAGATCAGTCACCGAGCCAAGGACTTTCAGCCCGTTGTCGACGAGGCCGTAGCGCTCATCAAGGAGCTGCTGGGCGTGCCCGAGGGCTACTCGGTCATTTTCCTGGGCGGCGGCGCCTCGCTGCAGTTCATGCAGATCCCCGCCAACTTCCTCATCAAGAAGGCCGGATATGTCAACACCGGCACCTGGGCCAAGAAGGCCCTGAAGGAGGCACAGCTCGTGGGCGACGCTGTGGAGGTGGCCTCGTCGGCCGACAAGAACTACTGCTATGTGCCCCACCACTATGACATCCCCACTGACCTCGACTATCTGCACATCACCACCAACAACACCATCTACGGCACCGAGGTGCGCACCGACATCGACGCTCCCGTGCCCCTCATTGCCGACATGAGCTCCGACATCATGAGCCGCCCCGTCGACGTGTCGAAATACACGGCCATCTATGCCGGCGCACAGAAGAACATGTCGATGGCCGGTGTGACCGTGGTGATCGTGAAAGACGACATGCTCGGCCAGGCTCCGCGCACGCTGCCCACGATGCTCGACTACCGCACACACGTCGACAAAGGCTCCATGTTCAACACACCGCCCGTGGTGCCCATCTACTCGCTCCTCGAGACCATGCGCTGGGTGAAGGCCGAGGGTGGTGTCGAAGAGATGGACCGCCGTGCCAAGGAGCGTGCAGCCATCGTCTACGGAGAGATCGACCGCAACCGCCTCTTCCGCGGCACCGTGGCCGAGGAAGACCGTTCGCTGATGAACATCTGCTTCGTGATGAACGACGAATACAAGGAGCTCGAGAAGCCCTTCTTCGACTTTGCCACCGAGCGCGGCATGGTGGGCATCAAGGGCCACCGCAGCGTGGGCGGATTCCGCGCAAGCTGCTACAACGCACAGACCATCGAGGGTGTGGAGGCGCTGGTGAAGGCTATGAAGGACTTTGAGGCGCAGCACTAAGCACCGCCGCAAGAGAACCTCTCCCCTTCCCCCCGGTACACCTTTTATATAATATCTATATAAACCGACAGACTATGAAAATACTTGTAGCAACAGAGAAGCCCTTCGCCGCTGCCGCCGTCGACGGCATCAAGCAGGAGGCTCAGGCAGCAGGCCACGAGGTGGTGCTGCTCGAGAAATATACCGAACAGCAGCAGCTGCTCGACGCCGTGGCCGATGCCGACGCCCTCATCGTGAGGTCAGACAAGGTGACGCCCGAGGTGCTCGACGCCGCCCGCCAACTGAAGATCGTGGTGCGCGCCGGTGCCGGATACGACTCCATCGACACGGCCTACGCCAAGGAGAAAGGCGTGGTGGTGGAGAACACCCCCGGACAAAACTCCAACGCCGTGGCCGAACTGGTGTTTGGCATGCTGGTGATGGCCGTGCGCAACTTCTACAACGGCAAGAGCGGCAGTGAGCTCATGGGCAAGCGCCTCGGCATACTGGCCTTCGGCAATGTGGGCCGCAACGTGGCACGCATAGCCCGTGGCTTCGGCATGGAGGTGGTGGCCTTCGACGAGTTTGTCTCCAAGGAGAAGATCGAGGAGCAGGGCGTGATCGCTGCCGCCAGCCGCGACGAGCTCTTCCAGACGTGCGACGTCGTGTCGCTGCACATCCCCGCCACTCCCGCCACACGCCAGAGCATCGGCTACGACGTGGTGAACAGCATGAAGCAGGGTGGCATCGTGGTCAACACCGCACGCAAGGAGGTCATCGACGAGGAAGGCCTGCTCCGCCTGATGAACGAGCGCCCCGACCTGAAATACATCACCGACATCAAGCCCGATGCCGATGCCGACTTCGCCAAGCTCGAGGGCCGCTACTTTGCCACACCCAAGAAGATGGGCGCTCAGACGGCCGAGGCCAACATCAATGCGGGCATCGCTGCCGCCAAGCAGATCGTGGCCTACTTTGCCACCGGCGACGAGCGTTTCCGCGTGAACAAATAAGCGCCGCGTACCGATCCTTCAAGCACACACACATTCCTCCTCTCCCCTGCCCTGCCGGCAGCTTCTGCGCGAGCGGTGGCAAGGGAGAGGAGGATATTAAAAAACATCACTAACCCCAACACATCTGATACCTATGGCAACTATCAAACCCTTCCGCGGCTTGCGACCGCCCAGAGACCTTGTGGAAAAGGTAGAGTCGAGACCCTACGACGTGCTCGACTCCGACGAGGCACGCGCTGAAGCCGGCGACAACGAGATGTCGCTCTATCACATCATCAAACCCGAGATCAACTTCCCCGAGGGCACCTCAGAGTATGACCCGAGAGTCTACGAGAGTGCCGCCCAGCAGTTTCAGACATTCATCGACAACGGATGGCTCGTGCAGGACGCGCACGACTGCTACTACATCTATGCCCAGACGATGAACGGCAAGACGCAGTATGGCCTCGTGGTGGGCGCCGCCGTCGACGACTATATGACCGGCGTCATCAAGAAGCACGAGCTCACACGCCGCGACAAGGAAGAAGACCGCATGAAACACGTGCGCGTGTGCAACGCCAACATCGAACCGGTGTTCTTCGCCTACCCCGACAACGAGACACTGCTCGCCCTCATAGCCCGCTATGCGCAGACTGAGCCCGAGTATGACTTTGTGGCACCCGTCGACGGCTTCCGCCACCAGTTTTGGGTCATCAGCGACGCCGAAGACATCAGCCTCGTCACGCGCGAGTTTGCCTCGATGCCCAACCTTTACATTGCCGACGGACACCACCGCTCGGCAGCTGCCGCCCTCGTGGGTGCAGAGAAGCGGAAGGGCAATGCCCAGCACCGTGGCGACGAGGAGTACAATTACTTCATGGCCGTGTGCTTCCCTGCCTCGCAGCTCACCATCCTCGACTACAACCGCGTGGTGAAAGACCTCAACGGCCTGACCACCGCCGAGTTTCTGCAGGCGCTGGAGGCCGACTTCACCGTGGTGCCCAAGGGCGCCGACGACTACCGCCCCCAGCAGCTCCACGAGATGGCGCTCTACATAGACCACCAGTGGTATGCGCTCACCGCACGCCCCGGCAGCTACGATGCCGCAGACCCCATCGGCGTGCTCGACGTCGACATCTCCAGCCGGCTCATCCTCCACAAGCTGATGGGCATCGAGGACCTGCGGTCCGACAAGCGCATCGACTTCGTGGGCGGACTGCGCGGCCTGCAGGAGCTGCGCCGCCGCGTCGACAGCGGCGAGATGCGGTGGGCACTGGCCCTCTACCCCGTGTCGATGCAGCAGATCATCGACATCGCCGACAGCGGCAACATCATGCCGCCCAAGGCCACGTGGTTTGAACCCAAACTGCGCTCCGGACTGGTCATTCACAAACTGGCATAAATGGCAGACTCATTCCAGACCATTGACGAGAACACCGTGTGCGAAGGCTACTACACCGAGAAACGCAGCAAGTTTCTGGCCTTCGCACACCATGTGGACACCGCGCAGCAGGCCAAGGACATCGTGGCCGCCTACCGCAAGAAATACTACGACGCACGCCACTGCTGCTATGCCTACGTGCTGGGCCCCGACGGAGCCGACTTCCGCGCCAACGACGACGGCGAGCCGTCGTCGACAGCCGGCAAGCCCATCATGGGACAGATCGTGGCGCGCGGCCTCACGAACGTGCTGGTGTGCGTGGTGCGCTACTACGGCGGCGTCAACCTCGGCACCGGAGGACTTATCGTGGCCTACCGCACGGCGGCCGCCGACGCCCTCGACCACTGCACCGTGGTGACACGCCTCGTGGAGGAGCTGGTGACCTTCCGCTTCTCCTACCCCATGATGAACGGCGTGATGGGCGTGGTGAAAGACCTGCAGCCCCGCATCGTGTCGCAGTCGTTCGACAACGACTGCGAGATCGTGCTTGCCATACGCAAGAGCCAGGCCGACCACCTGCGGCAGCGCCTCGACAGCCTCTCGTTTGGCGGCTGACGACCGGCCTACCGACGCCGGTCTACCATTAAGAAAAGTTAATTGTTGCCCTCTGTCCGCCAGCGGCGATGGCCGTATGGCAGATTTTTGCTACCTTTGCGTGAGCATTAAGGAAGATTGGCAGAGTGATCGAATGCGCTAGACTCGAAATCTGGTATACCCATTACGTGGTATCGGGGGTTTGAATCCCTCATCTTCCGCACAAGGAGAAGACATCGGCATCAGCCGGCCCGTCTTCTCCTTTTTTCGTTTCCGCCCGTGCCGGACACCCCTGCCATGAAGACAAAGAAGGCGGCCGAAGCCCCATATTTTTGCCCATTGGTTCGTTGATTTTCAAATATTTTCGTAACTTTGCCAACTGAATTTTATTCGAACTCTTTATAGCAAAAATTCTACACCAATCACACACACATACAACAATGGAATTTGAACTCATAGCCAAGACATTTATGGGCTTGGAGCCGGTGCTCTCGCAGGAGCTCACCCAACTCGGTGCAAACAACGTGCAGATAGGCCGACGGATGGTATCGTTCACGGGCGACAAGGAGATGATGTACCGTGCCAACTTTCAGCTGCACACGGCCATACGCATCCTCAAGCCGATAAAGCACTTCAAGGCACGCTCGGCCGAAGACGTCTACGACGAGGTGAAAAAGATCGACTGGAGCCAGTATATCACCAAGGGCAAGACATTTGTCGTCGACTCGGTGGTCTACTCCGAGGAGTTCCGCAATTCCAAGTTTGTGTCCTACAAGGTCAAGGACGCCATCGTCGACCAGTTCCGCGAGACCACGGGCGACCGCCCCAACATCTCCGTGAGCAACCCCGACATACGCCTCCACATACACATTGCCGAGGACAAGGCCACGCTCTGCCTCGACTCCAGCGGTGAGAGCCTCCACCGCCGCGGCTACCGCCAGGAGACCGTCGAGGCCCCGCTCAACGAGGTGCTCGCCGCCGGCATGATCCTAATGTCGGGATGGAAGGGCGACACCGACTTCATCGACCCGATGTGCGGCTCGGGCACGCTCGTCATCGAGGCAGCGCTCATCGCCCAGAACATCTCGCCGGGCGTGTTCCGCAAGGAGTATGCCTTCGAGAAATGGCCCGACTTCGACGCAGCCCTCTTCGACGAGATCTACAACGACGACTCGCAGGAGCGCGAGTTCACCCACCACATCTACGGCTACGACATCGACATGAAGGCCGTCAACACCGCCCTGCTCAACGTGAAGGCAGCCGGCCTGTCGAGCGTGGTGACCATCAAGCAGCAAGACTTCAAGGACTTCACCGCCCCGCGCGAGAAGAGCATCATGATCACCAACCCGCCCTACGGCGAGCGCATCTCCACCCCCAACCTGCTGGGCACCTACAAGATGATCGGCGAGAAGCTCAAGAATGCCTTCTCTGGCAACGAGGCATGGGTGCTGAGCTACCGCGAGGAGTGCTTCGAGCAGATCGGCCTGAAGCCCAGCATCAAGATACCGGTCTACAACGGCAGCCTGGAGTGTGAGTTCAGAAAGTATGTGATGTTCCAGGGCAAGATGAAAGACTTCCGCTCGGAGGGCGGCATCGTGAAGACCGACGCCGAGAAGCGCGAGATGGCACAGAAGCACCGCTTCAAGAAAAACCGCGAGTTCAAGGAGCGCATAGAGCACGACGAAGCCAACGAGGCGGGCGACATCCGTTCGTTCCAGTTCCACACGTTTGCTGGGCGCCCCGCTGCCGGCGACGACCGCAAGCGCACCGACCGCCGTCCCAAGCGCTTCGACGGCGACGACGACCGCCGCACACCCAAGCGCTTCGGCAAGGACGATGACCGCCGCGGCCCCAAGCGTTTCGGCAAGGACGGCGACCGCCGCGGTCCCAAGCGCTTCGGCGACAACAGAAAATCAGGCAACAAGAACAGATTTGGAAATGAAGACGACTAAACTTTTGACAATATTGGGCCTTGTGGCAACACTCTTCACACCCCACGCAACGACGGCTGAAGCACAGCAGCTGAAGCAGTTCACCCTCGAAGACCTCAACTTCGGCGGCACCAACTATCACAACATGATAGCCGAGAACCGCTGGACCCAATGGTGGGGCGACGTGCTTGTGCACACCGATGCCGACAACTGCAAGACCGTCGACAAGAGCACGGGCCGCGAGACGCTGCTCTTCACCCTCGACGACCTGAAGGCCAAGAGTGGCCTCAACCTCCACAGCCTCTACGGCGTGTCGTTTCCCGAGGCCGGCAAGACGCAGGTGATGCTCAGCGACAACAGCCGCACCGTGCTGCTCGACTGGAAGACGGGCAAGACGCTGTGGACGGTGCCCTGCAGCCAGCGCCACACGGCCCAGGCCTACGACTTCCACTATGCCAGCCGCAACACGGCGTATGTGGCCGACAACCAGCTCTGCGTGCAGACGGCCGACGGACAGACCCGCCAGCTCACCACCGACGGCAGCCGCGACATCGTCTACGGACAGAGCGTGCACCGCGACGAGTTTGGCATCACGGGCGGACTGTTCTGGAGCCACACGGGCAGCAAGCTGGCCTTCTACCGCATGGACCAGAGCATGGTGACCGACTTCCCCCTCATCGACGTGCCCGACCCCACCTGGACACCGGCGAGCGGCTCGCGCATGGCCACCCCGGCTCCCGAGAAATACCCCATGGCCGGCGAGACGAGCCACAAGGTCACCGTGGGCGTCTACGACGTGGCTACCGGCAAGACCGTGTGGCTCAAGGCCGGCGACCCCACCGACCGCTATTTCACCAATGTGGCATGGAGCCCCGACGACAAGACCGTCTACATGTTTGAGCTCAACCGCGACCAGAACGACTGCGAGCTCGTGGCCTACGACGCCGCTACGGGCGACCGCCTCGCCAGCCTCTACCACGAGACCGACGACAAGTATGTGGAGCCCAGCCACCCCATCGTCTTCCTGCCCTGGGACAGCAGCAAGTTCCTGCTGCAGAGCCGCAAGGACGGCTACAACCACCTCTACGTCTACGACACCAGCGGCCGCCTCGTCAAGCAGCTCACCAGCGGCACCTGGGAGGTCATGGAGCTCGTGGGCTTCGCAGCCAAGCGCCACACCGCCATCATCGCCAGCAACGAGCGCAACGCCATACAGCGCAACATCTTCGCGGTGAACGTCGACAACGGCAAGCGCACGCTCATCGACGAGGGCGGCGAGGGATGGCACACGGCAGCGCTCAGCGCCTCGGGCCTCTACTTCGTCGACAAATACTCTACGCCCGACGTGCCGCGCAACATCACCGTGGCCTCTGTCGCCGGCGGCCGCCACATGCGCTGGCTCACAGCCGCCGACCCCTGGAAGGGCTACAACGTGCCCGAGTACAAGTGTGGCACGGTGAAGGCTGCTGACGGCACCACCGACCTCTACTACCGCATGGTGATGCC
>CAVAXH010000066.1:0-12895 GCA_963592505.1 Bacteroidaceae bacterium
CAACCTGCGGGTTGTGCGCCTCTATTATAATAATGTGTGAATTGTCTGCTATTAGAAGAAGAGGTAGCGGTTGTCGACCACCTTAGCGTTGACATAAAGCTCGTTCATGTAGTTGCCGGCATACTGCATAGCCTTCTGGCGCAGCTTCATCAGCTGCTGCTGCTCGTTGTAGGTGGCGGCATTCTTGGAGCGCTTCACCACCTGGAACTGATAGACACCGGCGATACCCTTGACAGGATGCGAGCAGAAAGCGCCCTGCTTGGTGCCAGCCACTGCTCCGCTGAGGGCTGCCTCGCTGGCACCCGTAGCCTGCACGAAGACAGGAGCGGCGAATGTCACCTGGTTGACGGTGCTGATCTGTGCACCCTTGCCCTTGGCAGCTGCAATGCTCTTGACGCTGCCAGCCGTAGCCATCAGCTGTTCGGCCTTCTTGTCGATGAGCACTTCCTGCTTCACCAGTTCCTTCACCTGAGCATCGTCGACACCACGGTAGCCCACGGGGTGCACCTTGTCGAGGATGACGAGGAGCAGGTGGTCGCCGTTGTTGCCGCACTCATACATCTTCGACACCTCGTTCTCGTCGGCATCGAAGAGCCACTTCATAGCGTCGCGTGTGGAGCGGATGCCCACGAGATTGTGCTGTGTGGTGGCGATGTCCTTAGCCTCCTGCAGGCGATAGCCGGCCTTGGTGGCGTTCTTGGCGATGGCGTCGGCCGACTGGTTGGCGCTGACAAACGTGCTGAACTTGTTGAAGATGGCGCCGCGTGTATCCTTCGAATAGTCGATGGTCTTCTTCACCACAGCAGCGGTGTACTTGTCGACCATGTTCTTGCGGTCGAGCACCTGGACGATGATGTTGCCCTGGGTCATCTCGATGTTGTTCAGCTGGTTGACACCAGCGGTGAGCAGCGTGTTCAGATAGTTCTTGGTATCCTTGTCGATGGTGTTCGAATACTCGTACATGCGCGAGGTGAGCCACTGCTCCTGACCTTCCTGGCCATACTTCTTGGCGATTGCTGCAAAGTCGGCGCCGCTGCTCAGAGCGGTGTAGATGGAGTCGGCACGCTTGTGGGCCTCCTCAGCCGTGGCACCGCCCACCTGGATGGCGCGGAACTGCACCGAGTCGGGCAGCTGCTGCTTGGCCACCAGCTTGATGATGTTGAGCGTGTTGTCCTGTGCATTCTCCACGGGGCCATAGGTCTGTCCGACCGACATAGAGTCGAGGCGTGCAGCGATGTCCATGGGATAAACCTCCTTACCCACGGGGAGGTCGAGGTAGGGCACTGAAGATGTCGCCTTGCGCACCACCTCTGCAGCGTCAGCGCCGTCGGTGAGGTCCTTGGCATAGCCCTGGCACTCCTTCATGAGTGCTTCGCGGTCGGCAGCCGATGCTGTGATCTGCACGTCGATGTAGCGGATGTCGCGTGTCTCGACATACTGCTGGAAGCGGGGCTTCAGCTCGTCATACTTAGCCTTGATGTCGCTGTCAGAGATCTTCACCTGTGTGTCGGCGATCTTCGAATAGGGATAAGAAGCCAACTGGATCTGGCTCTCCTCCGACTCTTCGCTGAAGCTCATCTTGGCCTCAACGGGGTTCGACAGGATGCAGTGAGCCAGCAGGCCGTTGTACTTCTGCACCAAGATCTGCTGGCGGAGCGACCTCTCGATGAACACCCAGTACTTGTAGACCAGCTGCATCTGCTCAGCCACCTGCGGGTTGGCGTTAGCCTTGCCGCTCTTGTACTGAGCGAGGAACTGCTTGAGCTGGTTGGCATCGAAGCGTCCTGTCTGACGGTTCACGAACGGAGTGGAGAGAAGCATCTGGTTGGATCCCTGGTTGAGGACATCCTGCATCTCCTGGTCGGTCACGGTCAGTCCGAGCTTGTTGCACTCGTTCTCGACGATCTTGTACTGCACGTAGGTCTGCCACACCTGGTCGCGGACCTGATTGAGCTGATCGTCGTTGAGGTTTTCCTGGCCCTGCATCTTCATGGCCTGCTGCACCTCGTCTACGAGTTTGGCGAATTCCTCATAATTGATTTTCTCACCTAACACTTCACCGATCTGTTGGCGTTGGTTATTGCGAGTCGACTCGCAAGACCGGAATGCCTCCTCGGCAATGAAAGCAAAAAGGCCCAAGCCGATAATGACTATCAGCGTAATGCCTCTGCTTCTGATTTTTCCTAATGCTGCCATTTGTTTTTATTGTTTGTTTTTATTATTTTTAATTCATCAATCGTTTGTTGCTGCTCTCTGCATAACAAAAAGCGTACAAATTTACTAATTATTTGGCAAACTCGGCAAGTTTTCGCAAATAAAATGACTGATACAGGGCTTTTTGCATGGTCTGCCCGCCGTCATTTGTCGATATGCAATCTCACAAGTTCGATTTTGGTCATTGTATTCTTGATCACCTTAAACCGGAATTTTCCGATTTGCACCTCTTCGTTCATCTTGGGGAAGCTGCGGTATTCGTGCAGGATCAGTCCGCCCAGGGTCATATACTCGTCGCTCTCGGGCAGGTCAAGTCCGAACAGTTCGTTGACCTTGTCGATCTCGAGGCGTGCCGAGAGGATGTAGTCGCCGTCATCAAGATGCTTGGCCACATAGTTTTCGGTGTCGTGCTCATCCTGTATGTCGCCGAAGATCTCCTCGACGATGTCTTCGAGCGACACGATGCCGCTGGTGCCTCCAAACTCGTCGACCACCACGCCCAGGCTCTTCTTCTGCTGCATGAACATCTTCATCAGGCGCTGAGCCGGCATCGTCTCGGGCACGAAGGGCAACGTGCGCACGCAGTCTTGCCAGACGGTGGGGTTGTGGAACATCTCCGAGCTGTGTATGTAGCCCGTTATGTGGTCTATGTCGGCGTCGTAGACGATGATCTTCGAATGGCCGCTCTCCACAAATTTCTGCCTGAGCTGGTCCAGCGTGCAGTCGCGCATGTCGACAGCGTTGATCTCCGTGCGCGGAACCATGCAGTCGCGCACCTTGAGGTCGGCAAAGTCGAGGGCGTTCTGGAAGATCTTCACTTCGTTGTCGACGGCTTCGTCGCTGGGTGCATTGTCGATAGACGACTGCACGAGATAGTCGAGGTCGACCTTGGTGAACCCGTCGCCATCGTCTTCGTCGGTCATCTTGATGCCGACCATGCGCAGTTGCATGCGCGAGATGAGTGTGGCAAACTTGCTGATGGGCCAGAGCACCACATAGAACACGAAGGCCAGCGGCGCAAAGAGTGCCAAGAGCAGGTTGGGGCTGCTTTTGAAAAAGCTCTTCGGCAGAAACTCGCCCGTGAAGAGCACCACCACTGTCGAGGCCACGGTGTCGAGGACGACGCGTGTGGCGGGGTCGAATGCCGCAAACAGCGTGTGGTCGAAGATGTCGGCAAACAAGATGCCGTAGATGACAAGCACGATGTTGTTGCCCACCAGCATGGTAGACACGAAGCCATTGGGATGCCGGTAAAAGAACGAGATGAGCCTCTGCGATACGCCGTGCTTCTCCTTGTCCATCTCCGCCAACATCCTGTTGCTGGAAACGAATGCGATCTCCATGCCCGAGAAGAAGGCACTCAAGACCATCGTTACAAGGATTTCTATAATCTGCGATAAACCAACTGCTTGTTCCAAAATGACGATTGAGATTTTAATTGTTACGATAGGGCACCATCCGCTCGCGCTGCTGCATCAGCAGCGAGTCTTGCGACATGCGGGCCGAATCGGTTGCCGGCTGCTCTGTGCCTCCGACATCGTTGCGGTCGAACGATCCCTTTGAGTTGGACACATAGTACTTGGTCATCCGCTCGTCGGAGCGGAAATAGGTGCCCTGGAGTGTGCGCTCGGGGGTGACCAGGCGTGAGAACGTGTAGGAGTAGAGCTCGTGGCGTATCTCGTCCCAATACAGCTGTTCGCTTGAGAAGCGCAGGCCGTCCTTGGTGAGTATGCGCACGCGTGAGCGCAGCTCCCAAAGGCGCTGCTGGTCAAAGTAGTATGCCGTGTCACACTGTATGTATGCCTCTATCTGGAATTTCTCGTCAAACTGTTCGAGAAACACGCCTTTGTCGAAATACCACCGCGAAGGCTTCTTGTTTTGGTTGACCTCCCACCGTTCGGTGACGATGCGATACTTGATGACGCCCGAGTCGGAAATCAGCGTGTTGACCCCATAGCTGACCATCACCGGCACCGAGTCGCGGTCGTTGACGGCCCCGGCCGTGTGCTCCACGGGTTGTTCGCACGAGCCCAGCACGGCCCACAGGCCCACTGCCAAAGCAATGAGCCACCGTGATGAAAGATAGCCGCTACGCCTGTCCATACAAGTATTCCCGGCCGTTATTTACTTCACCTTCCACTTGGCAAACCAGCGCTCGTTGAACGTCAGGCCAATGTTGATGCGGAACGTGTTGTCGGTGATGAAGTTCTTGGCAGTCTGCTGCACCCACTGGCAACTGATGTTGAGCAGCGAGCGGTTGTTCCACTTGTTGGCAATGGGTATGCCGAAACCCACGCTGGCGCTGATCTCCCGCGGACCGTCCTGCCCGTTTATAATATAATAAGGTGTAGCATACGACACGCCGGCGCGGTAGTGCACGCGCTGCAAGAACTTCATGCCATACTCCTGCGGGCATATCTCTGCGCCCAGCGTCAGCTTATGGCGGTCCTTGTAGAATCCGCTGGTCATGGCATATTCGGTAACGCCGTTGCTGCCCGTCTCGTAGGACGGTGCCTTCACGCTGCCCCATTTCTGAAGGCTATAGTCCACGCCGACCTTCACGGCGTTGTTGTGGCTGTACATCAAGCCGGCGCCATAGGTCGTGGGGATCTCCAGCTTCAGGTTGGCCTGGCCCGCCTTGGGGAAGCTGGCGGTGTCTGCCACGCCCGACGAGTTGTTGGTGGAGATGATCTGCATGGTGGGCGACCCGCCGATCTTGTGGCCCAGGCCATAGGTGAGACCCAGGGTGAGCTGGTCCTTCTTGGTCAGCTGGGCCGTGTACTGCAGACCGAAGTCCACCTTGTAGTTTCTCACTTCGGCCGAGTAGGTCTTGGTCAGCGAGTTGGCATAGCTGTTGCTGTAGCTGTTGATGATCTGCTTGGTGTATTCTCCGTAGATGTAGCTGCCGTTGACACCTATCGACAGGCCCTTCAGGGGCTGCCAGCCCACACCGAGATACACCTGGTGTATGCCGCCGTTGCCGCTGTAGCTGTTGGTGACCGTGGTGTTGTCGTCGCCCGTCACCTTGCCGGAGGTGGCATACGAATAGCCCACATTGGTGAAGGGGATAAGGCCGAAGCTGACACCCACATGGCGGAAGGCACGGAAGCCGGCCACCACATATTCGAAGTCGGCATTCTGCGCATTCTTCCTGTTGCCCCCCTCCTTGAAGTTGGTGATCTGCCCGCTCACGCCTGCATCGAAGATAAACGACAGGCTGTCGAGCGAGGCATACGATGCCGGGTTGGAGAAGTTGATCTGGTTGTGCTCATGAAAGCCGAGCCCCAGTCCGTTCATACCGCGGTTGAAGCCCGCTGTCTGGTCCGACAGGATGCCAAGTCCATACTGACTATAGGGTGAATTCGTGCCGCTTTGGGCATAAGCGCCTTCACAGGAAAGTGCCAGCGCAAAGATGGCCAATATATGTTTGTTCTTCATAAAAAAGTAGGGCTCAACGCCCTTTATCTTTCACGTTATTTAAAATACATCTGCAAAAGTATTGAAAAAAAACGATATAAAAGCACGTTAAGTGGAAATAATAAGGTATTTTTGCATCATGAAACGTTTGAGCGTCTTTTTCATATCCATTTGCTTGGCTGTTTTAAGTTCGTTAACAACCAGTGCCCAGGAGCGGGCCGGCAGCGACGCCGCACAGCCCGCAGGCACCGACAGCATTGTGGTCAGCCTGCTGACCTGCTCGCCGGGCAACGAGGTATGGAGCCTCTACGGCCACACCGCCATCCGTTTCCAGATGCCTGCACGCGGCCTCGACCTGGCCGTCAACTACGGCATGTTCAATTTCGGCCAGAAGAATTTTGTGCTGCGTTTTGTCTTCGGACTTACCGACTACGAGATGGGCATCGAGCCGTTCGCGGTGTTTCTGTCCGAGTATGCCCGCCACGGGCGCGGCGTGGTCGAGCAGCGCCTCAACCTCACAGCCAGAGAGGCCCGCGACATTGCGGCCGCCCTGGAGCGCAACTACGAGCCCGCAAACCGGGTGTACCGATACAACTATTTCTACGACAACTGCACCACACGTGCCCGCGACATCCTCACGGGCCATCTGGAGGGCACCGTCACGTTTGCCGCCGACAGCAGCAGCACCCCCTCCTACCGGCAGCTGGTGCACCAGTGGAACGAGGCCCACCGGTGGTCGCGCTTCGGCAACGACCTGCTCCTGGGCATAAAGGCCGACGCCCCCACCACGCGGCGGCAGCAGCAGTTTCTGCCCGACACGCTCCGCCACGACTTCGCCCGGGCGGTCATCGTGTCGCCCGAGGGCACCCGGCGCCAGCTGGTGGACACCACCCTCACGCTGCTCACCGCCTGTCCGGCCGACGGCCAGGCCACGGCCGACCTCTGGGACAGCGTCAGCCCGCGCCTGCTCTTCGGCATCCTTGCCCTGGTGGTGGCGCTCGTCAGCCTGCTGGAGCTCAAGCGCGGAAAGCCGTTCTGGCCGGCCGACGCCCTCCTGCTTGCAGCCACCGGCTTGGCAGGCCTGGTGCTGACAGCCATGATTTTTTCACAGCACCCCACGGTAAACGCCAACTTGCAGATACTGCTGTTAAACCCCTTGTCCGTCATTTTTGCATATCCGGCAGTCAGACAGCAGGTTAAGCACCGTTGCCACTGGTATTGGAAGATGCTGCTGGCATGCCTCGGCGTGTTCGTGGCCGGCAACATTTGGCAAGACTATGCTGAAGGCATGAACATTTTGGCATTATGTTTGATGCTGAGATGTTGCATAAACATAAAGACCCTGACCCCCAAAAGGCAAAGAGCCGCATGAGATACATCGCATTCATAATCGCAGCCATCACCACGGCCGAGATGCAGGCGTTCCAGCTTGCACCCCGGCTGGTCGTCAATGTGACCATCGACCAGCTGCGTACCGACTACATGGAAGCCTTCGCCCCACTCTACTCGCAGGGCGGCTTCCGCAGGATGCTCAGCGAGGGACTGGTCTACGACGGGGCTTCGTATGCGTTCAGCCCCGTCGACAAAGCGTCGGCCACGGCATCGCTGTCGACGGGCACCATACCGTTCTACAACGGCATCATCAGCAGCCGGTGGCTCGACCGCGAGTCGCTGCAGCCGGTGGTCTGCGTGGACGACACGCGCCTGTTCACCTCGGCCGAGCGCCTCAAGACCTCCACCGTCGGCGACGAGCTGAAGGTCAACACCAACGGCTCGGCCATCGTCTACTCTTTTGCCGCCGACCGCGAGGCAGCCATCCTGTCGGGCGGCCACGCCGCCAACGGCGCCTTCTGGATGGACAAGAACGGCGAGTGGCAGAGCACGTCTTACTATGGCAACAGCCTGCCCGAGTGGCTCAAGGCCTACAACAGGCTGCACGCCAAGCACCCCACCGGCACCTCCTTCACCAACGACGACGTCATCGACGCCTCGCTCAACGCCATCACACAGGCGGCCATGGGGCGCGACGACATCTCCGACATGCTGTTTGTGAACCTGTCGGCCACCAAGGCCGACCGCACGCCCGTGACACATTGGCAGACCGAGATGGAAAGCGTCTACATGCAGCTCGACGCGTCGCTGGCGCGCCTCATCAGCGGCGTGGAGAAGCAGGTCACCCTCGACCGGGTGCTCTTCGTCGTCACCTCCACGGGCTACACCGACGAGACGTCGGTCAGCGTCAGCCAGTACCGCATCCCCACAGGCACATTCTACATAAACCGCACAGCCTCGCTCCTCAACATGTATCTCAGCGCCATCTACGGACAGGGGCGCTTCGTGGAGCAGTGCTACGGCAACCAGATATACCTCAACCACAGGCTCATCGAGCAGAAGCGGGTGGGCATGTCCGAGCTCCTGAGCCGTAGCCAGGAGTTTCTGATGCAAAACGCCGGTGTGGCCGACGTCTACACCAGCGAGCGCCTGCTGGCCGGCAACAACGACATCCTGAAGATCCGAAACGGATTCAACATCACGCTCAGCGGCGACATCATCATCGAGGTGGCGCCGGGATGGAAACTGCTCAACGAAGACACGCAGGAGACCTACACCAGCCGCGCCGGCTTCGTGCCGTTCCCCATCATTTTCATGGGAACGGAGATCGCCGCGCAGCGCATCGCCACGCCCGTCACGACCGACCGCATTGCGCCGACGGTGGCCAAGGCCATACGCATCAGGGCACCCAACGCATGCACGTCGGCACCTTTGTTCTGACGTTTGCACGCCACGAAAGGGGCCCTAATCGGCTGCATACAACAATTAAACGCATGATTTGGCGCATTTTTACGGGAAAAAGCCGTAAATTTGCACCTTAATAACAAGAAAACAAAAAATAACATATAATGAATTTCAACAATTTTCTAAAATCCTTGTTCGGCGACAAGTCAACAAGAGACATGAAGCTCATCCAACCCCTCGTGGAGAAGGTGAAGTCTGTCTACCCCGACATTGAGAAACTGAGCAATGACGAGCTGCGAAGCAAGACTAAGGAGATCCAGGCATACATACAGAATGCCGGAAAGCCTTACCAGGAGAAGATAGCAGAGCTGAAGGCAAAGATCGAGGAGACTCCCATCGACGAGCGCGAGCCTATCTTCGAAGAGATCGACAAGCAGGACAAAGAGATGCTCGAGGCCCTCGAGGTAGCCCTCAACGAGGTGATGCCCGTGGCATACAGCATCGTGAAAGACACCGCACGCCGCTTCAAGGAGAACGAAGACATCGTGGTGACCGCCACCGACTTCGACCGCGAGCTGGCCGGCAACCCCGCCAACGACTTCATCACCATCGACGGCGACAAGGCTGTCTACCACAACGAGTGGACCGCCGGCGGCAACAAGATCAAGTGGGACATGGTGCACTACGACGTGCAGATCTTCGGCGGTATCGCCCTGCACCAGGGCAAGATCGCCGAGATGGCCACCGGTGAGGGTAAGACGCTCGTCGGCACGCTGCCCGTCTTCCTCAACGCACTCACCGGCAACGGTGTGCACATGGTGACGGTCAACGACTACCTCGCCAAGCGCGACTCTGAATGGATGGGCCCGCTCTATGAGTTCCACGGACTGTCGGTCGACTGCATCGACAAGCACCAGCCCAACTCTCCCGAGCGCCGCAAGGCATACCAGGCCGACATCACGTTCGGCACCAACAACGAGTTTGGCTTCGACTATCTGCGCGACAACATGGCGCTCTCGCCCAACGACCTCGTGCAGCGCCGCCACAACTTCGCCATCGTCGACGAGGTCGACTCGGTGCTGATCGACGATGCTCGCACGCCGCTCATCATCTCCGGTCCCATCCCCAAGGGCGACGACCAGATGTATGAGGAGTTCCAGCCGCTGGTGGAGCGCCTCTATGAGGTGCAGCGCAAGCAGGCCACAGAGCTGCTGGCCGAGGCCCGACAGAAGATCACCGAGGGCCGCCAGGAGCAGGACAAGAACAAGGCGCAGCAGCTGCTCGAGGAGGGCTTCCTCAGCCTCTTCCGCTCCTACAAGGCCCTGCCCAAGAACAAGGCACTCATCAAGTATCTCTCCGAAGACGGCATCAAGACCGGCCTGCAGAAGACGGAGGAGATCTACATGGAGAACAACAACCGCCTGATGCCCAAGGCCGTCGAGCCCCTCTATTTTGTCGTCGACGAGAAGCTCAACTCCGCCGACCTCACCGACAAGGGCACCGAGTGGCTCTCCAGCCAGGTCAACGACAGAGACCTCTTCGTGCTGCCCGACATCGCCTCACAGCTGTCGGAGCTCGAGACCGAGACAGCCCTGTCCGACCAGGAGCGCCTCGACAAGAAGGACGACCTGCTCAACCACTATGCCGTGCAGAGCGACCGCGTGCACACGCTGCAGCAGCTGCTCAAGGCATACACCATGTTTAATAAGGACGACGAGTATGTCGTGATGGACGGACAGGTGAAGATCGTCGACGAGCAGACCGGACGCATCATGGAGGGACGCCGCTGGAGCGACGGCCTGCACCAGGCCGTGGAGGCCAAGGAGCACGTGAAGGTGGAGGCTGCCACACAGACCTTTGCCACCATCACGCTGCAGAACTACTTCCGCATGTACCACAAACTGGCCGGCATGACCGGTACGGCAAGCACCGAGGCCGGCGAGTTCTGGGACATCTATAAGCTCGACGTGGTGGAGATCCCCACCAACCGACCCATCGCCCGCAACGACATGGACGACCGCGTCTACAAGACCAACCGCGAGAAATACCGTGCCGTCATCGAGGAGATCGAGGAGATGCGCAACGCCGGACGCCCCTGTCTGGTGGGCACCACCTCCGTGGAGATCTCCGAGCTCCTGTCGAAGATGCTGCGCATGCGCAACATCCCCCACCAGGTGCTCAACGCCAAGCTCCACCAGAAGGAGGCACAGATCGTGGCCGAGGCCGGACGCAGCACCAAGGGCATGGTCACCATCGCCGACGCCGACGGCAACAAGCACCAGGAGGAGCGCATGCTCGGCGCCGTGACCATCGCCACCAACATGGCCGGACGAGGCACCGACATCAAGCTGTCCGACGAGGTGAAGGCTGCCGGCGGTCTCGCCATCATCGGCACCACACGCCACGAGAGCCGCCGTGTGGACCGACAGCTGCGCGGACGTGCCGGACGACAGGGCGACCCGGGTTCTTCGGTGTTCTACGTGTCGCTCGAGGACGACCTCATGCGTAAGTTCGGCTCAGAGCGCATCGCAAAGGTCATGGACCGCCTCGGATTCGAGGACGGCGAGCGCATCGAGAGCCCGATGATCTCAAAGAGCATCGAGCGTGCACAGAAGAAGGTGGAGGAGAACAACTTCGGCATACGTAAGCACCTGCTCGAGTACGACGACGTGATGAACAAGCAGCGCACCGTCATCTACGAGAAGCGCCGCCATGCACTCATGGGCGAGCGCATCGGCATGGACATCGCCAACGTCATCTGGGACCGCGTGGTGAGCATCATCGAGAAGAACGACTACGAGGGCGTGAAGGAGGGCTTCCTGAAGGTGCTCTCCATGGAGATGCCCTTCACCGAGGAGGAGTTTGACAACGGCAACAAAGCCGACCTCGAGGAGCGTGCCTTCCAGGACGCCATGGCCGCCTTCAAGCGCAAGACCGACCGCATACAGAGCGACGCCTACCCCGTCATACAGCAGGTCTATGAGAACCAGGGCCAGATGTACGAGTATATCCTCGTGCCCATCACCGACGGCCGCCATGTGGTGCAGCTCCGCGTGAACCTCAAGGAGGCCTACGACAGCGAGGCGAAAAACATCGTCAAGGAGTTTGAGAAGTTCGTGATGCTCCACATCATCGACGACAACTGGAAGGAGAACCTCCGCAAGCTCGACGAGCTGCGCCACAGCGTGCAGAACGCTTCCTACGAGCAGAAAGACCCGCTGCTCATCTTCAAGCTGGAGAGCGCCAAGATCTGGGACGACATGATCGACGACATGAACAACCGCATCGCCAGTTTCCTCATGCGCGGACAGATCCCCATCATGCAGCAGCAGGAGGTGCACGAGGCTCAGCCCGAGCAGCACGCACAGCGCTATCAGGAGCAGAAGGCCGACCTCGACGAGGAGGCTCAGGCTCAGCGCCAGGCCGCCAGCCAGGACACCCGCGAGCCTGCCCAGCAGGCCAGCCACCAGCCGGTGGTGCGCGACAAGATGCCACGCCCCAACGACCCGTGTCCTTGCGGCAGCGGCAAGAAGTTCAAGAACTGCCACGGTAAGGGCCTGAGATAACGCGCATGCCGACAGGCCTGCCCCACAAATCCATCATGCATCATGCAAGTAAACATCAACTCACTACAGAAGGTTTTTGGCAACAAGACGGCTGTCGACATACGGCAGTTTCACGTTGACCATGGTGACATCCTTGGACTTGTGGGCAACAACGGCGCCGGCAAGACCACCCTGTTCCGCCTCATGCTGGATCTGCTGAAAGCAGAAGGCGGAGAGGTGCTGCTCACACCGGCGGCTCCCTCCGGCAACCATACAGACCGGCAGCCCTCCTCGCCCGACGACAGCGACGGGGAGGGGCCGCTGGCCGGTGCCGACGCTCACGAGGCCATCGACCCGGCACGCTCCGAAGACTGGAAACCGCTCACCGGTGCCTTCATCGACGAGGGGTTTCTCATCGACTTCCTCACGCCCGAGGAATACATCGACTTCATTGCCAAAGCCAACGGAATGGCAGGCATCGACTGGCAACACCTCGATGCGCCCGACAACCCCATTGCGCCGTTCCTGCCGCTCACACATGGCGAGATCTTCGGACAAAAGAAGCTCATACGCGACTTCAGCGCCGGAAACAAACAGAAGATTGGTATCATTGCGGCTATGTTCACACAGCCCGAACTGGTGATCCTCGACGAACCGTTCAACTTCCTTGACCCGTCGGGACAGAACGTGCTGAAGAAGCTGCTCAAGGACTACAACGCCGCCACGCATGCCACGATCCTCATCAGCAGCCACAACCTGCAGCACACCGTGGACATCAGCACCCACGTGGCGCTCATGGAGACCGGCCGCATCATCAAGGATCTCAGCAACGAGGACGGCAAGGCCGCGAAAGAGCTCGAAGAGTATTTCATGATTTGACCCGCTGCATGCCGCAAAGGCGCCATCAGGACGAAATGATTTTTTTCAGGAATTTAGGAATTTAGGAAGCGTGCTCGGCGGGCTGAAGCAATGGTCGACGACGC
>CAVAXH010000067.1:0-12806 GCA_963592505.1 Bacteroidaceae bacterium
CTCCCATGTGTGTCATGCGGTAAACGTATTCTGTCTTGTCGACGTAAAGCAGGTCACGGTTGATAATCTCGCTGAAGGTCTGTATGCCGATGGGGTATAATTTCAATGCCATGTTCGGGGTCGTTTGGAAGGTTGTGAATGCTGCAAGTGCTATTGCATGTCGTTCTCGACGATGCTATTCCGTTGCGAAGTTACCTAAAATGTTGCAGACCGCAAAATAACTTGCCGATTTTCATGATATCCTTGCTCAGAGAGCAGGTTGCGGTGCTTACCCGTTGTTGAGCGCAGTCATTGCGCATTCGGCCAGTGCAGCCATCTCGTCTTGTCCGGGATAGACGGCGATGGGGGCCAGCCAGGCGATGCGCTGCTTCAGGCGGCTGACGACATAGTCGGAGTGGGCCATGCCGCCGGTGAGGATGATGGCGTCGGGCGGACCGCAGAGCACGGCCGTCTCCGACGCGATGGCCTTGGCCGTGTGCCACACCATGGCGTCGACCACCAGCCGTGCATGGTCGTCGCCTGCCATGATGCGCTGTTCCACCTGCTGCATGTTGTTGGTGCCGAGGTGGGCGGTCAGTCCGCCCTGTCCGGCCACCATCTTCAGCAGGTCGGCTTCGGTGTGCTGGCCGTCGAAGCAGAGGTGGATGAGGCCGGCGGCCGGCAGCGTGCCGGCACGCTCGGGCGAGAACGGCCCCTCGCCGTCGAGGGCGTTGTTGGCATCGATGGCCTGCCCATGGTCGTGGGCGGCTATGGAGATGCCTCCGCCCAGATGGCAGATGATGAGGCGCAGGTCCTCGTAGCGCGTGTGGTGGTCGCGGGCATAGCGGCGGGCAATGGCCTTCTGGTTGAGTGCATGCCAGATGCAGATGCGCGGGAGCTGTGGCGATCCGCTGATGCGTGCCTCGGGTGCCAGCTCGTCGGTGGTGCCGGGGTCGGCCACGTAGGCACGGCAACCGGGTATGCCGCGGGCAATGGTGTAGGCAATGATGCAGCCCAGGTCGCAGGCGTGCTGGTGCTCACAGGCCCGCTCCTCGGCTATCATGGCGGGGGTGACGGGATAGGTGCCGCTCTTCACGGGGCGTGCCAGTCCGCCGCGTCCTATGACGGCATCGAACAGCACGGGCACCTGCCGCCGCTGCAACTCCTCGAGGACCACCTGACAGCGGAAGTCGAACTGGTCCATGACAGTGGGAAACTGGCGCAGCCGCTGCAGGTCGTGCGCCACATCGGTGACAAACAGGGGCTGACGGTCGTCGAAGACGGCAATCTTTGTGGAGGTGGACCCCGGGTTTATGACAAGCACGCGAGACATATACTGAGAAATTTGGCTTCTGCCGAGTCGCCGCGCGAGGGCAGCACCACGGGCACCTGCGTGCCCTGCAGTACGCCTGCCGTGCGTGCCTGACAGAAGAGGGTGATGGTCTTGTAGAACAAGTTGCCGGCTTCGATGTCGGGGAACACGAGGGCGTCGGCACTGCCTGCGATGGGCGAGGATATGTGCTTCACGGCCATGCTGTGTGGCGAGCACGAGGTCTTCAGGTCGAGCGGTCCGTCGACGGTGCATGGGCCGAAGGCTCCCTGTGCTGCCATGGCTTTCACCTCGTCGTAGCGGGCAGTGTAGGGGAAGTTGCGGGCGTCGACCTTCTCCGAGCAGTGTATGAGGGCTATGCGTGGCTGGCTGATGCCCAGACGGTGGCAGAAATGTGCCACATAGCCCACCTGTGCCACACGTTGTTCGTGGGTGGGGTAGGGGATGACGGCAGAGTCGGTGAAAAGTAGCAGTTTGGGATAGTCGGGCAGTTGGGCCATGGCGATATGGGTCATCACACTGCCGTGGCGCAGCAGTCCGGTCTCCTTGTTGAGGATGGCCCGCAGCAATACGTCGGTGTTCACAAAGCCCTTCATGAGCACGTCGGCCTCACCCCGCCGCACAGCCTCCACGGCCTGCCGGGCCGCCTCGGCCGGATCGTCGGCACTGAAGGGCAGGGGGACAGCGATGTCAGCCTGCTGGGCAAGGGCCAGCGCTTGGCGTGTCGACTCGTCGGAGGGGCATACCACAGCCACCCGTTTCTGTGGCCGCAGTGTTTTCAGATGGGCCACCAGTTCATCAAAAGAGGAGATAGGCATAAGGCATACTTGTTTTCTTGTTTCGGTGTCAAAGTTAATGAAAAAACAAGTATGTTTACGCAAGATTTATGAAAAAATAAACACGCGGTCCCCAGCACCCATGAGCGATTGCCGGGGCGGTGTGAAAGGGCTCGCCCGTCATCCTCTCATCCCGGCCATCCCTTCCCTATGGCAAGGGCTGTTGTTCACCGTATTCCTTCAGTTCGGTGATGCGGGTGACGATGGTGTCGCCCTGTGCATTGGCGGAAAACACGGCACGCACCACATGCCCCACGTCAGCATTGCCGCGCACACGGATGCGACGGCTCTTGGCGTAGAGCGCAGAGTCGCGGTGTGAGGGATAGCTCACCAACTGCACCTCGTGGCGTGTGGAGGCCGGTCCGATGACGAAGATGTCCTGGCTGTCGGGCTGTGCTGCCATGGCTGCTGCCCGTTTGGCAGCCGCCCTGTGCAGGGCCGCTGTGTCGGGCGGATAAAACTCGCTGGCGGCTACGGTGTCGCCATCGTCTTGGGTGGGTGCCATGCGGCACGACACGGTGACCGTCTGTGCAGCCACGAGCAGCAGGGGCAGAAAGGCAAGTTTGCGCATGGGGATGGGAGTGTGAAGTTAAATGAGCGACTGGTCGGCCAGTCCACCCTCGCCCGTCTCCTTGTAGAGCGACGGCAGGTCGTGGCCTGTCTTTTTCATCACCTTCACCACGCGGTCGAACGTCACACGGTGCTTGCCGTCGCTGAACGAGGCGTAGAGGTTGGCGTCGAGGGCGCGGGTGGCGGCAAAGGCATTGCGCTCGATGCAGGGGATCTGCACCAGTCCGCACACGGGGTCGCACGTCATGCCGAGGTGGTGCTCCAGACCCATCTCAGCGGCATACTCTATCTGCGACGGACTGCCTCCAAACAGTTGGCAGGCAGCAGCCGAGGCCATGGCGCAGGCCACGCCCACCTCGCCCTGGCAGCCCACGTCGGCGCCGGATATGCTGGCGTTCTCCTTCACGATGTTGCCTATCAGTCCGGCGGTGGCCAGCGCGTGGAGGATCTTGCGGTCGGTGAAGTCGTGGTTGCGGGCCAGGTGGTAGAGCACGCCGGGCATCACACCGCACGAGCCGCAGGTGGGCGCGGTGACGATGGTGCCGCCGGCAGCATTCTCCTCGCTCACGGCCAGCGCGTAGGCGTAGACCAGTCCGCGCGTCTGCAGGTTCTGGCGGTAGCCCTTGGCCTTGATGTAGTAGTTGGATGCCTTGCGCTGCAGGTTGAGCGGTCCGGCAAGCACCCCCTCCTGGTCGAGGCCGTGCTCCACGCTGCTCTTCATGGCCTGCCACACCTCCTGCAGGTAGTCCCAGATGTCGGGAGCCTCACACTCCTTGACATACTCCCAGTAGGCGCGTCCGTGGTCGTCGCACCAGTGCTGTATGTCGGTGAGCAGGGTGAGCGGGTAGATGTCGGGCGACGAAGGCAGCACGCCCGTGGGATGGTCGCCCTCGGAGAGAGCTCCTCCGCCGATGCTGTAGACGGTCCATGAGGTGGTGGGGCGGCCGTCGGCGTGTGTGGCCTCAAAGGTCATGCCGTTGGGGTGGAAGGGCAGAAACACGTCGGGGCGCCACGTGATGGTGGTGGGTGCCAGAGGCTGCAGCACCTCCTCGATGGCCACGTCGGTCATGTGGCCCTTGCCTGTGGCGGCCAGACTGCCGTAGAGTGTCACGCTGAACGACTGTGCCCCCTGGTTTTGGGATGCGAATATCTGTGCGGCCTTCTGTGGGCCCATGGTGTGGCTCGACGAAGGGCCTTTGCCGATGCGGTAGAGTTCTCTCAGTGATTTCATGTATGCAAAGATACAGCAAATAGCACGGAGCACGAAATGTTTTCATCCATTTTCTTTTCGCGCCGTGCATTTTGCCGGTGTCATGGTGTGGAAGGCATCATCACACGTGGCGGTCATCAGCCGCGTGCTTCAGTTTTAGGGCGGGTTTATAGATTACCGCCCTTGTACTGTGTCGGTGTGATGTTGTACATCGATTTGAACACACGGGTGAAGTGCGACATGTCGTAGTAGCCCACGCTGCGTGCCACCTCGTTGACGGGTGTGTCAGGGTTGCTATCCATCATGGCCTTTGCCGTCTGCATCTGTATGCGGCGGATGTAGAAGGCTGGTGTCTCGCCGGTTATGGCGCTTAGCTTGCGGCGCATCTGCTGTCCGCTCATGCACAGCTTGGCTGCAATGCTGTCTACCGACAGATTGCCGCTCGGCATGGTCTCTGTGACGACACGTGTGAGATTCTCCAGAAACTCGCGTTCCTTCGGTTGCAGTTCTTGCTCGGGCTTCTCGTCTTTCTTCTCCACGGCTTGCGAGTATTTCTCGCGCATCATCCTTTGCCGGCGGAGCATGTTGTCGATGCTGATGGTCAGTTCGTTGGCGTTGAACGGCTTGCTGATGTAGGCATCGGCGCCTGTGGTGAGACCGGTCAGTCGGTCGCGGTCGGTGTTCTTGGCTGTGACCATCACCACCGGTATGTGGCTGAGAATGTCCGACTGTCGCACGGCGGCACAGAGCTGCAGGCCGTCCATGACGGGCATCATCAGGTCGGTGATGATGACGTCGGGCACCAGTTGCTGCGCCTTCTCCAGTCCGTCCTTTCCGTCTTCGGCAAATTTCACCACATACTTGTCCTTCAGGCAGAGGTGGGTGTATTCGGCCACATCATGGTTGTCTTCCACGATCAGCACCACGGGCCGCGAGTCGTGAGGGCCTTGCCCGTCGTCGTCGGATGCCAGGTCTGCCGGCTCCGCCAGTGACAAGGCTTCGTTTGCCGTCTGTGGACTTACTGCCGGTGTGGCCTGCAGCTTTGCCTCCTGTGTGCTGGTGACAGGCAGGCAGACGGTGAACACCGTGCCTTTGCCCAGCAGACTCTCCACGGCGACCGTTCCTTGCAGGCGGTCGGCGATCTGTTTCACGAGCGCCAGTCCGATGCCCGACCCCATGCTGCGCAGGTTGTCGTTGTTCTGGTGAAAGAGGTCGAAGACATGCTTCTGGTCGTCCTCCGACATGCCTATGCCGAAGTCGGCCACACGCAGGGTGAACGTGTTGTCGTCGATGGCTGTCGTCACCAGGATGTTGCTGTCGGGGGTGGAGTATTTTATGGCGTTAGACAGGAGGTTGCACACGATCTTCTGTATGTAGTCGGGCACGAAGTCCATGGTCATCGGCGCCTGCTTCGGTGCATACACGATCTCTATGTTGCGTGCGTCGGCAACGGCGGTGAAGCTGTCGAGCACCATCGCTATGTAGGCTGCAATGTCGCCCTGGCACCACTCCTCGGGGGCCGCCTTGGCCTTGAAGCGTGAGATGTCCAGGATCTGGTTGATGAGTGCGAGCAGCCGGTGTCCTTGCCGGTCTATGGCCCGGCCTGCGTCGGCAATCTGGTCGCCCGTGGTCAGTCCTTTGCACATGCGGTCGGCGTGCCCCAGTATCACGGTGAGCGGTGTGCGGAACTCGTGGGTGATGTTGGTGAAAAAGGCGGCCATGGCCTTCTCGTTTTCCGCCATCAGCCTCTGCTTGTGTTTCCTGGACTTGATGGCATAGCACAGAAACAGCATGGTGATGGCCGAGAACAGGGCGATGCTGACGGCTGAGAGTATGCCTGCGCGCTTCAGGGTGCGCTCCGTCTGGTAGTTTTGGTTCAGCGTGTCAAACTCCTTCCGGTGGCGTTCGTATTCGTATTTCACGCGTACGTTCTGCATGTGCACCAGGTTCTTCTCGTTGTTCACGCTGTCGCCGTATTCTTTGTACAGGGTGAAGCTCTCCAGCGCCATGCGGTAGTTGTTCTCCTTTTTATATATCTGGTATAACAGGTGGTACACTTCCGAGAGATGCTCTATGGAGTTTTGGTTTTTGGCCTCGGCGAGCGCCTTGGTGAGATAGCCTGTGGCCTTGTCGTGCTGCCCTGTCTCCACATAGACACGCGCCAGGGCCAGACACGACTCCAGCCAGTGCCACTTGTCGCTGTTGTTCTCCATCAGCGCGTAGGCCTTCTGGTATTGCGTGATGGCCTGCTGGGTCTTTCCGGCCTTCTCCAGCAGTCGTCCGAAGTGGTTGTAGCAGAGCGATATGCCCAGATCCGAGTGTGCCGCCACGTTGCTCTTCATGGACATGCGGTAATAGGCCCATGCCGAGTCGGTCTGCCCTTCTTCCTCAAAGAGAGCACCGAGGTTGGCATAGTTGATGGCGCGTCCCAGTTCGCTGCCCAGTTCGGTCTCTCCGGCCAGTGCTGCCCGAAACACGGAGTCGGCCGTCTGCCTGTCGTTGAGCGTCAGGCTGATGTTGCCGATGCCATTGAGCGACACCACCTTGTTTTTCTTTGCCACGCGGTCGTCTTTGTCGCTATACTCGTTGGAGAGCGAGAGCGCACGGTAGTGGAAGTTGGTGGCCTCGTCGAGAATGCCGAGCCGCCGGAAGTTGGTTCCGATGTTGTTGAGGGCCTGCACCATGTCGATGGTGTCGTGCAGCTGCTTGGCCAGCGTGAACTCGCGTTGATGGCAGTCGATGGCCTCCTGGTAGCAGTTGTTCTCACGCAACATCTTGCCACACTGCTTATAGGCCATCATCTCGCCGACGGCATTTTTGTCATTCCGATACTGCAGTGCGAGCTTGCGCAACTGGGTGGTGTCGTCGACGGCATGTGTGGCACTGTCGGCGGCTGCCCTCAGCCTCGGAAAGTCGGTCTGCTGCGGCCGGTGTGTGCACGACACCGCCAATAGCGCAGTCAGTGCAGACAATGTGACGACGATATATGTGATATGTTTTTTCATCGTGTTTTGGGTTGTAGTGTTGCTATCGTGGGGAGATGATAATGCAAATTTATATAAAAAGTGTAATTTACCGTTAATGTTCAGTGTCTTTTTTTCATGTTAGTCCATTATATAGCAGACATTTATGGGTGTGTGAAAGATATTGGCCACATTTTGATAAAAATATCCTATATGGTTAGCTGAAACTTTCATTTCTTTGCAACGTGAAGACCATGTCATCAGCATGGCAGACAACTCACCAAACCGACACAAGACGATGAAACACGAAGACGAGAAAACTCCCCGGAGCGTGAACCGCAGCATGTCATATCAGGAAGTGGACGAGATGATACGAAAGCATCTGGCCGACATGCGCGTGTTGCAGCAATAGGGGCGGGCTGCCCCTGCTGGGGGAGGCAGGGGCGCCCATTGCAGGCAGGGGCTATCGTGACTCCTGCCTGCCGCTGTGTGAGGCGGATGAAAAAACGAAAAGAGAGTGCCAAGGATTTCTGTTCCTTGGCACTCTCTCTGGCTATTGATAACACGACCACGTATGGATCGCACTTGCGGTCTGTTATCTTATGTTTTGTTCTATAATCTTATGTTCTGTTAAGCCTCCTCTTCAGCAGCCTTCTCGGCGGCAGGGTCGAAATGGTTGAGGTCGTCGGCCTCGAAGGCCATGACGTAGGCAGCATGGCCGATGACCTCCTCCTCGGCGGCGCGCACATAGACCTGTGCACTCTTGGCGAAGAGCTCGGGAGCCTTGGTGGCGTCGGCCAGGATGAGCAGCGACATGACGATGTCGCCCGTCATGTCGTAGAGGCGGCGGGCCAGGAAGTCGTGCTCGGCCTGGTTGCCACAAGCCTTCACCTTCTCCACGGCCTCGGCGTAGCGCTCCACCATCTTGGCCACACGGGCCTTCAGCGGCTGCAGGTCGGCCGATACCTCGTCGGCGAGCATCTCGTTGATGATGTTGAGGTAGGTGCCGTTGGTGATGTAGCGCACGGCGGCCACCACCTGGAGCTGCGTCGTTCCCTCATAGATGGAGAAGATGCGTGCGTCGCGGTAGAGGCGCTGACACTTGTACTCCATGATGAAGCCCGAGCCTCCGTGTACGGAGATGGCGTCGTAGGCGTTCTGGTTGGCATACTCGGAGTTGGTGCCCTTGGCCAGCGGTGTGAAGGCGTCGGCCAGACGGCTGTACTGCTTCATCTCCTTGCGCTCCTCGGGGGTGAGCTTGCGCTCGCGTGCGATGTCCTCGAGAGCCTTGTAGATGTCGACGTAGCGTGCGGTCATGTAGAGCAGTGAGCGGCCGGCATCGAGCTTGGCCTTCATACGTGAGAGCATGTCGTAGACGGCGGGGAAGGTGATGATCTTCTTGCCAAACTGCTCGCGCTCCTTGGCGTAAGCCAGTGCCTCGTTGTAGGCCTCCTGCTCCACGCCCACCGACTGTGCGGCGATGCCCAGACGTGCGCCGTTCATGAGGCTCATGACATACTTGATGAGACCCAGGCGGCGCTCGCCGCAGAGCTCACACTTGGCGTTCTTGAACACCAGCTCGCAGGTGGGCGAGCCGTGGATGCCGAGCTTGTGCTCGATGTGGCGCACGGTGACACCGCCGTCGCGCTTGTCGTAGATAAACATCGACAGGCCGCGTCCGTCGCGTGTGTCTTCCTCAGAGCGTGCCAGCACGAGGTGGATGTCCGAGTCGCCGTTGGTGATGAAGCGCTTCACGCCGTTGAGGCGCCAGGTGCCGTCGGCATCCTGTGTGGCCTTCAGCATGACGTGCTGCAGGTCAGAACCGGCATCGGGCTCAGTGAGGTCCATCGACATGCCTTCGCCTTCGGAGATGCGGGGTATGTATTTCTGCTTCTGCTCCTCAGAGCCAAACTCGTAGAGCGTGTCGATGCAGCTCTGCAGTGACCACACGTTCTGGAAGCCGGCATCGGCAGCCGAGATGATCTCGGAGAGCATGGAGAACACGGTGTTGGGCACGTTCAGACCGCCGAAGCGACGGGGCATGGAGATGCCCCAGAGACCGGCCTTGCGTGTGGCGTCGAGGTTCTCATAGGTCTTGCTGGCATAGATCATGCGGCCGTTCTCGAGATGCGGACCTTCGAGGTCTACGCTTTCCGAGTTGGGCTCGATGATGTTGGCAGCCACGTCGCCCGTGATGTCGAGCAGACGCTTGTAGTTTTCGATGGCGTCGTCGTAGCATACGGGGGCGTCGGCGAACTGATCCTTGTCGGCATAGTTGCGCTCCTTCAGTTCGACGATGCGCTCCATCAGCGGATGGTTGAGATGAAATTCTATCTCGGGATGATCGCTATAATAGTTTGCCATGATATGTCAGGGTTTTTATTTAGAGTTCTGTTTGTAATACTTTATCATCTTCGGCACCACCTCTTCCACGTTGCCCGTGATGACGTAGTCGGCAATCTTGTTGATGGGGGCGTCGGGGTCGTTGTTCACCGAGATGATGATGCCGGCGTCCTGCATGCCGGCGATGTGCTGTATCTGGCCGGAGATGCCGCAGGCGATGTAGACCTTGGGATGCACGGTGACACCCGTCTGTCCCACCTGTCGGTCGGCAGCCACCCATCCGGCGTCGACGGCGGCGCGGCTGGCGCCCACCTCACCGTGGAGCTCTTTGGCCAACTGGAAGAGCAGGTCGAAGTTCTCCTTGCTGCCCATGCCGTAGCCGCCGGCCACCACGATGGGAGCAGCCTTCAGGTTGTTGCGTGCAGCCTCCACGTGGCGGTCGATGACCTTCACCACATAGTCTACCTCGGGCACATACTTGGCCACGTCGGGGTAGGTCACCTCACCCTTGGCCTGACCCTCGTAGAGGGCTTTCTGCATGACACCGCTGCGCACGGTGGCCATCTGAGGCCGGTGGTCGGGGTTGACGATGGTGGCCACGATGTTGCCGCCGAATGCCGGACGGATCTGGTAGAGCAGGTTGTCGTAGTGCTTGCCGGTCTTCTTGTCGTCATAGTCGCCGATCTCGAGCTGTGTGCAGTCGGCGGTGAGTCCGCTGGTGAGCGACGATGACACGCGGGGGCCGAGGTCGCGTCCGATGACGGTGGCACCGAGCAGTGCCACTTGCGGGTTCTCCTCCTTGAAGAGGTTGACGAGTATGTCGGTGTGGGGTGCCGACGTGTAGGGGAAGAGGCCCGGAGCGTCGAAGACAAAGAGCTTGTCGACGCCGTAAGGCAGTATCTGGTCTTCCACCTTGCCCTTGATGTCTGTTCCTGCCACCACGGCGTGGAGGTCAACGCCCAGCTGGTTGGCCAGTTTGCGGCCCTTGGTGAGCAATTCCTGAGAAACTTCGGCTACGGTAGAGCCTTCAATCTCGCAATATACAAAAACGTTGTTCATAGTCTGCTTAGCCAATAATCTTTTCGTCCAACAATTCCTTGATGAGGCTCTCCACGTCGGCATCGCTGCCGGTGAGCGTCTTGCTCTCTTTGGCCTGGAACACGATGTTCTGCACGGCCTTCACCTTGGTGGGCGAGCCAGCCAGTCCGCACTGCTCATAGTCGGCACCGCAGTCGGCAATGCTCCACTGTCCCAGCGTGAGGTAGGGACGCTCGTCGTAGAGGCTTGTCCAGGGCTCGTCGCCCTTGCGCTCCATGGGGCAGGTGGCATACTTGTATTTCATGACGCGCTTGGCGTTGCAGGGGCGTGCGGGGGCTGCCGTGCCGTTGACGGTGATGAGCACGGGCAGGGGAGCCACGACGGTCTCCACACCTCCGTCGATGTGTCGGCGGATGGTGGCCTTGCCGTCTTCGATCTTCACGACCTCTTCGGCGTAGGTCACCTGGTTGAGGCCCAGCTTCTGTGCCACCTGCGGACCCACCTGAGCGGTGTCGCCGTCGATGGCCTGTCGTCCTCCGAGCACCAGGTCCACATGGCCCAGCTCGCGGTCGATCTTGGCGATGGCCTGTGAGAGGAAATAAGAGGTGGCGAGCGTGTCGGCACCTGCGCTCTTGCGGTCGGTGAGGAGGAATCCGTCGTCGGCACCACGGTAGAGGCCCTGGCGGATGATCTCGCCGGCACGGGGCGGGCCCATGGTCAGCATGGTCACTGTGGTGCCGGGGTTCTGGTCTTTGATGCGGAGGGCCTGCTCCAGAGCGTTAAGGTCTTCGGGATTGAAGATAGCGGGCAGTGCGGCGCGGTTGACGGTGCCTTCGGCAGTCATGGCGTCCTTGCCCACGTTTCTTGTGTCGGGTACTTGCTTGGCAAGCACAACAATTTTCAATTTCATATAAATGATATATATAATATTGTGATATTTCCGGAATATGGGCGCAAATATACACATATTTTACTTGCCTGCCAAACAAAAATACACAAAAACCGCTCCTTTGTGCACAAACGTGGGGTTTTGTGCATAAGGGAGCGGCTGTGTGCGTGCGCACAGCGGGCGGGTTGGTGCTGCGCGGGTGCCGGTTTATCTCGGCAGGTTGAAGGCGCGTGTCATCTCGGCCATCTGCTCGTCGCTCATGCCTGTGGGCTCGTATCCCATGGCCTTGCAGTCGAGGTAGATCTTGGCACTCTTCGACAGCACGTCGATCTGGTCGAAGGCATCCATGACGTCTGTGCCCTTGGCAAACACGCCGTGCTTCTCCCAGAGCACCACGTCGTAGTGTTCGAGTTCGGTCAGGGTGTCGTGGGCCAGCTTGACGCTGCCGGGCAGGCAGTAGGGCACTATGCCGAGGCCCAGCGGGCAGAAGGCTTTGGTCTCGGGGATCATGCTCCACAGCAGGCGGCTCAGCACGTCGCGTCCCAGGAAACGGTCGTTGTGGCTCATGGCCACGAGTTCGATGGGGTGGGTGTGCACGGTGGCCTTATAGCCCGATCCCAGTTCGATCTGGCGGTCGTGAACGGCCAGGTGCGACGGCAGTTCGGAGGTGGGCATCACGGGGTTGTCGGCAATGATGACATACGAGGCGCAGTCGTCGAGAATGCGTATCACGCTGCCGTTCTGCATGGGCCAGCGGGCCAGGTCGCGCATGCGCTTGCCCGTGCCTTTGCAGAAGAAATACTGGCCTTTCAGGTGGGGCAGTGTCTCGCCTATGGGCTTCACGTCGGAGATGGCGGGGAGGGCTCTCACGGCATCGTCCACATAGTCGGTGATGTTGACCGTGATGTTGCCGCCGTTGCGCTCGGCCCATCCGTTCTGCCAGAGGTATCCGGCCACTTCGGCTATCTTGTAGATCTCCGTCTTTAAGGCTTCGCGCCCTTCGAGAATGCTTTTTTCCATGGTTGTCATTGTGTTTTTAGTTCTTTGTCCGCAAAAGTACAAAATAATTGGTTGTCGGGCGCAAGAAGAATTGATATTTGTGCTACGACTTTTGATCGTTTCGCTGTTGTCCGGTGGCTTTGAGGACGGCGGGGAGGAACAAAAAGCCCGCGCAGGCAATGGTGTCTGCGCGGGCCGTCTATGGTTGGGTTGTTGAAACCTCAAACAGGAGAGGACGCTTACTTCAGCTTGGTGTAACCATACTGAGCGGCGTCGCCGAGCTGCTCCTCGATGCGGATGAGCTGGTTGTACTTGGCCATACGGTCTGTGCGGCTCAGCGAACCGGTCTTGATCTGGCCAGAGTTTGTAGCCACAGCGATGTCAGCGATGGTGGTGTCCTCAGTCTCGCCTGAACGGTGAGAAGTCACAGTGGTGTAGCCGTGACGGTGAGCCATCTCGATAGCCTCGAGGGTCTCAGTCAGCGAACCGATCTGGTTGACCTTGATGAGGATAGAGTTGGCGGCACCCATCTGGATACCCTTCTGCAGGAACTTGGTGTTGGTCACGAAGAGGTCGTCGCCCACGAGCTGGCAGCGGCCACCGATGCGCTCTGTGAGCTTCACCCAGTTCTCCCAGTCGTTCTCGTCGA
>CAVAXH010000068.1:0-12697 GCA_963592505.1 Bacteroidaceae bacterium
GCTGCCCTGGGCTGGGGAATTGCTGGGCTTTCAGCCCGCGTCGTCGACCAGTGGGGGCAGCCCATGTTACCGAACGTTGGGTTCAGCCCGCGTCGTATACAGATTAAAGACTGCCCCCCCAAAAAATGCCTACATCATCTCGCTGTCGTCGGCCTCTTCATCGGGGTCCACTTCGGGCGGCCAATGGGTGGGTTTCTCTGATGGAGATGCGGCGAGCAGCGGAGCAGCCTCCACAAGGAGAGACTCAGCGACAGGGGCAGTGTATGTTCTTTTCTTCATAGTGATGTTGTTCTTAATGCATTGGGGTATAAGGCTTGGGCCATGACCATTTAGCCCCATAATGATATGCCCGATGAGGCTTGGGGCCATGGTGCATTCCTGTTAGTGTGCGGGCTCCACCCACACCTTGCGTCCGTTGACGACATACAGGTGTCCGGGCAGCATGGTGGTCACCCGGCGGCCCTGCAGGTCATAGATGCCGCGCTGGCCGGCAGGCACGTCGGCCGCTGTGGGCAGCAGGAGGCCGTCGGCAACATTGTCGGGCAGCGCGAGCGCCTTGGCCCCGTTGGGCTGTGCGGCGAGCTGCAGATAAGCCCTGAACTGCTTGGTGCGGTAGGGCTTGGCCACACGGCGGAAAGCCACGCGCCCCGAGATCTTCTGCATGACATACTGCGACGGTGAGCTGGCCGAAGCGTCCTCACCGTCCGTCAGCGACGGGCCGATGGTGAAGGCATTGTTGCACCCCACCATGAGGTTATCCGTCTGCGTGACCGCCACGGGCGCCATGCTGACCTCCGTGTCCGACGGCGGCAACACGAAGTCGCCCCCGTCCTCCTTGTGGAGCAGCACAGGCGTGTAAGCCGGAATCTCCGTGCCCTTGATCTCCTTTATCGTCACCACATTGTCGGCACCCACACCCGTCACGGTGTAGGCTTGCGCCATGACGTTGTCGTCCTGTTCGAGCTCGCAGGGCACGGGGTAGTAGAGCGTGCCCATGCCCGACTCCTTGTCGAGGGCATAGGTGCCCAGGTCCAGCTTGCGTGTCAGCACGAAGGCCTGCGCTGTGACCGCTGTGGCCACCGCCTTGTGCCATGCGTCGAGCGAGGCATAGGATGCACCCGCCGGCATGAGCGCGGAGCCCTGCCCCACCGCCTTTATGCGGCATCCGTCGGCAGGCTGCGCGAAGGTGGGCACGGTGCCGTCGGCGGTGTGGAAGCCGGCCGGCAGCCAGAGCGCCATGGGGAAGGGGCAGCCGGCAAACATGTCGGCGACCGATGACGCGCCGCTGATGTCGAGTCCACGGATGTCGAGCAGCGTCAGGTTCGTGCACCCCCGGAACATGCCCTCGGCCGTACCGGCCTTCACCCCGTCGGTGATGTAGACCTCGGTGATCATCTCGGGTTGTGTGAGCCAGGGCGCAGCCGCATCGGCGTCGCTGCCCCACCCCACCCACTCGCCCGGGCCGATGGTGAGCACGCCGGTGGCGGTGAGCGTGTAGGTGCACGAGCCGCAGGAGCCCGTGACGGTGCCGTTGTCGGCGGTGGTGGTGTCGGCGGCCCGTCCCGGCATGCAGGCGCATGCCAGGACGACCAGAGCCGCCACCGTCCTATGTATGATTCTCACGATAGGTTTGTTCATGATGTTACGGATAAGATGGTGTGTGTGTTATTTTCTCAGCGTCACGGCCTGGTTGTCCTTGATGTAGACACCCGGCTGGTTGGGCTTGCGGCCGTAGCGGTAGCCCTTGGTGTCATACCAGCGGTGGTCGTCGTCGCTCTCGATGCCCTCGATGCCTGTGGTCGACACGCGCAGCGTGATGTTCTGCACCGGCGTGTTGGCATCATAGGCCTTGGTGCCGTCGAGCAGCAGTTCGGTGGCCGTCGTCTTGTCCCAGAGTCGGAAGGTGTAGGTCTCGCCGGCAGCGCCATAGATGGCGATGGCACACTTTTGGCCTGCCTTGCCGGCTGCCACGCCCCGACACTCGGTGCCACAGTAGGCCGCGAGCTCATAGTCGTTGGGGTAAGCCTCTCCGGCAGCCGTCTGCACGGTGGCCGTCACGTAGGTGTAGTCCTCATAGGCCCAGGGATCCACGTCGAGCGCATAGTGGCTGGCCGTGGCGGCGCTGAGCGCAGCCGGTGCTGCCCATGAGCCGAGCATGGCGTTGTCGGCATAGGCATGTTCGAGGTCCACCGCCACGACGTTGCCCGTGCGGGCATCGCAGGCGCGGTAGGTCACGCGGCCCTGGCTGTCGCCGGCCAGCGTGAGATAGAGTCGGCCGGCAGAGTCGGCCGGTGCCCATCCGCGGCAGATGCCGTCGACGAAGGCTGCCACCTGCCATCCGGCGCCGGTCAGTCCGTCGACACGC
Source organism: Bacteroidaceae bacterium (assembly GCA_963592505.1). Lineage (GTDB taxonomy): Bacteria > Bacteroidota > Bacteroidia > Bacteroidales > Bacteroidaceae > Prevotella. Next base: position 2,366 of record CAVAXH010000068.1, read on the forward strand.
AGGTCGCCGAGCACCGTCATGTTGCCGCTGTAGGCATAGGGGTTGCTGCTGAATCGCTGGCGCGAGGGCATGGCAGCCACCCGTGCGGCCGTCATGTTGTCGGGTTGCTGCACCTTCGAGGCAGGGAAGTGCCACTTGCAAGATGCGGTGCCGTGGTAACCATAGAGATAGCCAGTGCCGGGTGCCAGGTAGGTGAGTCGTCCGACCCATGCATATCCGTTGTACATGGCATAGGCCGTCTGGCTCTTGATGATGTCGCCCACGACAGGTTTGAAGTCGGCAAAAGCCTCCTGCAGCGTCATGCTGGTGCTGTGAGGATAGCCCAGCCAAGCCCATGCCACCCCACTCTTGTTGACAGCGGCATTCTTGAACGTCACCTCGACGGTGTCGGGGTCGATGATGGCGCCGTCGATCAAGAGGTCGCCGTCTTGCTCGGCATAGAGGTGATAGCTCTCCTCGGGTCGGAGCGTGAGGTCGGTGCCGTTGTTGGTGCGTCGCTTGATGGCCGTCACCACGCCCTTGTCGAGCGCAAACACCTCATTGATGTTGTCGGAGGCCGGCTGTATCCAGTGGCTCACCCAGTTCCATCCCTTCTTGAGCATGATGGTCTGGTTGACCTGGTTCTCGGCGGTGATGGTGGTGGGCTGCACGAACGATCCCAGTATCTGCTTGTCGACGAAGGGCAGTGCGTAGGTCTTGGCCACGGCAGCATCCTCCACCGACACGCGGCTGTAGGTCAGTCCGGTCTGCGAGTCCCACACGTAGAAGTAGAGCCGGTTGTCGGCTTTGGGCATGCCGCCCTGTATGTCCATGTGGACGAAGTAGGTGTCCATCTCCTTGCTGTAGGTGGGCGACGCCAGACCATGGCAGACGCCGTCGGCATCGAAGGCCGCCACGAGGTTATCGGCGTCGTTGCACCATGTGTTGCCCATCTTCAGTCGGCCGAGCAGCGCCATCCACTCGTCGGAGCCGTTGTCGGTGACGCTCCAGTCGGGCTTGTCGCCGATGACCTTGAGCGTGATGTCTGCAGCGTCGGGCACACCGTTGTCGGAGGCCACCTTCAGCGTGCACGAGTAGCGTCCGATGCTGGTGGCGGCTTTTGTGGTGAGCGTGACGAGCGCTGTGCTCTGTGCGGGCAGTGTGCCCTCGTCTTCGGACACCTCGAGCCATGCGGGCAGTCCGCTGAGCTTCCAGCTGACGGCGTTTGCCGACATGTTGACGATCGACGCGGTGACGGTCTGGCTGGTGCCGAGCTGCTGCGTGATGTCGCTGGTGGGCAACATGATGTAGAGGTCGCGCAGGTCGGTGTAGAAGTTCCAGTCGACGGGCTGCGCCATGAAGTTGCCGGCCTCATCCTTGACGTTGCGCACCGAGAAGTTGACGGTGGTGTGGTGGAGCCGTGCATCGCTGACGTTGTCGGGGAAGGAGAACACGATCTTGTTCTTCTTGACGAGGTCGGCCTCCCAGCTGACGTCGATGCGGCTCATGAAGTCGGCCGACTTGAGGCGTGCCCCCTGCGCCGTGGTGACGGCAGCCGCCAGGCGCTCGTCGGTGGCGGCGGCGTCGTAGCCGTAGACGGTGGGCATGGCGTCGCGCCGTGTGCTGTCGGCAACGCAGTCGCCGAGGTAGGGCTGCGTCTTGTTCTGGTTGGCCACGATGGTGGTGTGCTCAAAGGGATAGTAGGCAGCCAGACCGGGTTCGTTTCCGGTGAGGTGCGACGACACGTTGCGGTTGACGCTGATGGCCGTCTTGTTGGCATCCCAGATGCGCACCTCGTCGATGTCGCCCTCGAAGAAGTCGTCCACGTCGAACGTGTCGCGGTCGGCCACACGGTAGCGCCGTGCTCCGAGCGTCATGAACGAGTTGGAGAAGGCGCCGAGGGCGTTGCCGGCGATGAGGCAGGTGTTGCTGATGTCGACGGTGTCCACGGAGACGGTGGCATAGGCATCGCGGTGCACGTTGAGTGCCAGGTGGTGCCAGCTGTTGTCGTCGTAGGCGGTGCCCATGGTGTAGGTCTTTCCGGCAGCGTTGAGCTCCAGCGCACCGTCGGCATTGAGTGCCAGCGACATGCGGTCGGCGACGTTGGCAGGCTCCTCGGTGGTGCCCTCGCCGCCCCATCCGTTGCTGAAGAGCGTCATGTGCCGTCCGGGCTTCTTCTGGGCTGTGCGGAAGAGCAGTTCCACCACATAGTCGTCGTTTTTGCCGACGGCATCGTGGTCGGTGCATATCTTCATATACTGTGATGTGCCGTTGAGCCTCAGCGCATAGTTGTCGGTGGGGTTATACCAGTTGTCGTTGCCGCTGACGGTGAGGTTGCGCTGCCGCACGCGGTCGTAGGCCGTGTAGCCGTAGCACTCGTCCATGGGCCAGTAGGCCTCCAGGCCGCGCACGTTGGCGGCGTGCTTGCTGTCCTTGCCGCCATAGATGGTCTCGAAGGTGGCCTCGTCGTCGTAGATGACCAGGCCCTCCATGTCGGCATGACACTCGTCGCCGGCTGCCGAGCCGCCCACCCACAGCGGCATGTTGGCATCCTCGTCGGCAATGGCCCATGTGTCGGCGAGGTTCTCGTCGATGAATGTGCTCTGGTCGGTGTTGCTGGTGCCAAACATGTTGTAGAGCGCTATGGTGCGCTGCTGTGCGTCGTTGAGCAGTATGAGGTACATCCAGTCTTGTTCGGCGGTGCCGTCGGCGGCGTTGGCCTTGCGTGTGGAGGTGAAGGTCTGTCCGTTGGCTTCGACGGAGAGTGTGGCGTCGGCGTTATACCACACCTTGAAGGGCACCTGCTCGCCGTTGATGCTGGTCATGCGCTGGCTGAGCAGACAGCTGCGCTTGCCGGTGACGGGCTTGTACCAGAGTCCCACACCTCGCTTCTTTCCGAGGATGTTGATGCGGCTCGAGGTCTTGGCGGGTGTGGTGCCGTCGAAGTGGAGTCCGCTCTGGTGCTTCACCTCGGCATCGTTGAGTGCCGCCGTGACATAGAAGTTCTCGGCGTTGAGGGAGTTCATGTCCACGGGTTCGTTGAAGGTGATGCTGATCTCGTCGCCGGCGCTGTAGACGCCAGCTGCCGGCATGGGTGTGCCGAGGTTGACGGGTGCCTTGGTGTCTTTCTTCAGCGTGCAGACGTTGCTCTCCTTGGTGAGCTCGTCTACGCCCACGATGGAGAATGTCTGTGCGCACACCTCATAGGTGCCGTCGGGCAGTGCCGTCATGTCGAACGACAGGGTGTCGGGTGCGAGCGAGAGCTTTCGCCATGCCACGTCGGGCATCACGCCATACTTGCCGGCATAGAGGCTCGAGTCGTTGATGAGCACGCTCTGTGTGACCCAGTCGGCGACGCCCTGCGGGCGGTATCGCAGGCGTATGCCGGCAAAGCGGTCGTAGCAGGTGTCGTAGTCGTTGAGGGTGAAGAGCACCTGCTTGTTGGATGTCTCGGCGCTGATGACGCTGCTGCCGTTGTTCTTGATGGAGATGGCGGGTGCGGCGGGCTGGAAGTGGAGTGTGACGGAGTCGCGTGCCGATATCTCGGAGTGTCTGAGCACGAAGACGAGCTTCTCATAGTCGAGCACGTCGGCGCGTGCCTGTCGTATGGTGACGGTTCGCTCCACCGACTGTCCGGGGCCGAGATAGGTGATGGGCATGTTGTAGAGGGGTTGTCCGTCGACCTCTACGATGAGTCCGTCGGGGTTGTTCTCGAGGAAGAGCTGGAAGGGGATGAGCTTGAATCCCGTCGTGCAGGTGCTGGTGTTGGCGAGTGTCAGCTTGAGCGTGGCTGTGGAGCCGCTGGCCAGCTGTGTGAGGGTGTGCTCGGCACACGTCACCGAGGGCGCGGCGGTGTTCTCAGTGCCACCGTCGAGGGCGTAGTGGCTCTTCGTCTGCGGGTCTACATAATATATAGAGGTCTGCGGTTTCTCCCATGGCGACCGGCTCTGTCCGGCCTGTGTGCAGAACATAAAGGGCGCGGGGGCAAACTCTGTGTCGGAGGCCGACGGCAGATAGACATCCACGCTGAAGTGGTCGCCGTTATCGGCATCGACCAGTGTGTAGCCCACTGTGACGCTCTGGTTTTCGGAGAAGGTGGAGTTGTGGGTGTAGTTGCCGCTCACACCACCTCCGTTCTGTGTCTTGATTTGTTTGACTTGTCCTTCTGACTCTTCTGACTCCACCTTCACCGTTGACTCAAAGGTAGTCGTTAAGGCGTAATTCATGGAGAACATGGACACATCTGACAACTTGAGCGACCTCGACACCGTGGCACCTCCACCGTCGAAGGTCTGGTTTTCCAGATAGCCATAGGTGACACTACTGGTGCCTATTTTTTCCTGTTGCTGTTCTCTGCTCTTGAAGGTTTTCACTTTCTGTTCCTCTGTGGCCCTGATGGCGTCCTGCCATCCTTTTATCCACTGGTTGTAGAGGTTCACAGAGTCTTGCACACAGTTTTTGGTAAGTTCCGACGGCTTCGTCACCACGTAGTCGTTGTCTTTGCCGGGCACCCAGTATTCCTTGTCGCGGCTCGACTTCTTGACATAGTAGGTGTAGCGGTCGACGGCAGCTTTCGGCTCTTCGCTGAGGTCGTCCACATAGTGCGACTCAGGCACAAGCGCATTGCGCTGCTTGACGAGGTCGGGAATGATGGTGTTGACGATCTCAAACTGCGAGGCGACAATGTCCGACTCTATCTCGTTCTTCTGTGCTATGCCGCTGTAGTTGTCGAGCGAGAAACGACGTCCGTTTTGCGATGTGAGCACGATACCAGCGCCTGCCGTGCTGGCAGCATCGCGGAAATAGAGGTTGCGCGAGCGTGCATAGATGATGTTGGTGGAGTGGCCGATATACACATCGCCCATGGCTCCCACATGCTTTGCATTGGTGCCAGTCTGCACCTTCTTGTTGAAGACGCAGGTGGTTTCCGTCTGCCAATTTGTTGTCTTTGTGTCAACAATCTTTATGGTCGCTGTGCTTATTTGCTCATGCTTACTGTCCAAAGTCACCTGTCCAGTGGGACCGGTGATCGTCATTTGGGTAACCCTCATTCCGACGCTAGCCTCTTTGGTATCGTTTGTGGTAACCACCACCGCCCCCCCATTGGCATGTTTTGAGGTGATGGTCGTACCCTCGTCGATGTAAGCGGAGCTGCCGCTTCCTGGCGGGTCGCAGAGCACGGTGATGATGTCGTTGGGACCTTTGATGCCAGCCAGATAGTTGTTGCCCTCGGTGCTGGCCACGGCGCCGATGACATAGGCGTTGACGACGGGTGCACTGTAGGTGGTGCCGTTGACAACGTAGCTCACCTCGAGGGGCAGGAGGTGGTCGCCAGAAAAGTTGGGGAATCCGGCCGTAAACTCATAGTCGGCGGTGCCGGCCGCCGTCTGCGTGGTGGTGGTGTTGAGGGTGTCGACGATCTCATAGTCGCCGGTGGCCAGCTGTCGTGCCACGGTGCTTGCACACTTGTTGGTGATGTTGACCTTTGCGCCTCTCACGGGCACCTCTGTGCTCTGCTGCGTGTCGTGGTTGACATAGGTCTCCACGAGCCGCAGGCGCATGCGGTAGGTCTCCGAGGTCTTGAAGACGGGGCAGCCCAGCGTGTAGGCGGCTGCGGTGCCGTCGTGGGGTGCGTCGGGTCGCCACATGGCAATGGTGTCGTTGACGACGGTCTCGTCGGCATCGACATACTGCACGGGCAGCCATGCCATGCCGAGCATGAGCGAGTCGGCCTCGCTGGTGGCGGGCAGCAGGTTGGTGATGGTGAGCTGTGGGGTGTTGTAGAGGATGTAGTCTTTGCGGACGCAGTACTCGAAGGTGTCGTAGGTGCTGTCGGCCAGTGCGTTGTGCAGGCTGTCGCTGTTGTCGTGCCAGAGGGTGTCGGCTTTGGTCTGCAAGAGGTCGGGCGCAATGAAGTTGCTGGTGCGCTCGAGGTCGATGTCGCTGATGGCTCCTGTCTTCGAGACGACGCTCTTCACCGTCCACCTCACGGGCGGCAGCATGGCGATGTATTCGCCCGTGCGGCTGTCGGTCTCCACGGTGACATTGGCCTTGTGGTAGACGGTCTTGCTGTCGATGGCAACGGCGGTGTCGGGGGCTATGGTGATGTCGGGATAGCGCTCCGATTCGTTGACGAGGCCGTTGACCGATGGTTCGAGGGTGATGTTGTAGGCGCCGAGGTTGGCGTGTCCCTGTGAGAAGCCTACAGGTTTCTGTGCCTCGTCCTTGCCGCCGGCCACACGTCCCACCACGCGCACGAAGGTGGAGTCGTAGAAGAGTGTGGAGGCGGTGAGGTCGTACTGGTAGTCGACATATCCGCGGTCGTCGGAGAGCGGTGTGACGCGGCAGTTGCCGTCGTCCGAGACGGCAGCGACGGAGCAGGCATAGCCATGGTTGGCCATGGTGTGGTTGGGTGCGCCGAGGCTCACGCGGTGGCGGCCGATGGGCACGCTGACGGTGGCATGTCCGTTGCGGTCGGTCTGTATGTTTTTATTGTCGTCGTCGTGCTGCATGACGCCGTCGACATAGACATAGAGGCCCTCGGCGGGCATGTTGCCATAGACATAGTAGGCCTGTACGGGCACCTTGAAGGAGCTCTTGTCGGTGAAGTTGACGTCGCTGTGTGCGAGGCTCTGCTGGCTGACGTAGCGGCGTGTGCTGGCGGGCGAGAACTCGTGGGTGCCGTAGACGGGCACCACCTGATAGTTGCTGCCCTCGCCGACGAAGGGTATGCCCGATATCTGGTATTCGCCGTTGGCATCGGTGACGCCGCGGTAGCAGAGCACGGTCTCGTCGGGCAGGCAGTCGGCCGACACCTGGGGATAGCCGGGCGAGGGCACCGTGGTGTGGTGGTTGTTCCACCTGCCGCCGGGGTGGCTGGTGTCGAAGGCATACTCCTCCACGCCCGAGTCGAAGGTGTAGTAGGCGGCGAGGCCCTGCTCGTTGCCCGAGAGGAAGCGGTTGTAGGTCTCGCTGACCTGCTGGTCGGTGAGGGCTGTCTCCCAGAGGCGCACCTCATCGATGTATCCCTTGAAGCCCAGGCCGAAGAGCAGCTGGTCGGTGGCCTGGGCGAGCTGTGTGCCGGCAGGCAGCTGTGCGGCCAGCACGTCGTCGCTGAAGGTCTTCACCCAGTGGGCCACGCTGTCGTTCTGCATGTTGCCCTGTGCATAGCCGATGCTGATGGTCTTGGCAGCCTTGGAGTGGCGCAGCATGAGGTGGTTGTAGGCATAGGGGTCGGGCAGGCTGAAGGCGGTGGTGGTGGCGAGGCTGTCGAACATGAGCTGGCTGCCGCTGACGTAGAGGGCCCAGCGTCCGGGCTGTGCCACGAGGGGCAGGGCCTGCTGCTGCAGCACAGGCAGATAGAGGAACGAGAGGGTCCAGTCGTCGGCCCAGAACTGCTGTCCGACGCCGGCGGCCAGGGGCAGGGCGGCGTCGGCTCCGTCGAAGTACATGGCATAGGAGCCGCCCTTCTGCCCGAAGGAGCCCTCTTCGGCCACGAGGCGCACGTCGACGCCCTGCACGGCGGTGTTGCCCTCATAGGTGATGGCGCCCATGATGGTGCCCCGGCTGGCGGCATAGCCGATGGTGGTGGCGTGGGTGTAGATGTTGGTGGCGTAGGTGTCGTCGCAGCTGGGGTATGCCTTGAGCTGATACTTGTAGACATATCCGGGCAGCGCCTCGTCGGCATAGATGCCGGTGCCGGCACTGCTGGCCGTGGTGTAGATCTGTTTCCAGCCCAGCGTGTCGGTGGCTTCTGCCGCCTGTCCGCGCTCATACATCTTGCGGCTGAGCACATAGAGGATGTTGCCGGTGCCGGTGCTCTTGCTGACGGTCCACGAGAGGTTGATCTTGCTGGTGCTCTCGCCCTTCGAGGCGGTGAAGTCGGTGATGGCGAGGTCGCTGACGGGCAGCACGTCGACGGCGTTGCCCCAGAGGTGCCGGCCGTAGGCTTCGGAGGCGGGGAGGAAGTCGTAGCACACGGCCTCGTAGACCCATCGTGTGCAGGGGTTCACGGCTGCCTCGTCCTTGAAGGTCAGGGTGAGCACCGAGTCAGCGGCGTCGGGGGCATAGCGGAAGGTCTGCCAGGCCATGGGCACCACGGTGTCTTGCTGCAGCGCGAGGTCGGCGTCGGCGGTGAGCACATGCTTCACGAGGCCCACCTTGCAGCCGTCGAAGGCCACCGAGTTGGGCACGCTCACCTGTATCTGGATGTTGCCCACGGTGCCGCTCTTGCTGGTGTGGATGGCTGCCAGTCCGCTGCAGTCGAGGGTGGTGGTGAGGGGTGCGGGGGTGTCGTCCTCGGTGAAGCAGACGGCGTCGCACTTCATGGTGATGGTGTAGGTGTTGAGGCTGCCGGTGACGGGAGTCTTGTCGGTCCACTCGTAGAACATGCTTTCATCGAAGCTGACCGAGTCGGCGCGCTCGCCGTTGCGGTAGATGATGAAGCGTGCGCCCTTGGCGCTCCAGGGGCGTGTCACCTGGTTGGCTACGGTCCACTGCAGGGTGGCCTGCTGGCGCGTGTTGGCATAGGTGCAGGTGCGCCATGCCAGGACGGGTATGCGTGCGAGGTTGAAGTCGATCATGCCCGAGGCGGTGGCTTTTCCGCCGAAGGTGAGGGGTGCGAGGCGTGTCTTGTCGGCTATGGTCTTGGTCTCGTCGTCCATGATCCACTTGGCGGCGGCTTTGGTGACGGTGTAGGTCGACGGGAGCCCCATGGCCATGTAGCCATAGGTGCGGCCGTTGTCGGCCACGCATGTGGTCTCGCCGAGGCCTTCGGTGACGACGCTCTGCAGAGTGAGGCTGTCAGACGATGAGCTGTAGAGGAAAAACTCGGTAAGCTCGCCGTTGCCTTCTGCTACGGGTATGGGGTAGTACTTGCCGTCATACTGGCGCACGGCGACATGCATGCCGCCCTCGTTGAGACGGCAGGCTGTGGCGAAGGCCTCCTTGGTCTTGGCGGTGCTGGTGGCCGGGCGCGAGAGCGAGGCGGGCAGATAGAATTCAGATCTTTGGTTGTTGCCCATGGCATACAGCCACAGGTCGTCGGCACTCATGGCGCCCATGCTGCTCACCACGTAGATGTCGGCCATGGTGTAGGCGGCCCAGTAGCTCTGGCCCACGATGGCAGCCTCAGAGTAGCCGGTGCGCTTGGCGTCGCCGGAGTAGACGGCGCAGTGGTTCATCTTCATCAGCGTCCCGTCGTTCACCATCGAGCCGACGAAGCCGCCGCGTCCGTTGTAGTTGCCGCCCAGGAATTTGGCATCCTCGATGTGGGCTATGCAGTTTTCAAACTGCATCACGGCATTAATGTTTTGCTCGTAGCCCACGAAGCCGCCCGTGTAGGCACCACAGTCGTTGATGTTGATGAGGTGCGAGCTGCAGTTGGTGAATTTCAGGTTGCTGCACGACTTGTCGTAGGCCACGAAGCCGCCCGCGTTCGCGTATCCGTGCGTACTCAGTCCGCACTCTATGAGGTGCACGTTCTCGAAGGTGATGGCGCTCGTGGCCTCGCCCACGAGGATCGAGGCGAAGCGTGCGCTCTCGCCATAGCACTTGCGCATGGTGAGGTTCTTGAAGGTGGCGTTGCTGGTCTTGGCAAAGAGGCATCCGCCGAAGTCGTCCTCACCCTGTTCGGAGCCAGAATCGAAGGTGGCCTCGAAGCAATAGAGGTTGCTGATGGTGTGGCCGCCGCCGTCGATGGTGCCGGTGAACGGGTAATCGCGGTTGGTGGAGTTCCAGAAGTGGGCTCCCATGTCGAGGTCGGCGGTCAGCAGGTACTGCGCATGCAGGTAGTTGTTGCGCTCGGTGTTGTTTTCGCTGTTGATGGCCCATGCCACATAGGCCAGCTCCTCGGGGCAGGAGATGAGGTAGACACCGTTTTGCTGTTCGGGCTGGCGGGTGTTGCTCTTGTTGTCCCACATGCCGCTCCATGAGCCGTAGCCTTTGAAGACATAGGCTGCCCGTGCTGTCTGCATGCTGAGCATGAGCACCAGCATCACCAGTACACTGCGCAGGGCGCTTGCCGCCGGCGTGTGCCACTGGCCGAAAATGGCTTTCTTCATGTTATTGCTTCGTTTTAGTCGATTTATTTTCATGTAGCTTTGCCCGCCACAGCCGGCGTTTTACCGGATGCAGCGGGTATCAATTTGCAAAGTTATAGGTTTTGCATGGAATAACGGGGGTGTTTGACCGATTTTTTCAAACAATGTGAACCTTTCTTGCTTCTATGCAGTTGGCCACCCGGCCCAGGCCTGAGCGAAAAGAGCACGTCTATGAATTATGCAGGATATAAAATCAATGGGGGATTTGGATTGTTACGAAAATATTGTGTAACTTTGTCGTCGAGATGACGCG
>CAVAXH010000069.1:0-12530 GCA_963592505.1 Bacteroidaceae bacterium
CTGCTGGCACGCCTGAAGGGTGCCCCCACCGTCAACGCCGACATCAAGCGCCGCACCGCCGTCCGCCGCATGGCCCCCGCCACGAGGCTCGGCAAGAAGGTGGTGGCGCCGCGAATGGTCATGGGCAAGAATGCCGAGGTGAAGGAGTCGCAGTATCTCGTCATCCTCGTCAACTTCGCCGACAGCACCTTCCGCCACACCAACAGCGACTTCGACCGCTGGCTCAACGAGAAGGGCTACAGCGTCAACGGAGGCACCGGCAGCGTGAAAGACTACTACCGCGACAACTCCAACGGACAGTTTGTGCCCAACTTCAAGGTGGTGGGCCCCTACACCCTCTCGCAGCCCACCGAGTACTATGGCGGCAACTCGAGCAGCACGTCGGGCACCGACAGCAACCCGCGCGACATGGTGCGCGAGGCACTCGAGCTGGCACGCACCGACAACCCCGACCTCGACTTCCGCCAGTTTGACAACGACGGCGACGGCGAGATGGACAACTGCTACATCATCTACGCCGGATACAGCGAGGCCAGCACGGCCAACGCCAACGACATCTGGCCCCACTCGTGGAACATGGGCGACGACATGCCCGTCTATGATGGCATTGCCGTCAACAACTACTCGTGCTCGGCAGAGCTCGTGGGCATGCCCGGCCTGCCCGCCATCCCCTCGATGGACGGCATCGGCACGTTCACCCATGAGTTCGGACATGTGCTCGGCCTCAAGGACATGTACGACACCGACAGCGACACCGGCGGCTACGGCATCGACCCGGGCAACTACAGCCTCTTCGCCTCAGGCAGCTACAACAACGACAGCCGCACGCCGCCGTGCCTCATGGCCTTCGAGCGATGGCAGATGGGATGGCTGCAGGAGGGCGACGGCCTCGTGGAGATGAAAGACGCCGAGGACGTGACGCTCGAGAACATCGCCCAAAACAAGGCGCGCTTCATCAATGCACAGCCCAACCGTGCTGCAGGCACCGGCGTGGAGTGGATCATCTTCGAAAACCGACAGCAGAAGGGCTGGGACCGCTACATCCCCGCACACGGCCTGCTCGTCACCCACTTCGACTACACCAGTGAGATGCAGAAACAATACTGGAGCGTCAACGGCCCCAACAACAACGCCAGCCACCGGTGCATGTACATCAAGGCTGCCGACGGCATCGACGATGCCAACACGCGCAGCGGCGACACCTTCCCCGGATCGTCGGCCAACACCTCGCTGACCGACACCACCACCCCCAACACGCTCAACTGGGAGAAGGAGCCGCTCAACGTGCCCATCACCAACATCACCGAGGACAAGGGCATCGTGAAGTTCCAGGTGAGCGGCGGCCAGACCGTCTGGAACGTCATCAAGACCGAGAAGCCCGAGGACGTGAGAGACATGACGGCCACCTTCATCGCCACCGTCGAGAACAGCAAGGTCGACATCGACGAGGTGGGCTTCTGCTGGACCGAGGGCGACGACGAGCCTACGCTTGCCGACAACTGCGAGGCTGTCAGCGACATCAGCCAGCCGCGCCTCGAGGTGGAAGACCTGGAGCCCGGATGCACCTACAGCGTGCGCTCCTACATGAAGATGAGCGACGGCACCACCGTCTACGGCTCGTCGGTGTCGTTCAGCACCGAGTGTGAGTCGGTGACGACACCCTTCGTGGCCGACTTCACCTCATGGACCAACGGCCAGCCCGACTGCTGGCAGATCGTCGACAACAATGCCGACGGCACCTCATGGGTCACCGACGAGAGCTCCAACTCCATCGTCTACTCCTACAACGGCTGGAACGATGCCGACGACTATGTCATCTGCAAGCGGCGCATACACGTGCCCGACAACGGCGTGCTCTTCTTCACGCGCGGCGTGGCCGACGAGACGGCCGTGGAGTCGCTCGAGGTGCTCGTGTCCACCAAGACCAGTCAGGTGAGCGACTTCCACGTGGTGGAGCGCTTCTCCTTTGCCGACTACTTCTCGCAGAGCCACATGGAAGAGGTGGACCTCAGCGAGTATGCCGGCAAGGATGTCTACATCGCCTTCCGCTGCACATCAGAGAAGCTGCAGGGCGACCTCTGGCTCTGGGACATGATTGTCACCGAGAAGCTCGCCACACCCGCCATCACGGCCTTCAGCCGCAAGGACGACAGCACGCTCCATCTGGAGTGGACGCCCGTCAGCGGTGTCACCAGCTACTATGTCTACCTCGGCAAGGAGACCACCACCGTCAACCAGCAGGCGCTCTTCTGCCCCATGGACTACTATGAGGACGTGCAGGGCGACGTGACGCTCGGCAACGGCACCATCTTCTTCAAGAGCAGCGGCATGGTCACCCTCAAGACCATTCCCGAGGGCCTCGACGACTGCCGCTTCGTGGTCACCACCTCCGGTCCCGTAGGCACCTCGGAGCTCTTCGTGGAGGGCACGCGCGACGGCGGCCTCACCTGGCAGACCATCGGCGGCAAGACCTCGCTTTCCGAGTACGACTCGGAGGGTCAGAACATCGAGCTCACCTCTTATCTGAAGGACAAGAAGTTCACCCAGCTGCGCTTCCGCTTCAACCACAACGGCCGCAACGGCAAGATCAAGTATCTGACGCTCATCTTCAACGACGGCATGGAGTATGAGACCCTGGCTGCCGGTGCTGTCTACGACACCAAGGTCGACATCACCAACAAGACGGCCGGCGAGTTCGACAGCGGCAAGTACAAGGCGTGGGTGGCCTCAGGCTATTACAACCTCTTCTTCGACGAGTCGGCTCCGGCCTACTACAGCGCCTCGACATCCTGCGTGCGCGACGTCATCGACGGCACAGGCATCGGCATCACCGTGGGCAACGGTCAGGTGGCCCTCAGCGGCCTGCCGTCGGGCAGCACCGTGCGCTGCACGTCGGTCGACGGCACCGAGCTGTTTGCCGGCCAGGCACAGAGCGACCGCCTCGCCTTCCCCACCACGGTGGGCACCGGCGTGGTGATCATCAGCGTAGAGGCCAACGGCCAGTCATTCCACACCAAAGCAATCATCAAGTAAACATCACCAACAATGAATCGACATACATTATTATCTATAGCGCTGGGCGCCGCAGCCTGCGGTGCCGTCTGGGCCGGATCAGCCATTGCCGGCGACGGCACCGAGAAGCAGCGCCCCGCTGCCGACGCTGTCGCCAAGGCACCCGTGTCGACAGCCCACTATGCCTCGCTGAAGGCCGACGGCAGTGCCGACGGGGCACCCTATGGCCTCACGCTCACGGGCGTCAGCGACAAGACCGTGCAGCTGCGGTGGCTCTCGCCCGAACCCGTCGACGGCTTCTTCGACGACTTTGAGGACCACGCCGACTTCGAGATCAACTCGGCCGGAACCATCGGATGGCAATACATCGACGCCGACAACGAGAACACCTACACCTGGCAGGCCTGCAAGTTCAGAAACCAGGGACAGAAGATGGCGTTCATCGTCATGAACCCCTGGGAGACGTCGCCCGCCGTCAACGAGAACCCCGACTATCAGCCCTACTCGGGCAAGAAGATGCTCGTGGACTTCAGTGCCGTGAGCGACCAGAACAACGACTACCTCATCTCGCCCGAGCTCCACTTCGAGCAAGACTTCCAGGTGAGCTTCATGGCGCGAAGCTACAAGATCGGCACCAACATGAATGCCGAGCGCATACGCGTGGGCTACTCCACCACCGGCCGTCGGCCGTCAGACTTCACCTTCGTCAATGAGGGCGACTACATCGAGCTGCCGGCAGCATGGACGCTCGTGAAGTACAGCATCCCCAAGGAGGCCCGCTATGTCACCATCAACAGCGTGTCGTACAATGCCTTCATGCTGATGATCGACGATCTCTTCGTGGGCACCAACAAGGTGCGTCCCGGCACACTGGCCGCCCCCGCTGCCAACCCGCTCACCGGGTTCCACATCTACCGCAACGGACAGAAGATCACCGACGAGCCCGTCGACTCGCTGCGCTTCACCGACCTCGTGCCCGACTATGGCGACTATGCCTACACCGTGACGGCTGTCTATGCCGACGGCTCCGAGTCGGCACAGAGCGCCCCGCTGCAGGTCAACGTGCCCGACATCCGTCTGCTGCCCTTCGAGGACGACTTCGACGACTGGACGCTGCACGACGACAAGTGGAGCACCGTGCAGGACGACGGCGAGGACACCCGCTGGTCGATCGACTACTATGAGTATGGCCTCGTAGACCCGAGCGCCACCTACAGCTGGTCGAGCCTCACCGACTACGACCAGTCGCTCGTCACACGCGAGCTGCACACCACCGACCAGAGCAACACCTACCTGCGCTTCAACCTGCGCCTGCGCAACTCTGAGCAGGAGAACATCGACGAGCTCTCCGTGGAGGTGAGCTGCGACGATGGCGAGAACTGGACGGAGGTCACCACCTACGACAACACCGAGGGCGGCTTCGAGTGGACCGTCTGCCAGCTGCCGCTTGCCGATTATCTCACCAGCGACCTCTTCCGCGTGCGCTTCCGTGCCCACGGCGAGTCGGCCCTGTGGATCAACTACTGGTATGTCGACGACGTGAAGATCTGGACACCCCAGTGGACCACGGCACAGCTCACCACCACCTCGGCCGCCGGCAGCCTGGCCGGCTGCACCGTGAACATGGAGGCCGACCACGGTGCCGTCATCAACACCACCACCGATGCCAGCGGCAACGTCAGCTTCCCGAAGATAGAGGCCGGCACCTACAGCGTCAGCATCCTCAAGGACGGCTACAACGTCTACCGCGGCTCGTGGACCATCGGCACCGAGGGCTCCAACGTGCTCAGCGCCGTGCTGACACGCCCCGTGGCCGAGCTGTCGCCGACAACCCTCACCGCCGACATCGACGCTGAGGCTGTGGCCAGCCAGACCGCCACACTCCGGAACACCGGCGACGGCCCCATGACCTGGTATCTGAAGCAGACACCCGCCAAGGCGTCGGCCACAGCCTACAACATGTGGAGCCCCCTGACCTCGTTCAACACGTCGGGCGACCTGCAGCAGTCGGTGGCCTTCGACGGCGAACACTACTACACCACGTCGTCGATAGAGCTGGGCAAGTTCTGGATGTACGACAAAAACGGTAAGTTCATCGAGCAGTTCTCCATCCCGCAGATGTACTACAAGCTCTACGACCTCACCTACGACGGCCGCTACTTCTACGGCAGCGACTGGTCTAACCGTCTCTTCAAGCTCGACTTCGACAACCGCCGCATCGTGGAGGTCATCACCGTGAAGGGAGCCGACGACCTGAAGATCACCCACTGCAGCTACGACCCCGACCGCAAGGGCTTCTGGATCGGCACGTTCAATACCATCGGTTTCATCGACATGAACGGCAACATCCTCTCGCGTCTGGCCTCGTTCGACAGCAGCAACTCTGTCTCCGTCTTCGGCTCCGCCTACGACAATGTCACCCCGGGCGGCCCCTACCTGTGGCTCTCCGACATGACAGCCGTGGACAATCAGATCGACAAGATACAGATCCGCCAGTTTGACCTCAACAAGCGCAAGCTCACCGACGTGAAGCACCTGCTCAGCGATGCACCGGGCTACAAGATCGGCAGCAGCTCCACGGGTCAGAACTATGTGTGCGGCCTCTTTGGCTCGTATGATGTGGAGCCCGGCAAGTTCACGCTCATCGGCACGCTCAACCAGAGCCCCAACCTCGTGTTCCGCTACAACATGGCCGAGGTCGACAAGTGGCTCACCCTGTCGCCCAAGCACGGCACGCTGCAGGCCGGCCAGTCGGTGGACATCACCGCCCTCTTCGACGCCCTCACCGCCAAGCAGGGCGACAGCTTCACCACCACGGCCTCGCTCTTCACCAACCCCACGACCGATGACCAGACGATGACCTTCACGCTCAATGCTGTCGGCCAGTCGGCCACACCGCGCCCCACCGACCTCACCGCCACCGCCGGCACGGCCAGCGTGACGCTGCAGTGGGCCAACGGCACTGGCACGGCCACGCCCGAGGGCTACAATGTCTATCGCGACAATGTGAAGGTCAACGCCGCCCCTGTCACCGCCCCGACGTTCACCGACACACGCCTGCTCTTCGGCACCTATTCTTATAAGGTGACGGCGCTCTATGCCGGCGGCAAGGAGTCGGCCAAGAGCGACTCGGTGACGGTCGTCGTGACCGACGGTGCACAGTATTATGCACCGCTCTACCTCAACGCCTCGATAAGCCACAACAAGGACGTCACCGTAGGCTGGCAGTCGCCGCTCGCCGATGGCGGCCACCGCGACACGATGTCGTGGGCCAACGGCACACATGCCGACCAGCTCGGCCTCGACGGCGGCGGATACTTCTATGCCGGATCCAAATGGGAGCCTGCCGACATCGTGAAATACCGAAACAAGAAGGTGTCGTCGGTCTCCGTGCAGCTCGTCAACAACTGCACCTACCTGGCCGTGCGCATCATGAAGGACGGCGAGGTGATCTACAAGAAGCAGTATAAGGGCAGCCTGGTCTTCGACGGCACGTTCACCGACATCCCCGTCGACGAGGATGTCATCCTCGAGCCGGGCCACACCTACCTCTTCGGCCTGCAGATCATGAACGACGACGGCGTCAACCCGCTGTCGATCGACGATGCCGAGGCTGTCAACGGCAAGGGCAACCTGCTCTCCACCGACGGCACCAACTGGTTCTCGGCTGCCGAGTCGGGCATTGCCGGCAACTTCAACATCCGCGTCAATGTGGCGCCCAACGCCAACGCCACGGAGAGCGAGCCCACCGGATATAATGTCTACCGCGACGGCCAGAAGGTCAACGACACACCGGTCAGCGCCCTGTCGTTCAGCGAGACGCTGCCTGCCACCGGCACGTTTGCCTACACCGTGTCGTCGGTCTATGCCGACGGCGGCGAGTCGGAGCAGAGCGCTCCGGTCACCGTGGAGGCCTTCGACATCGCCACGACGCTGGCTCCCCAGCACGTCGGTGCTGCCGTGGAGCGCAACCGCAACGTGTCGGTGCGCTGGGATCTCCCCGTGGAGGGTGGCCAGACCATCCCCGCCGACATCGCCACCCGTCCGGTGACGACCGATGCCGCCCTGCCCGAGTTTGTGTCGTCATTCATGGGCGAGAAGTCGTCGGTGGGTGTCGTCTGCGACGGCGAGTACTTCTACACCTCCATCTACAATGAGGACGGCCGCATCGAGCGCTACACCCTCGACGGCGAGTTTGTCGACAACTTCATCATCGACGATGTGGAAGGCATACGCAACCTGGCCTACGACGGCCAGTACCTCTATGCTGCCGACTACACCAACTCCATCCATAAGATCGACCCGAAGGACATGAGCCTCGTGGAGTCGATAGACATCTCCGAGTACTCGCGCCACCTGGCCTATGTTCCCACGCTCGACGGCGGCAACGGCGGCTTTGAGGTGGGCGACTGGAACACCAGCATCCTCGTGGCCAAGAACGGCAGCAAGCTCGGCACCGGTCCCACGCTGAAGGCCGCCAACGGCACCGCCTACTACGACGGCAAGCTCTACGCCTTCGAGCAGGCCAACGATGCCAACTACTACACCATCGGCATCTACGACCTCGCCACCAACACGCGTGTGGGCTCCATCGACATGGGCCAGTATCTGGAGATCAGCGACATTGCGTCGGCACAGGCTGGCGGCATGTCGGCCTTCTGCGACAAGAGCGGAGCCACCTACCTTGTGATGGCCCTGCAGCGCCGCAACCAGGCCACCGAGTTTGTCACCATCGAGGTGGGCGGCATCAAGACCGTGGCCGGTTACAACATCTACCGCAACGGCGACAAGCTCAATGCCGAGCCGCTCACACGCCGCTACTTCGAGGAGTCGCTCTACAACGAGGGCCAGTATGACTACACCGTCGAGACCGTCTACATCGACGGCACCGTCTCAGCACCGTCGGCCGTGGCCAGCGTGACCATCGCGCCGCAGGGCGAGGCCAAGGTGCCCGCACATGTGAAGGCCGTGGCATCCAGCTATGGCTACAACGTGCTGCTCTCGTTTGCCGATGCCGACATGCACGACGGTGCCGCCTCGGTGCTCCACTTCGACAACCTCACCGACGGCACCACAGCGCTTGCCCTCAGCGGCATGGACTACCAGTCGCGCTGGAGCGTGGCGTCCGACTTCGCCTTCACCGGCACCAAGGCCATCAAGGCCGACAAGAAGCAGGAGGCCTTCGGCGTCGTCGGTGCAGAGGGCATGACCTGCCTGCGCTTTGCTGCCCGCAACGACGATGACCACAATGGCGACGGCACCATCGGCATCTACTACTCTACGGGCGGTGCCGAGCGCAGCAACTTCATTCAGCTGCAGACCGTCACCACCAGCGAGTCATGGCAGGACATCTGCGTCACGCTGCCCGAGGGCACAGAGTATGTGGCCATCGCCAAGGCGGCCGATGTGCCCACGCAGTGGGTGGATGCCGTGGCGCTCTATGCGCAGGCACCCGTCAGCCACGTCTATGGCTACAACATCTACCGCGACGGCACAAAGCTCAATGACGCACCCGTCAGCGGCATCTCCTATGTGGACCACAACCTCGTGCAGGGCCGCTACGACTATCAGGTGCAGACCGTCACCAACACCTCTGCCGAGAGCGAGCTGAGCGACAAGGTGACCGTCACCCTCGACTACGACAACGGCGGCATGGCTCCCACCAACCTCGCTGCCGAGCGACAGGCCGACGGCACCTACAAGCTCCAGTGGATGTTCCCGTCGCTGGGCGAGCCTGTCTACCTCCGCTGGCACGACGGCAACTGCTACGGCACGGCCGGCCTGCCCAATGGCGGTGCTTTCTATGCCGGTGTGAAATGGTTTGCCGACGACCTGAAAAACTATGGCAGCATGTCGCTCACCGATGTGGAGTTCTATGTCAACCAGGTGCCCGAGGCGCTCTTCCTCCTCGTCTATGAGAACAACACGCTCGTGCGCCAGCAGTTCATCCCCACGGTGAAGCAGTATGCCTTCAACACCGTGCACCTCGAGCAGCCGCTCAGCATCAACACCGGTAAGGACCTGCGCGTGGTGATCTACACTGAGCACAACAGTGCCACCGTTCCGCTCGGCTACGACCGTGGCCCGGCACGCAGCGGCCGTGGTAACCTCTATTCCACCGACGGTTCCACCTGGACCACGATGGACGACGACGACACCGACATCGATGCCAACTGGTGCATCTCGATCGGTCTCAGCGCCTACTCGCAGGAGCCGCTCCAGGCCGAGGGCGCTGCCAAGGCCAAGACCGTGCTGCGGCAGTTCCGTCCGGCCTCTGCAGCCGCAGGCGTGCTGCGTGGTGCCGCCCTTCCTGCTCCGCGCAAGGCGGCAGCCGCCAGCGCCGCTGCCACCACGTCGCAGAAGAACGTGTTTGAGGGCTACAATGTCTACCGCAACGGCGAGAAGCTCAACGATGAGCTGACGTTCGACACGAGCTATGTCGACAGCAAGCCCTACGCCAGCAAGTATCTGGAGTATCAGGTGGCCGCTGTCTACAGCCTGCACGGCGAGAAGTTCTCCAACAAGGTCACGCTGATGACCACCGGCATCGACAATGCCACGGCCCAGAGCCACGGCATCCGTGTCAGCGCCGCCCGTGGCATGCTGCAGGTGTCGGGAGCTCCTGTGGGCTCCACCATCCGCGTCTACAGCGCCGACGGCAGCATCGTGGCCTCTGCCGAGGTCCGCGAGGCCGGCGTGCAGCATGTGGCGCTCAGCCAGCGTGGCACCTACATCGTCAAGGTGGCCGACAGCGTCTTCAAGGTGCAGGTGTCCGACGGCCGTTAACGGCCGCCGCCCCCTCACCGGCAGGCATCCCGCCTGCCCTCTGACGCTGCAGGCTCCCCGCCTCTAGCGAACAAACAAACCAAGACTCCCCGGCTGCGGCAACCGCCGCAGGCCGGGGAGTCTTCTTTTTGCAATTTGCGCAATCTGTTGTTGAAATATAAAACACACCGCGGCAGCCCCGCGTAGGCGTAGCCTGCGCCTTCTGTGCAATCTGCATCACCCGGTGCTAATAAGGGAGAAAGCCCCCACCGCGTAGCCTTCTGTGTAATTTGCGTAATCTGTTGTTCAAAATAAAAAACCACCGGTTGTCACCGCGGGCCGAAAAATACGAAGGGACTGTATGACTCTCAGCGAGCTACAGTCCCTTCCAACGTTAGTATGTTATGAAAAATTTGAGAGAATAGAAACTTCACAGTTTCCTTGTTGTTGTTTTACTAAACATGATTTTTATAGAGAAAGCATAGAAATTGTCTTATTTCACCATCATCGGCCCCACCTTCTGTGGTGTCGGCTCCGCCATGCTCTGCTTCATGGTGTCAGCCACCACGCTGTCGGTCATGGCCACCGAGGTGCCCGAGCCCAACTCCGGCTTGCTGTATCCGTCGTATCGGCTGATGGGGTCGGCATCCTGGTTGGCAAACGGCACCTGCATGGCGTTGCCCAGCGTGAGCACTATGGTCACCACGGCTGCCGCCTTGAAGAGCGGCCGCAGGCGCTGCGACATGGTGATGATGCGGGCCTTCACCGGCTGTTCGGCATCTATCATGGCGAGGATCTTCTCGTCGAAGTCGCTGCCCAGCACATCGCCGGCCGTCTCCTTAGCCTCATAGGCAAAGAGCGGCTGATAGCGCTGCAGGTCGGCCGGGATGTCATCCTGGCTGAAGAAAGCGCGCAGAATGTTCTCTTCTTCCAAAGAGGTCTCGCACTTCCAGTAGCGCTCCAACAGTTGGTTGATGTACTTGTAATCCATGTTCGTCAGTTACCGTTTTCACAGTTACGACGACCCTCCGCCCGCAAAGTTACAGTCCCTCCTGATTTTAACATTCATTTAACACTTCGCCGCTCCCGTCCCCGTCCGTCCCGTCCGCGCCGCTGTCGACCTTTGGCGCCCTCAAGCAGATGAGCACCAGACATCTTCCGAGCGAGAAGAGTCTGATGCTCACATCATCGTGTTGCTCCCTGGGGTGGGGGGCGTCCACTGTCCGAGCTGCGTTTTCTATCCAGCCATATTCCTTTCAGTCGGTCATCTTACGATGATCTTTCGCGAGTGCGTCTCGCCGTCCGCTGTGATGCGCACGACGTAGATCCCACGCCCCACGTCTGTCACCCGCTGCCCCGCAAGATCATAGATGCGGACCTCCACGCCATCGCGCGACAGGGCGTCGAGCGTAACGCCGTCAATGCCTGTCAACATGATTTGGAAGATGGCAATGTCGCGGCGCAGAATCTTCACAGCCTTGTCGATGACATCTTGGTCGGTAGATTCGAGCGCTGCGCCGTTCTTCTCCAGACTGGCTTTCAAGTCCTCAAGATATTCGGGCAAATAGGCTACCTCGCCCCGTTCGGCCTTGCCTATGAGGTCGGTTGCCTCATTCACAAGAGCTTGAAGTTGGCTGTAGTCATTAGGCACCCTACTGCCGAGGAAGTCTGCGATGGCTTTTGTGACGCGATCCGTTTGTTCATCCACTGCTATTTGGTTGAGATTGCCGCCCTTCATTCCACTCTCGGCAGCCGCAATCGTCTCCTCAAGACCATCGAAAGCATCGGATGGAATCTTACCGGCGCCCTCGCCCTTCTCGTCAGCTTTTGCAATCAGCGTCTTCCGGGCCTCGGCTATAGCCGCTTGCAATGCGCTGTAATCGATGACCACACGGGCAGCCGCAAAGTCGGCCTCTGCCTGTTTTAACGCAGCCAGCGCCTCGTCTATGGCCTCTTGCGTGTCGCTGTTCCCGCCATTCTCGGCAGCAGTGATGGCTGCAGAGAACACGGCAATGGCCTCAGCCGAATACTGGCCATTGAGGTCGCCGGGCGTGGCCCCCTCAAGGGTCTTGCGAGCCTTGGCTATCTCAGCCTGCAAGTCGTCACGGTTGAGCAAGTCGGACGCGTGAGCCTTGCCCTTATAGTCGGCAATCGCTGCAACGAGCAGAGCCGTGACAGCATCAAGCTCCTCCTGGGTGGCAACCTTTCCGGCACTGGAACGCAAGGAGGCAATTTCTATTTTGAACGAATCGAGATCCGTCTGGAAATACTGTCCCTTAAGATATCCCACCACTGTAGCACCGGCGAGCGAGTCGGCCACAGCCAGCGCAGCGCTGAACGCTGTGCGGTCAAGCAGCGCAGCAACATGCGCCTCAATGGTCCAATATGAATTGGCGACAGCTGCCTTGTTGAAATAGAGGGCTGCCCCGCTGGTGGTGGCGTCACTGCCTAGATAGGTGTCAGAGACAATAAACTTCAAACCAAGATATTTGCCGCTAAGGCGTTCGATACGCACGATGGTAGAATCACTGTTTGCCGTAGCAGCCCACATGGTGTTCCAGTCGCCATTGGCTGAAAGATAGGTGCCGTCGGCCACAGAGCGTATGGTGTATTGGTTGGCAATGTTGCCGGCCTTTTCGAAAACAAAAAGTTGCGGTTCAAGTGCGCCGGCATCAGCAATGTCGGTGATGGTGGCGTTGCCTGAAGCTGTGGCTGTGAGCCCCAAACTGCTATAGTGGCGTACGACGTATGAC
>CAVAXH010000070.1:0-12484 GCA_963592505.1 Bacteroidaceae bacterium
CCTACGCTATACTATGTCGCCCCGTTGGGGCTTGCAGGCGGTCTTCGCACAAACCATTGACCAATAATGATTTATACCCCCATGTTGGCTTATTGTTTTCATGGATTGCTGTAGACAGCATCTACGCATTTAACGGAAGAACCATTAAAACGAGCACGAAACGTCTCACTAAAAAATGCCGATTTTTGAACACCCTAGCTGAGGGGGCGGTCCGCCGTGGGCGCTATATGTGCCACGTCAGTCCGATGCGCGTCTCGAAGGTTCGTGCGCTGACGTTGTCGTGGTAGGCATAGCGCGTGTGGCGAATGAAGTAGCTGGCGCTCCAGCCGATGCTGAGCGGTCCGCGCAGGTCAAACTCCCACATTGGGGTCAGCTCCAGCAGTTCGGCGTTGCTCTTGTCGCCCTGCGCATTGAGGTAGAGCGGGTCAACGGTGGCCAGGTCCTTGCCTTCGTAGCCCTTCCAGGTGAAGAGGCGGTAGTAGTTGGCATGGATGATGAACCGGCCGAAGTTGCGCAGCTCCATCAGTGTCTTGGTCTTCACGGAGAATCCCGACCCCATGTTGTAGTCGCGGTCGATGATGTTGTAGTAGTCGCTCTTGGTGCCTCCGAGCAGTATGCCGCTGAGGTAGAGGCGCTGCTCCAGCCTGTTGAGTGCCCCCACCTGCGGAAGCCGCATGAAGAGTGCGGGGCCGACGGCTGCCGCTTCCGATATGCGGTAGGGCGTCAGCAGGGTACCGTCTTTCACGGGTTTGGAGTCGTAGTAGTTGAAGTGTTGGAAGACGCCTACCTCCACCTCCATGTCGCTGTTGGTGTCGATGCTCTTTCCCCACAGTCGTCCGGCGATGTGCAGGCGGTTGACGAGCGGCTGGTTGCTCGACATGCCCACGATGGCCTCGAGCGAGAAGAAGTCGTATGGACGTGTGCCGTCGGCGTGAAAGGCGTCGCCATATTCAAGAAAGATGTTGAGGTAAGGGTTCCATTCTCCACGGAAGAGCGCCCCGTCGTCGCTGAGATAGCGTGCGCCCAGCGAGAGCGAGAAGTCGACGGGTGTGCGGGCCGCATCGAAGTAGCGGCTGCGGTCCTTGCGCACACGCCATGCCTGCCCCGTGACGATGCGATTGAAGCCGCCCATGGGGTTGATGACGGTGGCTGCCGCCTCGCGCAGGAAGCGGCCGAAGCCGCGGCGGCTGTCATCGAGGATGATCTCCGATATGCGGTGGGTCACCTCGCCGATGCAGATGCCGCCCATGGTGGTTGCCATGAGGTCGTTGATGGCCGGCGGCTCGCGTTCGCCGCATATCTCCCACATCAGCGACCCGCCGAAGGCATAGGGTGCGCTCTGCCAGAACGACAGGCCGTTGGACCGTGCCGCATTGTAGTAGAGGTTGCCGTGATAGGGATGCGCGAAGAGATTGGTGGAGAACTGGTCGTTGTCCCACACGAAGCCGTGGCGTATGTTATGGCCGATGGTCTTGAAGGTCACCTTGGCAAACTCCTCCTGCATGACGAAACGGTCGAAGCAGTGCACCAGCACATTGATGCCGGCCGCCTCGGCCGCTGCCCGCCAGTAGTTGCGGCGCCCGTCGTTCCACTGTGCCAGCGGCATGCTGGCAGCCGTAGTGTCTGCCGTGGCCTGCTGCAGCGGCGTGTAGGCATCCGCCTTGTGGTTCCAGCGCACGGTGAGACCGCCCTCCACGATCAGCTCGTCTTTGAAGTGGCGGTTGTGGTGGTAGTGGCGCGTGTTGCCGTAGCCCACCGAGGCGAATACCCCCAGGTGGCGGTTGATGTGATAGTCGGCATTGAGGCGTGCCTGCAGCGAGAACAGGCGGTCGGGGTGTTGACGCGTCTTCTCTTCGAACGATTCGATGTGAGCATAGCCCAGGTCGCCGCTCACCGTCCAGCGCTCGCCCAACCGGAAATACTGTCCCAGCCGATAGAAGGCCGCCCCCGAGAAGTGGCCGTCAAAGCCTATATAGGGTGCTCCGACGCCGATGATGCTGTAGGTGGAGCGGTTGCGGAAGCGCAGGGCGGTGTTGAACCCCGTCGACGAGCCACCGTAGACCATGACGTCGATGAGCGTGGCCGGACTGATGTTGACCAGTCCGATCTTCTTGGCCCGCGTGTCGCGGGTGTAGTTGACCAGTCCGACCTGCACGCCGTGCGGATGCTCCACAGCCACGTTGATGAGGCCCACCTGCGATCCGGTCAGCGTGTCGGCATAGTTGTAGCCGCCTATCTGCAGTCCGCGCATGCTTCCCGATGCCACGTTGGCCAGCAGGCCCACCTGTGTGCCTTTGCGGATGCCCATGGCGATGTTGGAGCCCAGCGACAGCTGAAACCCCTCAAACGGCCGTGTGGTGACGTTGTAGAAGGCGGCCGCCTGCACGCCGCGCAACGACGAGGCATAGTTGCTGATGGCCGACAGTTGCACGCCGCGTGTCACGTTATATCCCGAACTGATGGCCTGCACCGACACGCCGCGCAGCGTGTCGGCAGCGCCGAGGATGCCCACCTCCACGGTGTGTGTGCGGGTGGAGTCGGCATTGCGGTGGCCGGTGTGCAGGGATAGGCTGACACCATGGTTGCGCAGGGGCGTCTGGGCGCTCAGCGGCAGATGGGCGGATAGAGCCAGCAACAGAAGGACGATGGCAGATTTGTGCATGCTGAAGTTTTTTTTCGGTTGGTAAATACGGGGAAGGCATGAATGTGGCGTTGCGCTGCATTTTCTGCACCTCGTTGTTGCAAATTTACGAATTTATTTTGATTGGCTCGTAGAAAAGCCTTAACTTTGGCTGCATAAAAACATAATTGCATATGAAGATAGGAGTGTTCTGCTCAGCCAATGAGCATATAGACCCCAACTTCTTCCGGCTGACGGAAGAACTCGGAGCGTGGATAGGGCGCGAAGGCCACCAGCTGGTCTTCGGCGGATGCAACATGGGGTTGATGGAGTGTGTGGCGCGCGCGGCCCGCGAAGCCGGTGCCACCACCATCGGCGTGGTGCCGCGTGTGGTGGAGCAGGGCGGGCGCGTGTCTGACCATGTGGATGTGCACGTGGCCTGCGACAACCTCTCCGACCGCAAGGACCTGCTGCTGGCGCAGAGCGATGTGCTCGTGGCGCTGCCGGGCGGCATAGGCACGCTCGACGAGGTGTTCACCGTGGCCGCCAGCCACACCATAGGCTATCACCACAAGCTGGTGGTGCTCTACGACATGAAGGGCTTCTGGGCACCGCTCACGTCGCTGCTCGACGACCTGCAGGCGCGCGGCTTTGTGCGCGGCCACTGGACCGACTACATCCGTGTGGCCCACACGCTCGACGAGGTGAAGGCCGAGGTGGCAAAGGCATAAAGCCATAGCCCGCGCGCACAGAAACAGATTGTCCCCGAAGGGAACCGCACACAGTGCGCGGCTCCCTTCGGGGACAAATGGTTTTCGCGGTGAACGCCCAGAGGCTTATTTGGCTCCGATCTCCTGCAGCAGGCGGTCGGCGTGTCCCCAGCGGTCCATGAGGTAGAGCACATAGCGAATGTCTACCGAGATGGTGCGTGCCAGCACCTTGTCGAACATGATGTCGGAGGCCAGGCTGTCCCAGTTGCCGTCGAAGGCCAGGCCGATGAGGCGTCCGTTGCCGTCGAAGAGGGGCGAGCCGCTGTTGCCGCCGGTGATGTCGTTGTTGGTGAGCAGGCAGAGCTGCATCTTGCCGGTGGTCTTGTCGGCATAGGGTCCATAGCTGGCGGCGCTCATCAGCTGGTGCATGACGGGCTCAGCCTGATAGTCTATGACACCCTTGTCGCCCCGTTCCATCTTCTCCACGATGCTCGGAGCATCGGTGTAGTAGCCCGTGGGCTGTCCGCCGATGGTGTATCCGCCCACGCGTCCATAGCTGAGGCGCATGGTGAAGTTGGCATCGCTGTAGTGGGGCATGTCTTCCTCCATGCGCAGCTTGGCGGCGCAGAGCATGCGCTCCTGGTTGCTGATGCGCTCGGCGGTGAGGCCCATCTCCTTGGCCAGGCGGCCGGCCACCTCGTTGAGCTGCTGGCCCATGATGACGGCGGGGTCTTTACCAAACGACTTCTGGTTGAAGTAGATGGGCTTGCCGCTCTTCATCAGCACCGTCTTGCTCCACACGTCGTTGACGTAGCGCGTGTAGTCGCCCTGATAGTCGCCCTCGATGGTGGTGTAGAAGGCCGGCAGGTTGCGCTGGTCGGCCACGTGCTCCTTATAGTTCTTCAGCGCCACGGCCAGCACCTCCTTGTCGAGCGCCTCGTCCCAGGTCTGCTGGTCGTCGGTGTAGAGGAGATGGCTCTTGGCTGGTTTCTTCTCGTTGCGCACCACGCTGGGTCCGTGTGTGCCCTGCATGGCACGTGTGGTGAGCTCGTTGGTGCGTCGGAAGCTCTCGCTGAGCAGCAGCAGGTCGTGGGCAGCCGTGTTCTGCTGAGCATAGTAGGCCTGCAGCGAGTCGAAGTTGAGCTCGCCCTTGAGATATCCGGTGGAGTCTACAAAGGCACGTATGCGGTACTCATAGTCGCGCTTCTGCTGTATGAGTCCGATGGAGTCGATGCACTTGTTCATGCCGATGGAGTTTTTCCAGTAGTTGGAACTGGTGGCAAACTTCGTGTCATACTTGATGCGCACACCCTCGTCGGCCCGCATGTGGCGCGTCATGACCTCCTGCTTCACGCCACGCGCCTGCGAGCGCACGGCGTTGCGCATGTGCATCTGCTCGATGCCGTAGCTCGAGAGATAGCGCTCCGTGGAACCGGGATAGCCCAGTGTCATGGCGAAGTCGCCGTCCTTGTAGCCCTGCATC
Organism: Bacteroidaceae bacterium; assembly: GCA_963592505.1. Classification (GTDB taxonomy): domain Bacteria; phylum Bacteroidota; class Bacteroidia; order Bacteroidales; family Bacteroidaceae; genus Prevotella. The sequence goes on from CAVAXH010000070.1 coordinate 4,814, forward strand.
GACACCGGTGCCCAGTGCTTGGGGTGATAGGGCACGTTGTCCTTTGAGTAGCGTGCGGGGCCGCCCGTCTTGGGGTCGGCATAGATGCGGAACACGCTGAAGTCGCACGTCTGGCGCGGCCACATCCAGTTGTCGGTCTCGCCGCCAAACTTGCCCATGCTCTTGGGGATGGCAAACACCAGACGCAGGTCGTCGAACTGCTGATAGGTGGTGGCGATCCACTGATTGCCCTCATAGAAGGCGTCGATCGTGACATAGAGCGACGAGTCCTGCGCCTTGATCTGCTGCGTCATGATGTTCTCCAGCGAGTCGACGGCGGCAGCCTGTGCCTCGCGGCTGAGGCGGCTGAAGCCGGCCTTCTCGAGGATGGGAGTCACGTCTTCCTGTTTCACCATGAAGGCCACAAACATGTTCTCGTTGGGCAGTTCCTCGCTGTAGGTCTTGGCATAGAAGCCGTTGAGCATGTAGTCGTGGTCGACGGTGGAGTGGGAGCGGATGCTCTCGAAGCCGCAGTGGTGGTTGGTGAAGACCAGTCCGTCGGGCGAGACCACCACACCCGAGCAGTAGCCCGAGAAGTTGACCACGGCGTTCTTCACGGCCTGGTCGCCTTGATAGAGGCTGCCGTAGGGCAGCTGGTAGCCATAGCCGCACATCTGGTCGTAGACCTGTGTGGGCAGGTTGTAGAGCGTCCACATGCCCTCGTCGGCAGCTGCCGGCAGGCTCAGGGCGATGGCCGCTGAAGCAATGAGATGTTTCAGTTTCATGATATGATAATGATTTGTTGCATTGTGCTGTATGCGGGCCTCGTGCCGCGGCCGAAGGTCGGCCTCAGGCAAAAGGACATGCAAAATTAATGTTTTTTTGTTTTATAAGGTGCATTGTGCGCATAAAAAGCCGTAACTTTGCAGTCAACAATACCTATAATCGTTATCTAACTGTCAAATCATACTTTTATGAAAGTGAAATCTCTACTTCTTTCCATAGCAGTGGCTGGAGTGGCATCGGGTGCCTATGCACAAGACTACCACGACATCACATCGGCCTATCTGCTGAACGCCGGTTTCGACAAGGCCTTCAACTATGCTGTCGGCGACACGGGCAACGTGACGGCCAACGCCATCAACCAGCTGGCCCACTGGGACGTGACGGCCGTCAAGGCCGGCGTGCTGGGCGTGTGGCAGTGGGGCACCGAGGCCACGGTCGAGGGGTGCAGCGTGCCGGCTGCCGGCATCAACGGCGAGGCAGGCGGCGGCCTGGTCTTCGGCCTGGTGACCTCCTCAGGCATCAACATCCTGCAAGACTCCGTGAAACTGCCCGCCGGCGACTACAAGGTGGTGATGGCCGTCTACAACGCCTCCGACACTGAGGCGCTGAGCACCAACTCATCGGCCTGGAACCCCTACAACACCCGTCTGGCCAAGCGCGTGCCCTTCACCACCACGAAGTTTGCACCCCACGCATGGACCACCGACACCATATCGTTCACCCTCACCGAAACCGTGCCCGGCCGCATCCGCCTCGGCTTCAGCTCGCGCCAGGAGGCCCACGCCCTGCCCATCGTCGACTGGGTGAAGATCCTGCGTGCCACACCGCTCGACGCTGCCGACCTGGAGCTGCGCCGCGCCGACCTGCAGACAGCCATCAACGTGGCCACTGCCGCCCTGGGTGACGGCGCCGCCGCCGGTGCTGCCGACCTGCAGGCCGCCATCAGCCAGGCTGCAGCACTGCTGGCCGACGAGACAGCCACCTGCGCCGACCTGCTGACGGCCGCCGCCGACCTGAAGGATGCCGCCACCAGCTACGAGTGGGTGTCGTCGGTGAGCGTGGTGACCGACACACGCTATGCCCGCGGTGCCACCATGGCCTTCGGCCGCATGACCACCACGGCCGCCACGGCCACCATCAAGGAGCAGGGCTTCGTGATCAGCACGGAGGAGAACCCCACCATTGCCGACACCAAGCACACCACGACCATCTCGAACAGCGGCACCATCTACTGCTTCAAGAACCTGCAGCCCTCCACGCAGTATTTCATGCGCGCCTATGTGCAGAACAAGGACGGCTATGTGGCCTACGGCAACACCATCCGCTTCTACACCATCCCCAAGGGCAACATTCAGGCCACCATCCGCGACATCAGCGATGAAGCCATCAAACAGCGCATCACCAGCGCCGTCAACGAGGCCGTGGAGACATGGGACAACCTCACCGAGATCAAGGACTTCTGGCCCAACGTGGGCTACAACTCCGGCACACCGACAGCCGACTGCTCTTATGGCGGCTACACACGCATAGGCTCCAACACCTCCTACCAGTCGGCAGGCACCGTCATGCACGAGTGGCTGCACGGCGTGGGCGTCATCCCCTGGGCCGGCACCCAGTGGGCCGTGGTCGGCGTGCTGCGCGCCAGCAGCCAGGCTTACAGCGGCGGCACCTACGGCTCAGGCAACTGGCTGGGCGAGCGTGTGTCGGCCGTGCTCGACTTCTGGGACAACACCACAGGCTCTTATCTCCACGGCGACTACCAGCACATGTGGCCCTATGGCATCAACGGTGCCAACGAGGACAACCACAGCAGCGCCCTCTACTATGGCAACGGCCTGGTGTGCCAAGCGCTCGGCGAGGACGGTCTGGAGCACACCTCGAGCCACTATGCCGAGCCTTACTGGGCCTTTGAGCACCAGGACGGCGTGAAATACTACATCACCAACGAGAAGGCCGAGAACGGCCGTTACCTGTCGTATCTCACCGAGCGCGGCGACCACGGCGTGCTGAGCCTCTGCGAGCGCACAGCCGACGAGATGGCTGCCAACGACAGCAGCGCATGGTATGTCACCTTCACGCCCGACAACCAGTACTATCAGTTCCGCAACGCTGCCACCGGCCACTATCTCACCTTCAACACCACCGCCTTCAGCGCCAAGGACGTCACGCCCGGCGACGAGCAGGACTTCCAGCTGATGAAGGGCCGTGTGAACGTGGACGATGACGGCACACGCGGCTTCTGGATCACACGCCACGCCGGACGCAACCCCTGGACCCTCAGCTCGTCGAGCGCCACAGCCCTGACACGCGCCACATTCAACCTGGCCAACAGCGCCACCAGCCAGCGCTGGGTGATCCTCACCGCTGAGCAGATGCGCGAGAAGAACACGGCCGCCATGGGCATCGGTGCCGTCACCGACCGCCAGGAGGTGGAGCAGACCAAGATGCGCGAGGGCATCTACACCCTCGACGGCCGCCGCGTGAGCAGCAGCGCACAGGCGCTGGGCACGCTCGGTCACGGCATCTACATCGTGAACGGAAAGAAGGTGGCCAAGTGACGGCCATGACCTGACGGGCGGAGCAGCCCGTCCTGACCAAGACCATCGGCAAAAGAGCGCCCGGTGCACCACAGATGTGTGTGCACCGGGCGCTCTTCGGTGATGGGGCGCGGGGAGGGGCGAGGCCACATGCGGAGAGGGGCTGACGGCCGTCAGCTGCCGTGCCCGTAGATGAGCACGGTGAGGTTCTCGGGGGCAAAGAGCTCGCGGGCCACCTGCATCACGCTGTCGGCCGTGACGGCCTCTATGCGGCGGCAGAGCGCGTCGGGGTCTTTCTCGTGTCCGTGGTGCAGATACACGCGTCCGAAGTCGAGCGCAAAGTTCTCGCGGTTGTCGCAGGCCACACCGATCTGCCCCACCAGCTGGCGCTTGGCGGCATGCAGCTGGCTGTCGGTGAGCGGGGCTTTCATGAAGCGGTTGAGCTCGCGGCGCACCAGCTGCAGACAGCGCCGCGTGTCGTCGTGGTCGCAGCCGAAATAGGTGCACCACAGGCCCGTGTCGCTGTAGGTGACCATGGAGCTCTCCACGGTGTAGACCAGGCCGTGGCGTTCGCGCAGCGCCACGTTGAGCCGCGCGTTCATGCCCGGACCGCCCAGCATGTTGTTGAGCAGATACAGCACGGTGCGGCGCGGGTCGCGGGCGTCATAGGAGCGGCACCCCACCACCACATGGGCCTGGTGGGTGTGATGGTCCGACGTGACGATGCGGCCCCAAGAGGCCGACGATGCCTCGCCGGGCGCCGCCGGCTGGCATGGCTCGGTGGTGCCCGTGGCGGCTGCGCCGCCGGCAGAGGGAGGTGGGGCGGCAGACAGAGAGCTGCAGGCAGCCATGGCGCGCTGCAGCGCACGGGTCAGGCTGGCAAACGAGATGTCGCCATAGGCAAAGAACACGGCGTTGTCGGGACGGTAGTGGCGGCGGGTGAAGCGCAGGGCGTCGGCCGTGGTGAACGAGCGCACGCGGGCGGCATCGCCCAGGATGTTGTGGCCCAGCGGATGGTGGCCGAAGAGCAGGTTCTCAAACTCGTCGTAGATGAGCTCGGAGGGTGAGTCGTTGTAGCTCTCTATCTCGTCGCAGATGACCTCCACCTCCTTGTCGATCTCGGCCTGCGGATAGGTGGAACCGAACACGATGTCGGTGAGCAGGCTCACGGCACGCGCCACGTGGGGCTTGAGTATGGCGGCATAGTAGCAGGTGTCTTCCTTGTTGGTGTAGGCGTTGAGGCTGCCGCCCACCTGTTCCAGACAGTTGAGGATGCTCCAGGCGCTGCGCCGCGCCGTGCCCTTGAACGTCACGTGTTCGCAGAAGTGGGCCAGCCCCTCATGGCCCGGCTCCTCGTGGCGTGCGCCGGCTCCCACCTGAAAGCCGCAGTAGACCACCGGCGAGGCCGACGGCAGATGGATGACGCGGAGGCCGTTGCTGAGTGTGCAAGTATTATATTCCATAACGGGTGCAAAAATACCCAATTTTACTTTGAAATGTGCCCGAAATTTTAGAAATTTGCACGGACAAACGCCTGCCGGGGCCCCGATGCTGTGCCAGCACAGGGGGGAGGCTGCCGGCATTGGCATCATTTCACTCATCAAGATTATGCGAAAAGTTATAGGTATAGGAGAGACGGTGCTCGACATCATCTTCAAGAACGGACAGCCCATCGGCGCCTACCCCGGCGGATCGGCCTTCAACGCACTGGTGTCGCTCGGACGCTGCGGCGTGGACGCCACGTTTATCGGCGAGGCCGGCAACGACCGCGTGGGCGAGAACGTGGTGAACTTCCTGCGCGAGAACGGGGTCAACGCCAACCATGTGAACATCTTCCCCGACTCGAAGTCGCCCATCTCGCTGGCGTTCCTCAACGAGAACAACGATGCCGAATACATCTTCTACAAAGACCACCCGCACGACCAGCTCGACTTTGTCTATCCCGACATACAGCCCGACGACATCGTCGTCTTCAGCTCGTTCTATGCCGTCAACCCCGTGATACGCCCGCAGATCGTGGGACTGCTCGACTATGCCCGGGCGCACGGAGCCATCATCTACTATGATGTCAACTTCCGCTCGTCGCACCGCCATGAGGTGATGAAGATCACCCCCAACTTCCTCGAGAACCTCGAGTATGCCGACATCGTGCGCGGCAGCAGCGAGGATTTCGGCGTGCTCTACAAGATGCAGGACCCCGACAAGGTGTATGTCTCGGAGATATCGTTCTACTGCAAGAAGTTCATCTGCACACAGGGCGCCGGCCCCGTGGAGGTGCGCGCCGACGCCGGCCTGAAGCGCTCCTACCCCGTGCCGCCCGCCGATGCCGTGAGCACCATCGGCGCCGGCGACAACTTCAACGCCGGTTTCATCTATGGCCTGCTGAAGTATGGCATCACCCGCGACATGCTGGCCGCCGGACTGACCGACGACCAGTGGGACCACGTGGTGGGCTGCGCCATGGAGTTCTCGGCCGACTGCTGCAAGAGCCTCTACAACTATGTGTCGAAGGAGTTTGGCGAGGCACACAAAGGCCTGAAGTGATGCCGCCTGCAGGCGCATGCACTGCAGACAGACACAAAAACAGGCGATTGTTTCGGTAATCGGAGAAAAAACGCTATTTTTGCACAACAGAATGTGGCACCGACAAACCGCCACAGCAAACAAGACAACATAACAACCCGTCGACAAGACAGCAAGACAACCCCGTCAACAAGACAACATACACTATATATATGGGAAAGATTATTTTGACAGGCGACCGCCCCACCGGCAAGCTCCACCTGGGGCACTACGTGGGAAGCCTGCGCCGCCGCGTGCAACTGCAGAATGAAGGCAACTATGACCGCATGTTCGTGTTTATGGCCGACGTGCAGGCACTGACCGACAACGCCAGCAACCCCGAGAAGATACGCCAGAACATCGTGGAGGTGGCGCTCGACTATCTCTCGGCCGGACTGTCGCCCGAGAAATGCACGCTCTACATACAGAGCCGCATACCCGAACTGGCCGAACTGACCACCTACCTGATGAACATCGTCAGCGTGGCGCGCGTGCAGCGCAACCCCACCGTGAAGACCGAGGTGAAGATGCGCGGCTTCGAGAACAACTCGGTGCCGATGGGCTTCTTCTGCTACCCCGTGTCGCAGGCTGCCGACATCGCCGCCTTCAAGGCCACCACCGTGCCCGCCGGCGAAGACCAGGAGCCGATGCTCGAACTGACACGCGAGCTCGTGGCACGCTTCAACCAGATCTATGCCCCCGTGCTCGTGGAGCCCAACATCCTGCTGCCCGAGAACGCCACCGCACGCCGCTTGCCCGGCACCGACGGCAAGGAGAAGATGTCGAAGAGCCTCGGCAACTGCATCTACCTCTCCGACGATGCCGACACCGTGTGGAGCAAGGTGAAGAGCATGTACACCGACCCCACACACCTCAACGTCAGCGACCCCGGACACGTGGAGGGCAACGCCGTGTTCACCTATCTCGACGCCTTCTCCACCGACCAGGACTTTGCCGACTTCTGGCCCGAGTTTCAGAACCTCGACGAGCTGAAGGCTGCCTACACCCACGGCGGCATCGGCGACATGAAGTGCAAGAAACTGCTCAACAACGTCATCAACCGCATGCTCGACCCCATACGCCAGCAGCGTGCCGAGTATGAGAAGGACATCGCCGAGATCTTCAACATCCTGAAGCGCGGCTCCGACAGTGCCCGCGAGACGGCAGCACAGACCATGGACGAGGTGCGCCGCGCCATGCGCATCGACTACTTTGAGGACGACGAGCTCATCCGCCAGCAGATCGAGAAGTTCAGCGCCAAGCAAGGCTGATCGCCCTGACTATCTGCATCACACACACAGCGCCCTCTCCGTGCATGTCATGGGGAGGGCGATTTGTTTTCCGCTTGCCCCCGATTTTTCAATGGGATCTGCCTGATTGTGGCCGCTGATGAATCATGCCGGTGATGTCTATGCATGTCGGTTGTTCGCGCTAAAAAGCCCGCGAAATGACCCGCACAGCCTAACACTCGAGTCCTAAGGGCCTAACACTCGAGTCCTAAAGGCCTAACACTCGAGTCCTAAAGGCCTAACACTCGAGTCCTAAGGGCCTAAGGACTCCAGTGTTAAGGCCTAAGGACACCAGTGTTAAGGCCTAAGGACACCAATGTTAAGACCGAAGGACACCAGTGATAAGTCCGAAAGGTCCCGGTGATAAGTCCGAAGGGTCCCGGTGATAAAGCCGAAGGACACCAGTGATAAGGCCAAAGGGCACCAGTGATGAGGCCGAAGGGCACCAGTGATGAGGCCGAAGGGCACCAGTGACAAGGCCAAAGGGCGATTGAACCAATGGTCGACGACGCGGGAGG
>CAVAXH010000071.1:0-12273 GCA_963592505.1 Bacteroidaceae bacterium
CGGTGGCGATGTCCGGCACTGTCGTTTTGCCGCTTGCACCGGCAGCAACACTCGGAAGGGTGAGTGTGCCTTCTTTGGTGAGGCGACCGTCGCAGAGCACCTGGTACACCAGGTCGTATGCGCTGAGGTCGGCAAAGCTGTTCTTGTTCTTGACGGTTATCGTGTTGCCGTCCTTCGAGAATGTGGCGTTGGCATAGACCCTCTTCACCTGGGTCAGCTTGCCCGTCCATGCGCGGTCTGGGGTGATGATGCCGTTGTCCAGGAAGTTGCCCTGAAAACCATAGTTGATTCCGCTGGTAGAATTGTAGTCGTATCCGGCCACCCACTGGTGAAAGCCGTTCTTCATCTTCGTGCCGTTCACCAGGTCGGCAGGCTTGTAGATGGCCTGGTCCACCCAGTCCCATATACAACCGCCGATGATTCCGTTGCTGCTCTCAATGATATCCCAGTATTCCTGCAGGTTGCCGACGGCCTGTCCCATGGCGTGGGCATACTCGCAGATGAAATAAGGCTTGCTGTTCAGTCCGTTGCTATTACTCTTGACTGACGCCACCGTCGGATACATGTTTGAGCCGAGGTCGGAGTACTTGGCACCGCTGTTGGCCCCCTCATAATGAACCAGTCGGCTGTCGAGGTTCTTGCAGATGTTGTAGGTCCCTGAGAAATTGGAGCCTTCGCCACACTCGTTGCCCAGCGACCAGAAGATGACCGACGGGTGGTTGCGGTCGCGCATCACCATGCGGGTGGTGCGGTCGTTCATGGCCGTCTGCCATGTGCTGTTTGAAGATATGTTTGTCCCGACGTAATGACACTCCACGTCGGCCTCGTCCATACAGTAGAGTCCGTAGGCATCCATCATGGCATACATCTTGGGCTGGCGCGGATAATGCGAGGTGCGCAGCGTGTTCACGTTGGCACGCTTCATCATGGTGATGTCCTTCAGCATCGTTTTCGTGTCGATGGCCCGGCCATATTCGGGATGGGTGTCTTGCGTGTTCACACCCTTGAAGAAGACGCGCTTGCCGTTGATGTAAACGAGGTTTCCGCTTTGTGTGATGTTTCTGAAACCGTATTTTGTGGAGAACACCATCTCTTCGCCTCCGTCAGCATCGCTCTGCGCCACGACAACGGTGTAGAGATAGGGATTCTCGGCAGACCAGGGAGTGAGCCCCGAGAGGCCGGACAATTTCACTGTGCCTGTGGCGGTGCTCTGCGAGTTGTAGGCATAGCTGCCCGTCTTGATCGTCTTTCCGTCGGCATCCAGGAGCGTCACGCTGATGTTCTTGTTTGCCTCCAGTCCGTCGCGGTTGTCCACCTTCAGTTCTACGCTCAGTGTGCCGCTCGTGGCATCGCTGGAGAGGTCCGACGTGATGTAATGGTCGGCCACAAACACCTTGGGGGTGGCCACGAGATACACGTCGCGATGTATGCCCGACAGGTGCCACATGTCCTGGCCCTCGAGGTAGGAGCCGTCGCACCAGCGGTACACCCGCACCGACAGCTGGTTCTCGCCCTCGGTCATAAACGGTGTGATGTCAAACTCGGCGTCGGTGTTGGAGCTTTGCGAATAGCCCACATAGTTGCCGTTCAGCCACACCACGGCAGCGCTGTAGACACCGTCGAAGTGCACAAAGACCCTCTTGTCTGTCCATCCGTCGGGCAGGGTGAATGTGCGTCGGTAGAAGCCGGTGGCGTTGTTGTCCGTGACGCCATAAGTGCTCATTCCGACATTGGCATTGGGCTGTTGGCTTTTGAACGGATAGCCCACGTTGGTGTATACCGGTTTGCCATAGTTGGCCATTTCCCAGGAGAGAGGCACGCGGATAGTGTCCCATGAGGAGTCGTCGTAGGTCGCGCTCTGAAACTCGCTGCTGCCAGGCCCGTTGGTTGTTCCTGCCACATACTTGAACTTCCACGTTCCGTTCAGGTTCAGATAGTCTGCCTGTGTGGGCGTCAGCCAGGGTTTGTCGTATGCATCATCCTGCTTCATCTTTTCCGTGGTGGCATACGGCATGAAGGTGGCATGGGCATCCTCCTTGTAGTCGGCCACCTTGCCTGCGTCCTTTATCCAGTTCACGCTGAATGATCCATGGCTGACAGTGCCGTCGCCACTGCCGCCACCGGTGCCACTGCCGCCACCGGTGTCACTGTCTGTTGTCACGAGGCTCACTTCGGTGTAGGTGGCATAGCTGCGGTTGTTGCCTTCCTGGCTGCCCAGGCTGAAGCTGGACAGCGACAGAATGTTCGACAACACACTTGTCTTCGTCAGCGTGCCGTCGGCAGTGCCATTGACATAGAGGCCCTCCGAAGACAGTTCTATTTCAAGCGTCGTGCTTGAAAGCGTGTACGTTGACTGGGTGCGGTTTCCGCTAGTTGGCACATAGTCGACCTCCAACTTTTTCGATGAAGGGGTGTAATACATGTGCAGATTATTGCCATACCATGCGCTGATGTTACTGCCTATCGACAGAATGTTTTGCAGCTCGACCGTCGACGTGCAACCGCTAAGGTCGATCTTGGCATAGATCTTCTGCTTGGTCCAGTCCATGCTGCTGATGGTATGTGTGAACGTAGCGCCATTGGGCGCATAGCCGGCAGTGACAATCGCTGTCTTTGTCTCTCCATAGGCGTGGCACACTGCTACAAACAAGACTGTAGCGAGCGTGAACAGGTATTTGCGAACTCTTATATTCATAGATGTTGTCTTTCTATCTGATTATTTTCTTGCCGTTCACGATATATACGCCGTGGGGCAACCCCTCGACGGTTGTTGCGCCCGACAGGACCTTCTGTCCGGCGGTGTTGTACACGTCGAAGGCGGCGGGCACATCGCTGTCTGGCGTGCTTATGCCGTTGGCTGTGTCGTCGAGGCTCCAGGCGTTGATCTTCGACTGGTTCTCGCCGCTTGTTGTCTCCACAAAATAGCCGCGGAAGCCTTTCATCGTCATCGCTGAGGTGAGATGGTAGATCTTGTTCTTGCTGATGACATAGGCACGCGACGGGGCGGTCGTCTGCACAAAACTGGATGTGAACGTGACCGTTGTGCCCTCGTATGTCTGCTCGACCGACGACGGCGCGGATGCCAGATGCGTCACGTCCTCAAACGTATAATAGCCGTCGGCAGGCGCCTCGGCAGTGGGGTAAAGTAGGTAGGGGACGCCAGCCTGCACCTGGTCTGTCGACGTGAACTTGAGCGTTGTGGCGTTGAGGCCGGTGAACTCGGCCACCTTCACGTCGTCGCCAAACTTGGCTTTCAGTTGGGCGTTGTCGATGTCAAACGGCACGCAGAAGGTGTTCCACGAGTTTTGTGTGAGCGTGCGGTAGAGGTTCACGGTGACCGGGGTGGTGACATCCGTGGCAGCATACTCGGTGGCTGTCTCTCGGAGATCGATGGTCTTGTTCTTCATGTCTTCTTCCGAAACCAGTTTCCACTGACCGTTTGTGAAATATTGGACGGAGGTAAGTCTTATGGACAGATTGCTGTATATGTCGCTCCAGCATAAGAATCCCGTGGCGCTGGCTTCCCGCATGCGGCAACCTATCGCGTAGACATTGTTGTCTTCGTCGATGGTTTGAAACATCCATTGGTCATACTTGTCGCTGGTGGTCTCTTCCAACGTAGGGCTCTCGTTGAGGGCGGTCACGAGCTTCTTGCCGTCAGCCTCCATCGTGAAATACTGAGCATTGGAGCTGCTGGTGGTGATCGTCACCGCCAAGGGGTTGGCGCCTATGGTGAGTGTGCCGCCGTCGGTCACGCCCAGATAATCGTCCTTGCCCACATTATATATATAATATGTCTTTCCGCTTTCGGGCTTGCTGCCTGTCGGGGCAGTAGTCTGTGCTGCCATGATGCCTGTCAGTGCACAAAGCAGGAATGCTATCGTAAAGATTTTCTTCATACTGATGATTCTTTATGTGTTAATCCCATATACCCTCGTTGCCCCAGATGATGTGCCGCTTGGCATCGATGTTTTCCGGATTGCCTTCGCCACCGCTCTCCAAATAAAGTCGGCGCGTAGGTCAAAAAGTGTTTGATATGGCGCGTGTCTCTCGCCTACACAATTCGTAGGACATAGCCAGCCCCAACCGTTGGGGCTTATCCGCCCAGACGACACGCCCTGTTGTGTGTTGCGCCCGGCGGGGATTATGGGCTATGCCCTATGAGTCATGCAGGGTAAAAAAAGCGCTTGCCGCCACACACTCAGCTGGGTGTGTGGCGGCAAGCGCCTTTTGGGGTATGGATCAGCAACGTGTGTGTGGTCAGCGGTTGCTGGCTTGCTCCTCAATGAAGCGGTGCAGGCCGTGGCGCACAGAGCGCAGGCCGAAGAGCTCGGTGTGGATGTCGGCGGGCGACACCCACTGCAGCTCGGCGGCATCGTCGGCAGCACGGAGCGTGGAGTAGTCGCTGACGTGGCAGACGAAGAAGCTGTCGAGGGTCTTCACCTCGAAGCCCGAGTAGATGTAGACGTTGGGGATGCTGAACACATAGCGCACCGCGTCGACGGTCAGCCCTGTCTCTTCCTTCACCTCGCGAGCCACGCCCTCCTCTGCCGTCTCGCCGATGTCGGCAAAGCCTCCGGGCAGGTCGAGGGTGCCCTTGGCAGGTTCTTTCTTGCGTGTCACCACCAGCAGTTGTCCCTGGTCGTTGGTGATAAACGCCACGTTGGCGGCACTAGGGTTGAGATAATACTCAAACCCGCAGTTGGCGCATTTCTTGCTTTTTGCGTCTTGTTCTTCAAAATGCTTGCTGCCGCAGGCGGGGCAGTAGCAGAACTTAGCTAACGGATGCATGTGTGATTATGCTTGTTGGTATAGGGTTGGATGGTCGGAAGCGATGCCCGTGGCCTGCCCGCCCTGGCAGGCGCGCTACTGTGCGAGCAGTGCGCGTATCTCGGCGTCGAGGTCCTTGATCTGCGCGTCGCGCTTCTGCAGCACGTTGTTGCGGTCGATGGTGAAGAAGGTGGGCAGCGTCTGCAGGTTATACTGTGTGACAAACTCCGACTGGGTGCTGGCGGCGTCGCGCACGCATATCCACGGCAGGGCGGCCACGCTCTCCTTCCAGAAGTGCTCGTCGGGGTCGAGGCTCACCTGGAAGATCTCGAAGCCCTGTGCATGATACTTGTTGTAGAGCTCGCGCAGCCGCATGATGCGCTCGGTGCTGCCCTTGGCGGCAAACACATGGAAATCGAGCAGCACCACCTTGCCCTTGAGGCTGGTGAGCTTGCAGGTCTTGCCGTTGCGGTCGGGCAGTGCCACCTCTATGACGCCGGCATCGTTGATCTTGCTGGCATCGATGGTCTGGCTCTGCTCAGCCTGCAGAATGCGCACGTTCTTCATGCCCTCGATGGCAATGTTGTGGAGGTTGGTGCCGCGCTCCGAGCCGGGGTGATAGGTGTCCCAGCTGGTGGCCACGGCGGCATAGGCCTGCACATCCTCCTTCTTGACCTGCGGGTCGAAGATGAGGCCCACGGTGCGGCCCATGGTGAGCGTCTGGAACAGGGCGAAGTAGGCATAGGCGCGCCACGGCTCCTTGTAGATGTAGTCGGTCTTCACCTTATACTTGTAAACCTCGAGGATGGTCTTCACGCTGTCGGCCTCCTTCTCGTAGCTGACGTTGGGGTTTTGCATGACGGCGTCGACCTGTGCCTGCAGCTGCAGCTGCATCTGTGCCAGCTCGCGTATCTTCAGGCATTCGTCGGAGCCCTCCACCTCGTAGGTGCCGGTCATGGTGGGGAACGACGCCTTCACGGCCACCTGCTCTGTGGAGTCGATGGCCACGTTGATGATCTGCCGGGCTATGCGCAGGCGGTAGAACTCGGGAGCTGCGGGTGCCTCGCCTTCGAAGCAGAACGCGCCGTCGGCTCCGAGGCGCACGCTGTCGACCACCACCGGTCCGTTGAGGCTGATGTTTTCGAAGAGGAGCAGCGAGTCGGCTGCGTCGGCAATGGTTCCCGACACCTTAAACTTCTTGCCCGAGCATGAGGCGAGCAACAGGGCCACCCCGACGAGGGCGGCAAGCGTGGTATACTTGAATATCTTCATTCGTCTTGTTGGTTTTCTTGTTTGAGATGAGATGTGTGTATGGGATAGGCACCCTTCGCTGCAAAGTTAACACTTTTCGTTGAGACTGATGCGCCCCCTGCATGCTTTTTGCAGCGTGTGCTTACGATTTTGGCGAAACACCGCCTGTCACCACGCCGTATGCCCGCCGGCTGACCACCACATAGACCGTGCTCACCAGGATGCTTGTGATGATCCACGAGATGGGGTAGCAGAGCATCAGCTGGCGGTAGCCATACCAGTGGGGCAGCACCATGAAGATCCACCCCAGCCTGACGAAGCATGTGCCGAAGATGGTGAGCAGGGCAGGCGCGAGCGACTGTCCCAGGCCGCGCATGCACGCCGCAGGTATCTCATAGCAGGTGGCAATCCACTGGAAGGCGAGGGCCACCTGGATGCGTGTGGTGCAATAGCCGATGACGGCGGCATCGGTGGTGAAGGCCGCGGCTATGGGGTTGCAAAACACCACAAACACCATGTTGGCCGTGAGGATGGCTGCGCCGCCCAGCATGAAGCAGATGCGGAAGACGCGGCGGCAGCGGTCCACCTGTCCGGCCCCATAGTTTTGTCCGGTGAAGGTTATGGCAGTGGCGCAGAAGGCGCTGAGCACATAGTAGCAGTAGGTGTCGAAGGTCAGGCAGAGCGAAGCGCCGGCAATGGCGGCATAGCCAAACTGGTTGATGGACGACTGCACGAAGACATTGCTGAACGAGAACACCATGGCCTGCAGTCCGGCCGGCAGCCCGATGGCCAGGATGTGGCGCAGTTCGTGGCGGTAGAGCCGCACACGGCGCAGATGCACCCGGAAGTCGCCCTCTTCGCGGCTCAGCAACCTGATGATGACGCAGGCCGAAAACACGTTGGACACCAGGGTGGCACAGGCCACGCCGGCCACGCTGAGGTGGAAGCCCACCACGGTGACCATGCTCACCGTGATGTTGACCACGCCGGCCACGGCCAGTATGCAGAGCGGTGTGCGCGTGTCGCCCTTGCTGCGGAGGACGGCCGCCCCGAAGTTGTAGACCATGAAGAACGGCGCCCCCAGGAAGTAGATGTGCAGATAGAGCGCCGAGTCGGCGATGACGTCGGGCGGTGTGCCCAGCAGCCGCAGCAGGGGTGTGGCCACCAGCAGGCCCACGGCCATGAGCGCCATGCCGCCGATGAGCGAGAGCGCCACGGTGGTGTTCACGGCGCGTCGCACGCCCTGCGCGTCCTGCCGGCCTATGTAGTTGGCGATGACGGCGTTGGCCCCCACCGACACACCCATGAACAGGTTGATGATGAGGCTCACCAGAAAACTCGTGGCCCCCACGGCTGCCATGGCGTGGCTGCTGGCAAAGCGGCCCACCACAAAGACGTTGATGGAGTTGAAGAGCTGCTCCAGTATGCCGGTGGCTGCATAGGGCAGGGCAAACACGATGATCTTGCCCAGCAGCGGCCCATGGAGCATGTCGGTCTGCACTTTTGCCATAGGCCCCTATGCCGCTTTGCGTCTGCGCAACAGTCCGCGCAGGTCTTTCGCGACCACCACGGCGAGATATGCGCCGAGCAACAGCGTGTTGACAGCGAGCGAAGCCCAGGTGCCGAGATGTGCGTTGCCCCACGTCATGGCGGCAAAGATGGCCACGGCGAGCACCACGTAGAAGGCTATGTCGCGCAGCGGATAGTCGACAGGATAGTATTTCTGGCCGAAGACGTAGCTGGCCACCATGCACACGCCGTAGGCGGCAAAGCCGGCCCAGGCGCAGGCCATGTAGCTGTAGCGCGGGATGAACGCCACGTCGACGCCGATGAGCACCACACAGCCCAGCAGCGAGAACCATGCGCCCCAGATGGTGCGGTCGGTGAGCTTGTACCAGAAGCTGAGGTTGAAGTAGATGCCAAACATGATCTCGGCCGCCATCACGATGGGCACCACGCGCAGTCCCTCCCAGTAGGATCGTGCCACGATGTGCCGCAGGATGTCCATGTAGCCCACCACGGCGAGGTAGGCCAGCAGGGTGAAGATGATGTAGAACTTCATCACCTTGGCATAGGTGGCCTTCTTGTCGGCATCCTTGTTGCCGAAGACGAAGGGCTCGTAGGCAAAGCGGAAGGCCTGGGTGATGATGACCATGATCATGGCTATCTTCACCGTGGCGCCGTAGATGCCCAGCTGGGCGTGCGCCTCGGCGGTGTCGCCGCTGAAGAGGTAGGGGAAGAGGATGGTCGAGGCGCTCTGGTTGAGCTGTCCGGCAATGCCGAGGATGAGCATAGGCCACGTGTAGCCGAGCATGCGGCGGCAGAGTGCCCTGTCGAAGCCGTAGGCCACGCCGCGCATCTCGCCCGAGAGCAGCACCACGGTGATGGCCGACACGAAGAGGTTCACGTAGAACACGATGCCCACATCGGGGGTGCCGTCGGCGCTGTAGAGGCCGGGGATGAGGAGGCCGAAGTGGGGCAGCACGAAGAGGAAGGTGCCCACGAGCGCCACGTTGATGAGGATGTTGGCGAGCTTGAGCGCCATGAACTTCCACGGGCGGTGCTGATAGCGCAGATAGTCGAACATGATGGCGGTCCAGGCGTCGATGGCCACGCAGACGGCCATGGAGCCTATGTACCACACATGGTCGGCATAGCCCATGGCCGCCGCCAGCGGCTTCAGGCAGGCCAGCACGAGCAGTGCGAACACCAGCGCCACGGCCCCCACCATGCGCAGGGCGGTGCTGTAGACCATGCGGGCGTTCTCGCCCTCCTTGTTGGCAAAGCGGAAGAACGTGGTCTCCATGCCGAAGGTGAGGGCGATGATGAGTATGCCGATGTAGCTGTAGACATTGGTGATGACGCCAAACTGTCCGCCGCCGGCCACCCAGGCATAGGTCTCGATGGGCACGAGCAGATAGTTGACAAACCGTCCGGCTATGGAGCTGATGCCATAGATGGCGGTGTCTTTCAGGAGCGATTTCAAACTTGCCATATTGCTGTGTGAGAGTTTTTATCCTTTAATATATATGTGTGTGAGTGTGCCTGCGTTTATGCAAAGAAGATGTATGCCACGGCGATGGCTGCCACCACGCCGGCCAGGTCGGCCAGCAGTCCGGCTGCCACGGCATGGCGCGTGTACTTCACGTTGACGGCGCCAAAGTAGACGGCGAGCACATAGAACGTGGTGTCGGTGCTGCCCTGGAAGATGCACGACAGGCGCCCCACAAACGAGTCGGCGCCATAGGTCTGCATGGCCTCGAGCATCAGGCCGCGTGCCCCGCTGCCCGAGAGGGGCTTCATGAAGGCAGTGGGCAGGGCGCCCACAAAGTCGGTGTCGAGCCCGCAGTGGCCGACGGCCCATGCCACACCGTCGGTGAGCAGGCCCATGGCGCCCGAGGCGCGGAAGACCCCCACGGCCACGAGGATGGCCACGAGGTAGGGGATGATGCGCACGGCGGTCTGGAATCCCTCCTTGGCCCCCTCGATGAAGGCATCGTAGACGTTGACGCGGCGCACCAGTCCGGCGGTGACGAAGCTGGCGATGACGCTGAGCAGGATGAGCGGGCCGGCCACGGAGGTGACGGTGCCCATCGTCTCGGCGCTCATCTGCCCGAAGCCCCAGATGACCAGGCCCACAAAGGCACAGAGGCCCACGAGCATGGCCAGCAGCACGGGCTGCAGCAGGTTGATGCGTTGCCAGGCGGCGGTGATGACGATGCCGGCCAGCGTGGCCACGGTGGTGGCCAGCAGGATGGGTATGAACACATCGGTGGGCTGTGCGGCGCCATACGAGGCGCGGAAGGCCAGGATGGTGGTGGGGATGATGGTGAGGCCCGAGGTGTTGAGCACCAGGAACATGATCATCGGGTTGGTGGCGGTGTCCTTGCGCGGGTTGAGCTCCTGCATCTGCGTCATGGCCTTCAGGCCGGTGGGCGTGGCGGCATTGTCGAGGCCGAGCATGTTGGCGGCAATGTTCATGAAGACGGAGCCCATCACGGGGTGGTTCTTGGGGATGTCGGGGAAGAGGCGGGTGAACACGGGGCTGAGCACGCGTGCCAGCGCGTTGACGGCACCGGCGCGCTCGCCGATCTTCATGATGCCGAGCCACAGCGCCAGCACACCGGTGAGTCCGAGCGACGTCTCGAAGGCGGTCTTGGACGTGGCAAACGTGGAGTCGACCATCTTCTGCAGGATGGTGGTGTCACCCATGAGCAGTTGCACCAGTCCGAAGACAAAGGCAACGAGGATAAACGCTATCCAAATGTAATTGAGTACCATACTGCCTGCAAAGTTACTGCTTTTCGGCAAATAAATGCGTTGTGCCAGCCACCTTTGTGGCACGGCGGCACGCCCATGTCGGAAAAATGTTGTAACTTTGCACCCACGAAAGGGGACTCGAGCGAAACGGTAGGGTGTTTTGAAGTAGTCCCTACGGTAACACATCATATTAAACATTATTTTTTTGAAGACATTTGAAGAACTTGGTGTCAGCGAAGAGATTCGCCGCGCCATCGACGAACTGGGCTTTGAGCATCCCATGCCCGTTCAGGAGGAAGTGATTCCCTATCTCTTGGGAAACGGTAACGACGTGATAGCGCTGGCACAGACCGGCACCGGCAAGACAGCCGCCTACGGCATACCCGTGCTGCAGAAGACCAGCAGCGACAGCAAAGACACACAGGCACTCATACTCAGTCCGACCCGCGAACTGTGTCTGCAGATTGCCGACGACCTCAACGCTTTTGCCAAATACATGCCGGGCATGCACATCATACCCGTCTACGGCGGCGCATCCATACAGACACAGATACGCGAGCTGCGCCACGGCGTGCAGGTCATCGTGGCCACCCCCGGCCGCCTCATCGACCTCATGGAGCGCGGCGTGGTGAACCTCGAGCATGTGGGCAACGTGGTGCTCGACGAGGCCGACGAGATGCTCAACATGGGCTTCTCCGACAGCATCAACGCCATCTTCGAGAACCTGCCTGCCGACCGCAACACGCTGCTCTTCTCGGCCACCATGAGCCGCGAGGTGGAGAAGATCGCCAAAAACTATCTGCACGACCACAAGGAGATCGTGGTGGGCTCGCGCAACGAGGGTGCCGAGAACGTCAACCACATCTGCTATGTGGTCAGCGCCAAGGACAAGTATCTGGCGCTGAAGCGCATCGTGGACTACTACCCCCACATCTTCGCCATCATCTTCTGCCGCACCAAGCTGGAGACGCAGGACATTGCCGACAAGCTCATCAAGGACGGCTACAACGCCGAGGCGCTCCACGGCGACCTGTCGCAGCAGCAGCGCGACCTCACCATGCAGAAGTTTCGCCAGCACACCGTGCAGCTGCTCGTGGCCACCGACGTGGCAGCGCGCGGCCTCGACGTGGACGACCTGACGCATGTCATCAACTATGGTCTGCCCGACGATGTGGAGAACTACACCCACCGCTCGGGCCGCACCGGCCGTGCCGGCAAGAAGGGCACCAGCATCTGCATCATCCACACCCGCGAACAGTTTAAGGTGCGCAACATCGAGAAGATCATCGGCAAGGAGTTTGTCGACGGCACACTGCCCGCCCCCGAGGAGATCTGCAAGAAGCAGCTCTACAAGGTGATGGACGACATCATGAAGACCGATGTCGACGAGGACCTCATAGCCCCCTACATGCCCGACATCATGCGGCAGTTCGACTACATCGACAAGGAGGACATCATACAGAAGATGGTGAGCATCACCTTCGGCCGCTTCCTCAACTACTATAAGAACGCGCCCGAGATCGTCAAGCCCACCACCAAGCGCGGCGAGAAGGGCGACCGACGCAGCCAGCGCGACAGCCGCGACGGAGCACCGCGCCAGCGCGGACCGCGCAAGGCCGAGGAGGGCTACCGCCGCCTGTTTATCAACCTGGGCAAGCAAGACGGGTTCTATCCCGGCGAGATCATGCAGTTTGTCAACCGCAACATGCGCGGACCCAAGCAGGCCATAGGACACATCGACCTGCTGCAGAAGTTCTCCTATATAGAGGTGCCCGCCGATGATGCCGAGAAGGTGATGGATGCGCTCAACGGCACGTCCTACCGCGGACGCGAGGTGCGCTGCAACGATGCCGACGAGGGCGGACACGGACGCGACGCACGCGAGGCCGACGCACGCCCCCGCCGCGACCATGAGGAGCGGGGCGACCGCCGCCGCAGCAGCCGTGGCGACCGGGGTGGCGACCGCAGCTATGACCGGCGCGACCGCGGCTA
>CAVAXH010000072.1:0-12150 GCA_963592505.1 Bacteroidaceae bacterium
ACGATATGTCCATATAAATTGATTAGCAGTCGTGCCTAACAGTACATAGTTGCCTTTTTTTTTGCTGTACTGTCAAATTTAAACATCTATCAAATGCGCCATCCCCGATACTCGTAACACTGTCAGGAATGACGATGCTTGTCAAGGAACTACAATCGGCAAATGCAAATTTACATAATCTTTTCGTGAAAGCAAATACATGGAGCATTGAAAAAACAGTGTCCCCCTAAACATTCGCTAAACATAACAGCCCTTTTACCCCAACCGGTGAACAGTTTTAAGAGTTATGCGGGGCGTTTATTTTTACGAATGGGTTGAACAGTCTTAGATATCCCCCAACCAAAGATCCGGCCAACACTCCCCTACTCTTCCCCCTTGAGCACAGGCAGCGAGATGTGGTATTTCACGGCCAGGAAGCGGATGATGACGATGAAGGCGAAGGTGGTGGCGGCGGCAGCGGCGATGCCTGTGTGGAGGCTGACCATGATCCAATAGATCAGGCCACCGAGGATGGAGGCCATAGCGTAGATCTCCTTTTGGAAGATCACGGGCGTCTTGTTGAGCAGCACGTCGCGCACGATGCCTCCTGCCGCACCGGTGATGCAGCCCATGATGATGGCCACCCAGAAGGGGTGACCGAAGTCGAGCGTCTTCTGCAGGCCGGCAATGGTGAAGAGGGCCAGCCCCAGCGTGTCGAAGGCAAACCAGGCATTGTCGAGCCGCTTGAGCGAGCGGGCAAACACGATGACGATGAACTGCGCCACGAGCGTGCAGAGCAGATACATCGGCGAGGTCATCCAGAAGGGGGTGGTGCCGAGCATCACGTCGCGCAGCGTGCCGCCGCCGATGGCCACGGCCGTGCCGCAGACAAATCCGCCAAACCAGTCGTAGTGGCGTGCGGCAGCGTGGCGTATGCCAGATATGGCGAAGGCAAGCGTGCCCAGTATCTCGATGAACTGCAGGACGGCCTTCACCACCTGCGGGTCGGTGTTGATCATTGTGTGTGTATGAGTGTGTTACGGTTGTTTGTCGTTGTCTTTGTATCTGTCGCCCCAGCAGTTCACCATCCGCTGATAGAGCACCTCCTCGGCCGTGTTGTGCTGCGCATGCCAGAAGCGGTGTGCGGCCAGCGTGTCGGGCAGATACTGCTGGGGGGTGAAGTGGCCGGGATAGTCATGCGGATAGAGGTATCCGTCGTGGTATCCGAGGTTGGCCATCAGTGCGGTGGGGGCGTTGCGTATGTGGAGTGGCACAGGCTGGTTGCCGCTGCGGTGCACCTCGCTGATGGCTGCGTCGATGCCCAGGTAGGCCGAGTTGCTCTTTGGGCTTGTGGCCAGGTAGACGGCGGCCTCGGCCAGCGGTATGCGTCCCTCGGGCCACCCTATCTTCATCACGGCGTCGAAGGCGGCGTTGGCAATGAGCAGGGCGTTGGGGTTGGCCAGTCCGATGTCTTCCGCCGCACTGATCACCAGGCGGCGGGCGATGAACTGCGGGTCTTCGCCTCCCTCGATCATACGCGCCATCCAGTAGAGCGCGGCGTCGGGGTCGGAGCCTCTGATGCTCTTGATGAATGCCGAGATGATGTCGTAGTGCATCTCGCCCTGCTTGTCGTAGGCCAGCGGGTTTTGCTGCAGGCGCTGCTCCACGGTGCTGTCGTCCACGACGATGTCGTCGCCCTCGGCCGCGTCGACCACCAGCTCCAGGATGTTGAGCAGTCGGCGGGCGTCGCCTCCGCTGTAGCGCAGCAGCGCTCCCGTCTGCTGCAGTTCGATGTGCTTCTGGCTGAGCAGGGGGTCGTGGCTGACGGCGCGCTGCAGCAGCTGCAGCAGATCGTCCTCGGCCAGCGGCTTGAGCACGTAGAGCTGGCAGCGCGAGAGCAGCGGCCGGATGACCTCAAACGACGGGTTCTCGGTGGTGGCGCCGATGAGCGTCACCACGCCTTTCTCCACGGCTCCGAGCAGCGAGTCTTGCTGCGACTTGGAGAACCGGTGTATCTCGTCGATGAAGAGTATGGGCGACTCCGTCTGGAAGAACCGTCCGCTGCGTGCCTTCTCGATGACCTCGCGCACGTCTTTCACTCCGCTGGTCACTGCGCTGAGCGTGAAGAAGGGCACCTTCAGTGTGTGGGCCACGATCTGTGCCAGCGTGGTCTTTCCCACGCCCGGCGGTCCCCACAGTATGAATGAGGACACGTGTCCGCTGTCTATCATCCTCCGGAGCACCGCGCCCTGTCCCACGAGGTGCCGCTGCCCCACATAGTCGTCGAGCGAGCGGGGGCGCATACGCTCTGCCAATGGTTCACTCATGATGTTGCGTTGTTTTTGGTATGGTGTCGGTCCACGAGGTCGGCCAGTATGATGCGGTCGGCCTGGCTGATGTCGTATCTGTCGAGCAGTGCGCTGTCTTGGGCCAGCAGTTGGCTGGCGGTGGTGAGGGCGTCGGTGCCATTGTGTGCCTGCTTGGCGAGGCTTTCGGCCAGCAGGCGCACGGCCTCGCTGACCTGCCCGTTCATCAGACTGCAGAAGCCGGCATTGGCGAGGTCGGCGGGCAGCACGTCGGCCGATGCCAGCAGCGCGTCGTACAGGCGCTGTGCCGCACCGGTGTTTTTCAGCCACAGCTCGGCCCAGGCCAGCGCCCGCTTCACATAGAGGTCGTCGGGGTAGTTGTAGTGGAGCTTGTAGAGCGTCTTCTTGGCCTCGTTCTCCTGGCCGGTGTGCAACTGTGCCACGGCCTGGCAGAACAGCCACTTGCGGTCGTCGGGGTGCAGGGCGAGCAGCTGGCGGCAGCGCCTGTCGGCCTCGTCGTAGCGGCCACTGTTGAGACACGCCTGCGCCAGTCCACGCAGCGCCTGTTCGTCGTCGACGTTGATCTCGAGCAGGCGCGTGTAGGCACTGCAGGCTTCGGCATAGTCCTTGTAGTGGGCGGCCACACATGCCTTCATGCGCAGGTCATCGGCATTGCCGGCATCGAAGCCCACAGCGAGCACGTCTCTCAGCGGGGCATACAGCCTCTGCTTGAGCAGGAAGGTGCGCAGAGCCCTCAGCTCCTGCGGCATGGCGGTGGCCAGCACGGGACAGGCCATAAAGACACGGCCTGCGGCAAAGGGGTTGGCAAAGAGGCTGCGGTGGTCGTGGATGTTGAAGAAGCGGTAGAGGTCCTGCAGATACGTGCGGCGTATGTAGGCATCGGTGCCGGCCGATTGCTGTGTGGCGGTGTCGGCAGCCTGCACGGTCCCCTTCTCCATCATCTCGCGTATGTTCTCGGGCAGGCGCGTGTAGACCGATGAGAAGGCCAGTGCAAAACTGTATTTGTCGGAGTCGCAGAAAGGTCCCTGCTGCATCAGCTGCTGCATAAACTGCGACTGCAGCAGCTCCTGCGACAGATGGTTGAGCTGCGGGTGCTCGGCATAGAAGGGCATAAACCAATTGCAGAACGTGTAGAAGAACGAGAAGCGCTTCATCTGCGAGAATCCGCCGAAGTAGATGTCGACGCCGCGTTGCTGCATGTCCTGTATCTTCTGGAAACTCTCTTCCAGCTCCTCCATCTTGCGGTCTTCGTCATCGGGATGGAGCATCTCGTCGAGGTTGTCGTCCTGCCGTTCGTCCAGACCAAAGCGGGTGGTGCCGAGGGGCTGGTTTTTCATGATGGTGGGCATGATGTCGTTGCGCAGGGCTTCCTGGTCGCGTGTGGCGTTTTGGCAGAACAGCACCTGCTGCTGCAGTTGCAGCACCTCCTTGCGCACCTTGGGGCTGGCAAGCAGCGAGCTGATCTTCTGGGTGGTGCCCGGGGCCAGCGTGCTGTCGGAGCAGCTCACGCCAAACACCCATCCCACGAGGGCCCGCTGTCTGACCCTGCGGTCGTCGGCCGTGCCGTAGATGTCGATGAGTGCCTCCACCTTGAACTCGTCGGGCACGAGGAGCAGCGCCACCCCGATGGCTGAGGTGAGGAGCTGTGCGTCGGCCGTGTCGATGGTGGGCGAAGTCAGCAGTGTGGCCATGGCATGGGCCCTGTCGGCGGTCCACTGGTGTGAGAGCACTATGCCGTTGAACAGCGTGCGCATGCTGTTGAAGTGGGCTTCGTGGAGCTGCCGGGCGTGCTGGTCGCGCTGGGCACTGTCGTCGAGCGAGAGCATCGCCACATCCTGCACATGCTGCTCCAGCGTCCGCCTGATGGCGTCAGCATCGGTGCACGGGCCGACGTCGGCCACCGCCATAGATGTGAAGAAGGGCACCTGCAGCCGGTAGGTGTCGGCCAGCAGGTTGCGCAGCAGAGTCAGCAGCTTGGCAGCCATCGTGTGGTAGATAGCGTCGCGGTGCGAGTCCTCAAATCCCTTCAGCATGAAGTTGCACATCAGCCGGTAGTCGTCTTCTATCTGTTCGATCCCGCTGTTGGCTATCAGGCGTGGGGTGTCGGCCAGCAATGCCTTCAGTCCGGCTATAGCCCGGGGGACATTGAGGTCGCTGGCCAGCTGCCGTTGCAGGTCGGCCAGCTGCCGGCAAAGTGTGGTTGCGTCGATCTTCGATTGGTGTTGGGTCTGCATAGGGAAATCAAGTGGGTGTGGGGCTATCAATTACCACCATATATAACCATTGTGTGTGTCTTTGCTTTTTGTGTGTTGCCATCTCGTGGGCGATGCTGCCCCGGTCACTTGGCGCGCTCCACGTCTTGTTGGCGCGGTGGTGCGGCGTGGCGGTATCGGGTGTCGGGCAGCGCTTCGATGGTCTTGTCGTCGACAGCCATATGCTTCTTGATGGTGGCGGCATAGTGCTTCACGCCATACTTGTTGATCGAGTCGCACATCTGGTTGTAGACCTTCACGAAGGTGTCGCGCTGCGCCCTTCGCCGGGCATCGGCCAGGGCGCGCCGGCTGAAGGCTATCACGCCCCAGTGCATATCCTTAGAGACGCCGTCGGGCAGCGCGGCGTGTCCGTGCAGGCGTGCTGTGGTGGCCTGCGGCTCGGGCAGCCACATGGCGTCCATCTCGTTGTTGAGGAGCATGCGCAGGCGTGTCTGCACGCTGTTGATCTGTATGCGGAACACTTCGTCCTTGGGCTTGGCCGCCTTGAGGACATCGTCGGTGAGCCGGTCGGTGGCCGAGAAGCGCGTCGCGGCTATCATCTTGCCGGCGAGCTGGTTGACCTTCTTCACGCGGGCCGTGCGGTTGGCCATGAGCTGCCAGTCGAGGCAGGTGGCCGCCACATACTCCAGCGGGGTGCCCAGGCGCTGCAGACGCTCGGTGCGCACCAGGTCAGACACCACGGCCTCCACACAACCGTTGGCCACGAGCGTGTCGCCGTCGAGATGCGAGGTGCGCTCCCTGAGGCGCACGTCCACACCGGCCTGTGCAAAGGCACTGTCGTCCACGGCTACGAAGAGCGGCAGACAGTCCATCGTGGGGGTGGTGGCTATCTTCAGCGCGGCCGAGTCGGCCTGCTGCTGGGCACGGCGCTGCTCGCGGCTCAGGGCCTGCTGCTGCTTGGGGTCGGTGCCGCACGAGCACATCAAGGCCAGGGCCACAATGGGCAATACTATCTTGGTATGGTTCATAATTGCAAAGTTAGCAATAAAATTTTTGTATTCCGTGGAAAAGTATTATTTTTGCCTAAAATTATCTATAGCGATGGCAAAAGACAAGACGATGTATGTCTGCTCACACTGTGGCTGCGAGTCGGCCAAGTGGCTGGGCAAATGCCCCTCGTGCGGGCAGTGGAGCACGTTTCGGGAGATTCGCGTGGCCTCCGACCAGGGCACGGCAGCGGCCCGCACGGCCGCCGTGGCGGTGCATGGCGGCAGCTCTCCGGCAGCCCATCGTGCCGTGCGCCTCGCCGACATCAGCCACGAGCAGGAGCCGCGCATCGACACCCACGACCAGGAGCTCAACCGCGTGCTGGGTGGCGGACTGGTGCCGGGCAGCATCGTGCTGCTGGGCGGCGAGCCGGGCATCGGCAAGTCGACGCTTACGCTGCAGACCATCCTCGGCATGCCCGACCGCCGCATCCTCTATGTGAGCGGCGAGGAGAGCGCCCATCAGATCAAGATGCGGGCGTCGCGCCTGCAGCCCACCAGCGACAGCCACCCTGAGGGGCGCGGCGAGGTGCTGGTGCTCTGCGAGAACTCGCTCGAGAACATCTTCGACGAGATACAGAACGTGCGCCCCGAGCTGCTCATCGTCGACTCCATACAGACCGTAGCCACCGCGGCCGTCGACTCGTCGGCCGGCAGCATCACACAGGTGCGCGAGTGTGCGGCGGCGCTGCTGCGCTTTGCCAAGACGAGCGGTGTGCCGGTCATCCTCATCGGCCACATCAACAAGGAAGGCACGCTGGCCGGACCCAAGATCCTTGAGCACATCGTCGACACCGTGGTGCAGTTTGAGGGCGACCAGCACTATATGTACCGCATCCTGCGGAGCATCAAGAACCGCTTTGGCAGCACCTCCGAACTGGGCATCTACGAGATGCGGCAAGACGGCCTGCGGCAGGTGGCCAACCCGTCGGAACTGCTGCTCACTGAGGACCACGAGGGACTGTCGGGCATAGCCATCGCGTCGGCCATCGAGGGCGTCAGACCGTTTCTGGTGGAGACGCAGGCGCTGGTGTCCACGGCGGCCTACGGCACCCCACAGCGGTCGGCCACGGGTTTCGACCAGCGACGGCTCAACATGCTGCTGGCGGTGCTCGAGAAGCGCGTGGGCTTCAAGCTCATACAGAAGGACGTGTTCATCAACATTGCAGGCGGCCTGCGCGTCACCGATATGGCAATGGACCTCAGCGTCATTGCCGCCGTGCTCTCCAGTAATGTCGACACCCCCATCGAGGCCGGATGGTGTATGGCGGGCGAGGTGGGACTCAGCGGCGAGGTGAGGCCCATCAGCCGCATGGAGCAGCGCGTGAGCGAGGCCGAGAAACTGGGGTTTGCCCACATGATCGTGCCGGCCTACAGCCTGAAGAGCATCGACCCTGCCAAGTATCATATACAGCTCCACCCCGTGAGGAAGGTAGAGGAGGCGCTGCGCCTGCTGTTCGGATAGTCGCGTACGTCCCCCCACTCCATTCTACGCCACTCCACTCCACTCTACATTGTGCATCACACACACAACACAACATTATCATATAAATGAAAGACTCTGTAATCATCGTCAGCGGCGGCATGGACTCCATCACCATGCTCCACGAGTTTAAGGACCGCATAGCGCTGGGCGTCAGCTTCAACTACGGCAGCAACCACAACAACCGCGAGATCCCATTTGCCGAGATGCACTGCCAACGCCTCGGCATACCGCACATCACCATCGACCTGGCCTTCATGCCACAGTATTTCAAGTCGAGTCTGCTCGAAGGGGCCGACGCCATCCCCGAAGGCAACTACGACGATGAGAACATGAAGTCGACGGTGGTGCCCTTCCGCAACGGCATCATGCTCAGCATTGCGGTCGGAATAGCCGAGAGCCACCACTTGAAACATGTGCTGATGGCCAACCACGGAGGCGACCACGCCATCTACCCCGACTGCCGGCCTGACTTTGTCGGTGCCATCTCGGAAGCCGCACAGGCCGGCACATACGAAAAGGTGACCATCGAAGCACCCTACACCAACATCACCAAGACCGACATTGCACGCCACGGTAAGGCACTGGGACTCGACTACAGCGAGACCTGGAGCTGCTACAAGGGTGGTGAACGCCACTGCGGATGCTGCGGAACCTGCCGCGAACGGAAGGAGGCCCTGCGCGACGCCGGCGTGGAAGACCACACCAACTATGAGCAGTGAACAGTGAGTGGGCGACGGGATTTTTATAGGACCATACATAAAAAATAAAAAAAACATGGCCGCCGCGGGCCGTGTCTGTTATCTTTTTAGTATCTTTGCGGTGCATTAACAGCCTGCATACAGGAAAAAGACATTTAACTCATTAAATACAAAACAAAATGACTATTGACGAATTCAACTTTTCTGGCAAGAAGGCCATCGTTCGTGTAGATTTCAACGTGCCATTGGATGAGAATGGCAACGTCACCGACGACACCCGTATCCGTGGTGCTCTCCCCACCCTCAAGAAGATCCTGGCCGACGGCGGCAGCGTCATCATGATGAGCCACATGGGCAAGCCCAAGGGCAAGGTTAACGCCAAGCTCAGCCTCAAGCAGATCGTTGCCAAGGTGTCTGAGCGCCTGGGCGTCGAGGTGAAGTTTGCAGCCGACTGCGGCGCTGCCGACAGCGAGGCCGCTGCCCTGCAGCCCGGTGAGGCTCTGCTGCTCGAGAACCTGCGCTTCTATCCCGAGGAAGAGGGTAAGCCCGTAGGTGTTGAGAAGGGCACTCCCGAGTTTGATGAGGCCAAGAAGGCTATGAAGGAGAGCCAGAAGCAGTTTGCACAGAAGCTCGCCTCTTATGCTGACGTCTATGTCAACGATGCTTTCGGTACCGCTCACCGTCGCCACGCCTCTACGGCCGTCATCGCCGACTACTTCGACAAGGACGCCAAGATGCTGGGCTACCTCATGGAGAAAGAGGTGACCGCCATCGACAGCGTGCTCAAGAATGCACAGCACCCCTTCACCGCCATCATCGGCGGCTCAAAGGTCAGCTCTAAGCTCGGCGTCATCAAGAACCTGCTCGACAAGGTCGACAACCTCATCATCGGTGGCGGCATGGGCTACACGTTCATCAAGGCTCAGGGCGGCAGCATCGGCAACTCGCTCCACGAGGACGAGCTCATCCCCGAGGCACTCAACGTCATCGAGGAGGCCAAGAAGAAGGGCGTCAACCTCAGCCTGTCGTCGGCCACTGTCTGCGGTCGTGAGTTCTCTAACGACACTCCGCGCTCGGTGTTCCCCATCTTCGCTATCCCCGAGGGCTGGGAGGGCATGGATGCCTCTGAGGAGAGCCTCGTGGCTTGGAAGGACATCATCATGAACTCTAAGACCATCCTGTGGAACGGTCCTGTCGGCGTGTTCGAGTTTGAGAACTTCGCACACGGCACCGGCGAGATCGCCAAGACTGTGGCTCAGGCTACTCAGGAGAACGGCGCTTACTCGCTCATCGGCGGTGGCGACTCTGTGGCTGCCATCAACAAGTTTGGTCTGGCCGACAAGGTCAGCTACGTGTCTACAGGTGGCGGCGCTATGCTCGAGGCCATCGAGGGCAAGGTGCTGCCCGGCGTGGCTGCCATCAAGGGTGAGTAAGATCTGCCCTACAGGGTTTACACACCAATAAAACGCATAGGGGGCAAATGCTGTACAGTAGGCATTTGCCTCCTTTTCTATTGTTCTTTTTTATAACGCACGCTCTGTAGTCCCTCGCTCACTTGTAAGGGCATGAACATCCGTGTCCCAACCTAACCATTATGTATCGGGACATCTATAAAGAAAAGTGAGAAAAAGAAATAGGCTGCGCCTAGGAGAGCCAAAAGAAATGGCTACGCCTAGAGAGCTCAAGGAAAAGGCTGTGCTTAGGAGAGCTAAAGGAAAAGGCTGTGCTTAGGAGAGCTTCAACATGACCGAGGTGAGGCCAATGCTGAACACCGAACCGTCCTCGATGACGCGCTGCTCTTTGGCTCCCAGACGCACTCCCTCCACGAAGGTGCCCTTGTTGCTCGGCTGATCGCGCAACACATACTGCAGTTGTCCGTTCTTTTTGCGGGTGACCCTGATGACGCAGTGCCGATAGTCGATGTTGAGGTCACCGCTCTCAATGGGGCAGTCCACCACATAGTGTTCTTTCTGCCGGCCGATGAGGTTGTCGCCCATATGCAACTGGAACTCCTGCCGGAAACAATAGTTGTTCTCGATGACCACGATCTGTCCGCATCCCTCAGTAGACGGCGGCTGCACGGTGGGAGCCTCCATCTCAGCAGGCGGTTCGCTGACGGGGACTTTGGCTTCACGCTTCACACGCACACCAAACTTCTTGTCGCACGACGGGCATCGCACCACAAGAGTCTGACCATTCTCATACTGGGTCTCGTCAAAGGAAATGACGTGCTTGCACTGAGGGCAACAAACGTTTTTCATAAAAAGGCGGGAGAAAAAAGTGTGTGTATGTGTGTGTACTTATACTCTACTACTGTTGGTGCTTCATGATCCAAGCCTCGCCAAACTCATCGGCTTTGCGCAGGTCAGCGAGTGCACTGTTTGCTGCAGCCTGCGTGTCGTAGAAGCCATAGATGACCTTGGTGTTGCGCGGACTCGACGCTACCCTCGCCTCCGCATACCCGCGCTTGTGGAGCGCGTCGACGTACACCTGAGCACCGGTACGCGACACACGGCTGGCCAGCACGATGACGTAGCCCGAACGCGGCTCGCTGTCAGCGTCGCTGTCGTGTGCCGTCGTCTCCGCAGGTGTAGCGGCCGGACTGGCTGTCTGCACGGTGCTGACCTCGGCCTGAGCAGGCAGCGCGGCTGTCGACACTTGCTGCAGCAGGTCTACGTTGATGGCACTGGCCGTCTGCAGATGGTCGTTGTTGGCCAGTGGTGTGGGGAACAGCATGAACACGAGTACCGTCACGCAGGCTGCCGCCACCGTCCGCCACAAGGCCACAAGGCGTGAGCCCGAGGCACGGTCGGCGTGCTCGTCAGGCGTTTCTGTATCCATGTCGGCAGTGGTGCCGTTCTCGGCAGCAGGTTCGCTTGCGGTCTGTCGCTTGCCAGCCTCCTGCAGTTCTTGCAGCAGGGGCATGCCAAAGCCTGAGAGGCCATAGAGCGACGGGGTAAGTATGCCCGCCTCGCAAGGCTCAAAGACTAGATGTCCGTTGTCGTCGAGCGTCACCACACCCACGCCGTGCAGCTCATAGCTGCCGTCGTTCTCGATGTGCTGCCGCAACTCTCTCACTTCGTCTTCGATGCGTCGCAGTGCTTCAGGATAGCTGATGTCGTAGCATTCCACATACGACTGGGCAAGCAGAGAGTCGTTGAAGGTGAGCTTGGGATTGAATCCGATGGTGCGTGCAGGCGGCAAAAACACACCGTCCGCCCCGTCCTTTCGGGCTTCCACATGGTGAGCCATGAAGCCTCCAAAGTCCGGCACGATCACGCAATCATTGCCAAGAAGCAATATTTCTAGATGTCTGTCCAATTCAATCACAAGTGCAAAATTACGAAAAATATGAGTTAATGGCAAGTGATTGCTGCAAAAAATAAAAAAAAGAAGATTATTGTGCGTCGGTGCTCCGCAATTCAAATGAAATGATTATCTTTGTAGAAAAATAAGGTATTGCACACAGATGACAGCCGCCAACGCTGTGGCAATAAAAATGACGGTTAATGAAAAAACTAACGATACTCGTCTTCGCCTTTGCTGCCCTGCTCACGGCTTGCGAGAAGAAGACAAGCCAGCCTGATACACCGCAAGAAGACCTTGCCGCCAAGAAGATGCTGCAGGGCATCTGGGTGGACGAGGATGCACAGACGGTGGTGTTTCAAGCCAAAGGCGATTCCATCTTCTACCCCGACACCACCAGTTTGCCCGTCGGCTTTCAGATTGTTGGCGACACGCTGGTGCTCCACGGTGCCAATGACGTGAAGTATCAGGTGATCAAGCAGACGCAGCACCTCTTTGTTTTCAAGAACCAGAATGGCGACGACATACGGCTGACGCTGAGCGACAACCCCGACGATGCACACGCCTTCAGCCGTGAGAAGCCACAGGCGCTCAACCAGAACCAGACCATTCGTCGCGACACCGTTGTCAGTTACAACGACGACCGCTATCACTGCTACGTGCAGGTGAACCCGACGACCTTTAAGGTGGTGAAGACGACCTACAACGACGAAGGTGTGGAGGTCGGCAATGTCTACTACGACAACATCGTCAACCTGAACGTGTACCGCGGAGCCACGCGCCTTTTCTCGCATGACTTCCGCAAGAAGCAGTTTGAGAAGTATATCCCGCAGGACATCATCAAGCAAGCCATCCTCAACGATGTGATTTTCAAGGGTATCGATGGCGAAGGCATCCACTACTGGGTGTCGATAGGTGTGCCCGACAGCATGAGCAGTTTCCAAGTGGAAGTGGTCATCACCTACGACGGCCAGTCGAAGATAAAAGCGTGAATTATGGGCGTATAGGTCAAATGGGCCTATACGCCTATAATTTATGTGGGGTAAAGCCGAAAATATCCCCCACTGATGCTTTACCCTTTCTCTAGACCTATAC
>CAVAXH010000073.1:0-12116 GCA_963592505.1 Bacteroidaceae bacterium
TCCATCATCAACCAGTATATGGCCGAGATGCGCTCAGAGGACTATCAGCGCAACCGCCTGCTCTTCCGCAACAACATCATGCGTGTGGGCGAGCTCATGGCCTACGAACTCAGCAAGACGCTCAGCTACGAGCAGCGCCCCGTCACCACGCCGCTCGCCCCGACGCAGGTCAGCGTGCCCACCGACCGCCTGGTGCTGGCCACCGTGCTGCGTGCCGGCCTGCCGTTTCACGAGGGCTTCCTCCACATCTTCGACCATGCCGACAATGCCTTCGTCAGCGCCTACCGCCAGTACACCGATGATGCGCACACCGAGGTGGGCATACACGTGGAGTATCTGGCCACGCCGCGCCTCGACGGTGCCACGCTCATCATGGCCGACCCCATGCTTGCCACCGGCGGCTCGATGGAGCTGGGCTACAAGGCCCTGCTCACCAAGGGCACCCCGCAGACGGTGCATGTGGCCTGCGTCATCGCCACCCCCGAGGGCCTCGACCACCTGCGGCGCACGCTGCCCGACGACACCACCGTGTGGTGTGCCGCCGTCGACCCCGCCATGAACGAGCACAAGTATATCGTGCCCGGCTTCGGCGATGCCGGCGACCTCTGCTTTGGCGAGAAAGACTGAGCGGAGCCGTAGCAGCGGAGCCGACGAATGACATTTGGCAGCCCACCGTCGCCTGTGATGCGCAGGCAGCGGTGGGCTGTGGTGTCACCACCCGATATAGATCCGTTCCATTTTGGCCAGTCGGCTGCCCTTAACCACACGCAGGTAGTAATAGTTCAAGCTTTCCTGTTCTTTATATATGTAGGTGCTGTCGTCTTCGTTTTCCCATTTTGACGAAGCCTTCATCTCACGAATGAGATCGTCTGACGGTTTTGCAGCCAGCTGCATGATGACATCGCCGTCTTGTGTGACATTGACAAATTTGTATTCCGGAAAGTTGACACCCGTGTTCTTGCTGATGCTGTCGCGGTTGTCGTAGTGGGTCAGGTCAGCCCATATGCTGTCTGGCTTTAAGACGAAGCCGCGCTTGTCGATGGTCAGCATCACGCGTTCGAACTTAGTCCAATCCGACGCATCGTGCAAGTGGTTCCCCCCTGTTTTTCCCATCGGCGACTTGATGTAATGGCCGTCCCATGCTCTACACATCGTAAACACGGTGTCGCCGGCATCGGTCCACAGCACGTTGTCGGCATCGGCACACATAGCCTTCAGCTTCTTTATGCACTGGTCGCTCAGCGGCTTGTCGAATGTGAAATAAAACGTCCGTTCCTTGCTGTACAGCGTGCCCGCATCGCCCTGTGTGAAGTGGAAGGCGGGAAGGTCGGTGAGCCCGGTCAGGGCCACGATGTCGCTGTGGGTGGAGTAGGGGGCGTCTTTCTCGCTGAGGGCATACGGCACGTAGGTGCGGTAGATCCACGGCACAGCAGACAGCGCAAACAGACAGACTGGCGAGAAGATCACCAGCAGCCAGCCCGCCTGCCAGTGGCGGATGCCGTGAGCCTTCATTCTGCCGGGCAGTCGCCACGACTTGAACAGCCATGCATCCAGGCAGTCGGCCAGCACTCCCCATTTCTCACTCGATGCGTTGAGCCAGGTGCCCACGACCAAACGGTTAACTATGCGCAGCACACTCAGCACGATGGCCATCACGACGCACATCAAGATAACAACTACTATTCCCATATCAGTTATGTTGTGTTTATAATGGTTTTACAATTCAAGATACGAAAAACAAGACATTCCACGTCTCTGCAATATATATGCCCACCGCACAGAAACATAAGACTATGATAGCGCCTACGCTGGCATATATCAGACTCGCAAAAAATGAGTATACCGTCATGAGAACCTCGTTAAACCAGTCGGTCTCGTCGATGTCGACGGTGGGCACCGTCAGCCAGTCTTCGTCGGCATGTTGCTGTCGGTATGCCGTCATCCCCTGCTCTATGTAGAGGCGTTTCAGGTGCTTGGCCGCCATCTCCTTGCGCAGCCAGTTGCCCTTGGTGGCGGCCACCTGCTGCTTTATGTCCTCGTCGGCGTCGGCCTCTGCCGCCAACTGGTCTTTGATGCTTTGCAGGCGGGCATCTCTCTCGTCACGTCTGCGCTGCTGTGCCTGCTCGCGGCGATGCGCTATCAGCGCCCTCACGATCCACACCCCGGCGATCAGCGCCAAAAAGCCGCACGTGAGGACCCATCCGTTATTGAGACAAAACATCAATGCCGCTGTGCACACCATGCCTGCCAGGATGCACTTTGCCCGCAGCTCCCACAGGTACATGAGTGAAACAAAATGCAGTAGGAGGCCGATAGCCGCAATCACCCCCCATGCTATGCTGTTGCCAAGATTCATCAACTCCAGCAACCATGCCAAACCGATTGCGGCGGGCAGAACCGCCGGGACCAACCACTTGATGTCAAATTCCATTTTTTCCATACGCTTTTATCTTTTTATATATGTTCTGTTTTGTCATTGCGTTGCAAAGTTAAGCATTCTTCACCTTGGCGCACAAACCTTTTGGGGCTCCTTGTACAAGATGGTGCGGAAAATGTATGACTTGTGAAAACTGGCAAAAACCGGTGCGTTTTATTTATCCCTATCCGCTAAAACGCATGCGGTTGTCAGCTCTTATGCTGGCGATGACTGTCACAATGCTATGAAAAGAGGCGGACGGGTGACATAATGCCATGCAAAACTACAAAACTCCGTAAAACCCCGCCGGTTTTCATGGTTTTGTTTTTGCATTTTGACAACGATTTCTTGCAGATTGTTTGTCGCATCCCCACCATCGCTCTACCTTTGCACCCGTTCTCAGAAACAACATTGACAGACAATAAAAATATCATTAGGATTATGAAGAAATACATTTTCACCATCGTGGCAGCCGCACTGCTCACCGCCTGCCAGACCGACCTCATCGACGAACACACACCGTCGGCCAACGAGACCACCGCTGCCGCCGCCACCCGCTCGGCCGCCGTGGAGTCAGTGAGCCAGCAGTATCCCCAGGCCGACGGTGCCGAGGCACTCAGCCACACACCCGCCGAGGCAGCATGGCAGATACTCGGCAGGATCGACACACAGCGCGCCCTGCAGATGGGCGAGACGCATGTCGCCGACGGCCAGATGGCAGAGATCAAAGCCTTCGTGGACGCCAACCTCAAGGCCGACAACGACTATGACACCTACCGCAACATCTTCATGTGGATCTCGAAAAACATGACCTATGCATCGTCGGGCGACGCCTATCTTGATGCCTACGACGTGTTCACCCACAAGCGGTGCATCTGCCAGGGCTATGCCAACCTGCTCAAGACCATGTGCATCTCGCAGGGCATCCCCGCCCTCATCGCCAACGGATGGCTCAGCACCATTGGCGGCCATGCCTGGAACTACGTGTATGCCGACGGCAAGTGGCTGGTGAGCGACCCCACCAACGGCACGGAGTATGCTGCCGAGAACACCGCAGCCTACAAGGACCTGCTCATCCCCCAGCGCTTCGACCTCACGGTCTTCGAAGACCAGGCATTTGCCTACAACTTCCAGGACGGCGAACTCAACGTGTGCGAGGTGAAGCCCACCATCGAAGGCCGTGTGGCGGTGCCGTGGAGCGTGGCCGGCCTGTGCATCACCTCCTTCCGTCCCACCACGGAGCTGCCAGCCGCCGTCTCGCAGCTCTGCCTCGGCAGCAACATCCGTTCGTTGGGCACCGACCCCTTCTCGCTCTGTGCGCTGACGAAGAGTCTGAAGGAGATCCTCGTAGACCCTTCCAGCCCCCACTTCAGCGCCTATAAGGGCGTGGTCTACCAGAAGGGCAGCACCGCTCCCTACCTCATCCCCGGAGGCATCACCCGCCTGGAGCTGTGCTCCATGGACGTCATCGACAAGAACACCATAGCCTGGCTCGACGACCTCGAGGAGATCGTGGTGGCCGACGGCACACAGCGCATCGAAGCCTATGCCGTGGAGTCGTGCCCCCGTCTGCGCAAGGTGTATGTACCCAAGTCGGTCACCTACGTCGACAAAGACGCCTTCTACCGTTGCGGCGACGTGGAGGTGGAGTTCATCGCGCAGAGCTATTGATCGCCCCAACCGGCAATGGGGGTGCCGGCAGAATGTTGTTGCAAAAAAATGGCGTTAACTGTTGTCTGTTCCAAAAACAATGTATATCTTTGCGGAGGATAGGCCGGCCGCGAACGGCACGGCCACACCCGACCGGAAACATAACCCATACACCCGACAACATTAACCCATGACAATCCGAAAAACCATTCTGCAAGCACTGCTCTGTCTGCTGCCGGCCATGGCCGCTGCCGACACCGTCTACGACATCCACCCCGTGCCCCAACAGCAGGAGCGGCGCGACGGCAACGCCACGCTCACCGGCGAGGTGACCCTCGTGGCCGGCCCGGGCATCGACGCCTACACCCTCGACCGCGCACGCCAGGTGCTCGCCGACCACGGCCTGCAGGCCGTCAGCGCACGCCGTCCGCGCAAGGGCACCGCCACCCTCTACCTGGGTCTGCAGGCCAGCGGCGACCAGGCCGACCGCGAGGCCACACGCCTCGCCCTCGAGCGCACCGTCTTCGGCCAGCCCAAGTATGACCGGCATGCCATCGCCGTGCGCCCCGCCACCGCCACCGCCGGTGCCGAGGTGGTGATCCTCGGCGAGCACACCGACGCCGTGTTCTGCGGTCTGGCCTCGCTCGAGCAGATGCTCGACCAGGCCGCCGACGGCCACACCCTGCCCTCGGCCGACATCTACGACTATGCCGACACACAGTATCGCGGCGTCATCGAGGGCTACTACGGCGTGCCCTACTCTGAGGAGGTCACCGCCGACCTCTTCCGCTTCATGGCCCGCTACAAGATGAACACCTACATGTATGGTGCCAAGAGCGACCCCTACCACTCACAGTATTGGGACAAGGCCTACCCCGACACCATCAGCGCCCAGCAGCGCCGCGTGGGCATGCTCACCGCCGGCATGATGCGCCAGCTCACCGATGCCGCCCACCGCGCCAAGGTCAACTTCATCTGGGCCATACACCCCGGACAGGCCTTCACCGACCCCGCACAGGACGATGTGCTGCAGCGCATCATGGGTAAGCTGCGCCTCATGCACCAGCTCGGCGTGCGCCAGTTTGGTGTGTTTGTCGACGACGTAGGCGTGCCCTCCGACTCGGCCACGCTGGCCCTCAACGCCGACCGCCTCACCTCGCTGCAGCAGATGATCGACCGCGAGTGGAACGGCCGCAAGGCCGCTGCCGCCGACACCGTGAAGCCCCTCCACTTCGTGCCGCAGCTCTATGCCTACTCGTGGGTGAGCCGCCAGCAGGGCGAGAAGTTCTTCCGCTCGCTCAGCACCACGCCCGCCAAGGTGTGCATCTACATCACCGGGCGCGCCGTGTGGACCGTGCCCAACAGCGAGGACCCCGCCCTCGTCAGCTCATGGCTCGGACGCGACGTGGCATGGTGGTGGAACTATCCCTGCAACGACAACGACATGAACAAGGTGTTCCCCCTCGACACCTACCGCAACTTCGACGATGAGGCCCACATCGACCGCCACGCCACCCTGGAGCCCGACCTCAAGGGTGTCAACACGCTCATCAGCAACCCCATGCAGCAGGGTGAGATGAGCAAGATAGCCCTCTACAGCATTGCCGACTATGCATGGCACCGCGCCGCCTTCGACAACGATGCCTCGTGGATGGGAGCCCTCAGCGCCGTCTTCGGCAGCCGGGCACAGGCCGCCTTCAGCCTGCTGCCCCTCGTGCGCCACTACGACACCAACACGCCGCTGGCCGACCGCATACGCCAGTGGAAGGGCAGCGCCACGGCAGAGACCACACACGCCCTGCTCGCCGAGCTCGAGCGCCTGCAGGCCGACGCCCGCACGCTGCAGGCCATGGCCACCTCCGGCGAGGAGGCCGACCGCCTGCTGTGGAGCGAGCTGCAGCCCTATGTGGACAAGGTGGCCGACATGTGCGCCATCGCCCACACCCTCGTGAGCACCACCGCCACCGACGCCCAGCGCCAGCAGGCACGCCAGCAGGCTGCCCGCCTCGACACCGACGCCAAGTATCATCTGGCTGTGCTCAGCGGCATGGGCGAGGACATCAGTCTCTCCGACCGCCTGGCAGAGCCTGCCGCCAAGGTGCTGCGACCCTTCGTGGCCCAGCTGGCACGGTGACGGCGCACGCGCTGCACCGGCCATTACCGTTAAAACCTAATATCACCACACATAAGACATGAACATCAAGCATCTTCTCACGGCGGCCCTCTGCGCCGCCCTGCTGCTGCCCACCACGGCAGCAGCACAGTTCAACTGGCCCTACAAGGTCACCGACGGAAAGATTGTCACCGAGGTGCCGCAGCGCGCTGCCGGACAGCAGGACGCCATCAACCTCACCGCACCCAAGATACCCGTGCTGCGCGTAGCCTTCGTGGGACTGGGCATGCGCGGCCATGAGGCCATACGCCGATGGGTGTATCAGGAGGGCGTGCAGATCATGGCGCTCTGCGACCATGAGGCCAGCCGCGCCGAGGCTTCCAACGAGCAGCTGCGCGAGGCCAGCCTGCCGCCCGCCACGCTCTACAGCGGCGACGAGGGCTACAAGGCTCTCTGTGAGCGCACCGACGTAGACCTCGTCTACATCGCCGTCGACTGGGAGCACCACTTCCCCGTGGCCAAGTATGCGCTGGAGCACGGCAAGCATGTGGCCATCGAGGTGCCGTCGGCCATGAACCTCGACGAGATATGGCAGCTCATCAACCTCAGCGAGCAGAAGCGCCTCCACTGCATGATGCTCGAAAACTGCTGCTACGACTTCTTTGAGCTCAACGCCCTCACCATGGCACAGAAGGGCCTCTTCGGCGACGTGATCTTCGCACAGGGTGCCTACCGCCACGACCTCGACCCCTACTGGGACGCCTACTGGAAGCGGGGCGCTGACGACAAGCTCGGCTGGCGCCTCGACTACAACATGAAGTATCGCGGCGACGTCTATGCCACACACGGACTGGGTCCTGTGGCACAGGTGATGAACATACACCGCGGCGACCGCTTCACCACGCTCTCGGCCATGGACACCAAGAGCTTTGCCGGTGTGAAGAAGGCTGAGAAGCGCCTCGGACAGAAGGTCAGCGACTTCCGCCAGGGCGACCTCACCAACACCATGATACGCACCGAGCAGGGCAAGGTCATACAGATCGTGCACGACGTGATGACGCCGCAGCCCTATAGCCGCATGTACCACCTCGTGGGCACCAAGGGCGTGGCCAACAAGTATCCGGAGGAGGGCATCGCCATGATCGACGAGAGCCTCAAGGCTGCCGGCGTGACACCCTCGCAGAACTACTACAACGGTGAGGCCTTCATCAACGAGGCCGACATGAAGCAGCTCAATGCCAACTGCGAGAACCCGCTCGTCACCAAGTACACCGCCAAGGCCAAGGAGGTGGGCGGACACGGCGGCATGGACTTCATCATGGACTCACGCCTCATCTACTGTCTGCAGCACGGCCTGCCCCTCGACATGGATGTCTACGACCTTGCCGAGTGGTGCTCGCTGGCCGAGCTCGGCTCCATCAGCATGGACCATGGCTCGATGGCTGTGGAGGTGCCCGACTTCACACGTGGCCACTGGCGCGACCAGCAGGGCTTCCGCTATGCCTTCGCCACTGCCGACGAAGAGGCACAGCAGGATGCCGCCAACCATGAGTTCACGCTCAAGCTGAAAGCCTCGGCCGAGAAGGCCTGGAAGAAATACGACAAGCAGCACGCCAAAGGCAAGAAGCAGAAGTAAGCTGCGACGGAACCTATAAGCCACAGCCGGCAACCGGCGACGGTGCGCACCTCCTCCGTGTGGATGCGCCCTCGCTGGTTGCCGGCTGCTTGTGTTTTCTTTATGCCTTCTGTCGCTGCTACTGTAGACCGCCCCACACCTTCGCGGCAACGGATGTCACAAGGTCCACCTTGGCCCACTGCTCCGCCTCGCTGAGCTTGTTGCCGATCTCGCACGATGCAAAACCGC
Organism: Bacteroidaceae bacterium; assembly: GCA_963592505.1. GTDB lineage: Bacteria > Bacteroidota > Bacteroidia > Bacteroidales > Bacteroidaceae > Prevotella. The sequence goes on from CAVAXH010000073.1 coordinate 8,044, forward strand.
ACTGCGGGCTGAGGCAGAGCCGGCTGATGTCGGTGTAGCGGGCAGCCTCATGGATGCGGCCGATGAGCGTCTGCTCGTCTTCGAGCGCTGCCGCCTTGGTGGTGACCAGGCCGAGCACCACCTTCTTGTCGGCAGGCACGTGGCTCAAACACTCGAAGCCGCCCGAGCGCTCGTCGTCGTACTCCAGATAGAACGCGTCGACGTCCTCATGGGCAAAGAGGTAGGGGGCTATGGCATCGTAGGCACCCTTGGTGGCGTAGCACGAGTGGTAGTTGCCGCGGCACACATGTGTGGTGACGGTGAGCCCTGCCGGACGGTGCTCCAGCGCGAGGTTGTTGACCTTCAGATACTTCAGCGCTTCCTTCTCGAGCGTGAAGCCCGTGCCGGCCATCGACTTCCAGAAGTCGTCGTCAACGATCATGCCCCACGTGCAGTCGTCGAACTGCACGTTGTTGCAGCCGGCCTCGTGGATCTCGCGGAGGAAGGTCTGGTAGGCTGCCGCGATGTCGCTGATGAGCTCTTCGGTGTTGGGGTAGAAGGCCCGTGTGTTCCTGGCGTTGTCGCCGCGGAAGAGCTCGGCGAGAAACTGTGCCGGAGCGGGAATGGTCTGCTTGGCCACGATGCCCGGTTCCTCAAACTGCTTCACGAAGCGGAAGTCGTCGATGAAGGGGTGGTTGTGCCCGGTGATCTTGCCGGTGAGCCGCAGCGAGCCCTTGGTGGTCTCTTCGCCATGAAACTGGTAGCCGTGGTCGAGCTCGATGTGCTCCACACCACCCAGCCCCCACATGAAGTCGAGGTGCCAGTAGCTGCGCCGAAACTCGCCGTCGGTGATCGACTTCAGGCCGTGGGCCTTCTGCTCGGCCACGAGGGCGGTGATCAGGCGGTCTTCGGTGGCGCGCAGCTCGGCGGCCGAGATGCGGCCGGCGGCAAAGGCGGCGCGGGCCTCTTTCAGTGCGGCCGGACGGAGATAACTGCCGACATGGTCGGCGCGAAACGGAGAATGGAGGTTTGTTGTAGTCATATTCTGTTGGTTTGCATTAAACGGTTTGTGAAATCGGCGGCAAAAGTAAAATATCCCTAAAACATAGCCAAATATTCTTTGTAAATCAGAAAATTATGCTATTTTTGTCACAAACCAAGCTTAATTACCAGAATATTATTCTACGGAAATCATGGCAACACAACCCACATTAGACGAGACCGACCGCCTGCTGCTGCAGCTGTTGCAACGCGACTCGCGGCTCACGGTGAAGGAGCTGGCAGCCCGCGTGCACCTCTCGCCCACACCCACCTTCGAGCGCCAGAAACGGCTGGAGCGCGAGGGCTACATCGAGCGCTATTCGGCGGTGGTCGACCACCACAAGCTGGGGCACGACGTCATCGTGCTCTGCAACATCAGGCTCAAGCAGCACACCCACGACCTGATACAGCAGTTTATGGACACCGTGCAGCACATCGACCAGATAACCGAATGCTACAACACCACCGGCGATTACGATTTCCTCATCAAGGTGTTTGCCCACGACATGCAGGAGTATCAGGACTTCATGCTCAACACGCTGGGAAAGATCGACTGCATCGGCAGTCTCAACAGCGTCATCGTGATAGGGGAGATAAAAGACAGCCACTGCCTGCCCGTCAACAAGGCCGTGATGAGATAGCGCCGCCCCGCAGTCAGCACTTCACGGTGAGCAGTTCGTCGATGTCGGTGAGATAGTTGCCGCTGCGGTGCTCACACTTCACCTTCCACGCCTGCAGGTCGTCGCCCTCCGACGCAATCTTTATGGTCTTCAGGCCGTAGCGGTGGTTGATGCGGTCTATCTCCTGCATCAGGCGTGCCCGCTCGGGGCGGTTGTGCACGGGGTCGAAGAGGTGGCCCATGATGGTGTCGTCGGGCTGGATGTCGCTCACGATGACCCCCGAGCGCTTGTAGTGTATGCCCTCGCGCCAGATGCTCTGCAGCGCCGCTACGGCCGCCCGGGTGATCTCCATAGTGTCGCTCGTGGGCACCAGGAGCGACACGGTGGCCGAGTTGGCATATTGCGGCAGGTCGTCGCGGAAGCGGTTGCTGGCTATGAACACGGTGACGCTCTTGCCCCCCGACGACTGTCCGCGCAGCTTGCCGGCGCAACTCGCGGCAAAGGTGACGATGGAGGCTTTCAGCGCACTGAAGTCGGTCACCATCTCGCCAAAGCTGCGCGACGTGCAGATGGTCTTCTTGCGCTGCACCTCGGCGGTGTCGATGCAGGGATGGCCGTTGAGCTCGAGCCATGTCTGCATGCCGGGCTTGGCGAGATGCGCGCGCACCCAGCCCTCGCTCTTGTCGGCAAACGCCAGCGGGGTGTGTATGCCGTGATACTCGAGCTTGGCCAGCGTCTGCCGCCCTATGCCCCACACATCGTCGAGGGGGAAGAGGCTGAGCGCCTTGCGGCGTTTGTCGTCGGTGTCGATCATGCACACGCCGCGGTAGCCGCGGTATTGCTTGGCAAACTTGCTGCCCATCTTGGCCAGCGTCTTCGACGGGGCGATGCCCACGCTGACGGGCACGTCCGTGTAGAGCAGGATCTTGTCTTTCAGCGCGCGCATCAGCTCCACGAGGTCGTGGTGGCGCTCATAGCCCTGCAGGTCGCAGAAGCTCTCGTCGATGCTGTATTGCTCCACATGGCAGATGCTGCCGCGCATGATGCTCACGATGCGCTTGCTCATGGCGGCATAGAGCATCATGTTGGAGGAGAAGATGTGCACCCGGTGGCGCACCACGATGTCTTTCACCTTGAAGATAGGGTCGCCGCGGTGCAGGCCCACGGCCTTGGCCTCGGGGGTGAGCGCCACGATGCACCCGTCGTTGCTCGAGAGCACCACCACGGGCTTGCCGTTGAGTCCCGGGTGGAACACCTTTTCCACCGAGCAGAAGAAGCTGTTGCAGTCTATAAGGGCATACATGGTGTGGCCGTGGTTGCTATTTTCTCGCTTTGTGAATGACATAGGTCACCACGCCCCAGATGGAGAAGTCGTCGGCTTCCGTGACGCGGATCTCACGATAGCGGGGGTTGGCCGGCACGAGCCATCCCTCGCCGTCGTTGCGCTTCTCAAACCGCTTGATGGTGTACTCGCCGTTGAGCTCGCACACCGCCACCTCCGAGGGTGCCGGGTTGCGGTTGCTCTTGTCCACGATGACGATGTCGCCATCGTGTATGTCGGCATCGATCATCGAGTCGCCATCCACGCGTATGAGGTAGCTGGCTTCGGGGTGGGGGCATATCAGACTCAGGAGGTCGACGTCCTGGCTCTTCTCGTCGTTGTCGAGCGGTATGGGGAACCCCGCCTTGATGCCAAGGTCGAAGAACGGCAGGCGCAGCTCCTCCATGTTGGCTGCGGGATAGATGGTGCCGATCTTGCCAAAAGCGGTCTCGGCACCGACAATGGCCTTGTCGATGCAGCTCTTGATGAAGTCGGTCTTGCTCGGCTGTCCGTCTATCACCTGTGCCATCGTTGCCGGTGCACGGAAGGTGTAGAGCTTGCTGTCGGTGGAGGGGCGCCCGGCTCCCGGCCGTGCTCCGCCGTGCTTGCCTTTCTTTCTGGGTGTCTCGTTTTCTTCGGTCATCATGTGCTGTGTGTGTTTGTCGTTTGCCTTTTCGTGTGCAAATGTACGACTTTATCTTGATAATCGTATTACGTTATCAATAATTAACGCTGACCGTCGCCGACCTGTCGCTCTGTTTTTTTCGGAAGGCCCCGGCCATTTGTGGGAGAGGGTAGGCGTGTGCAGCAGTCCTCCGGTGTGCGTACTATGGTCCTTCGGGCCTAACACTCGGGTCCCAAGGGCTTAACACTCGGGTCCTATGGGCCTTGGGACTCGAGTGTTAGGGCCTTGGGACCCGAGTGTTAAGCCGTTAGGACTCGAGTCTTAAAGGGGTAGGGTGTTCAAAATCGACATATTATAGTGAGACATTTTGTGCTCGTTTTACCCTCTTTTACCCTGTCCACGACGCAGGCTGAACCAATGGTCGACGACGCGGGCTGAACCAATGGTCGACGACGCGGGCTGAACCAATGGTCGACGACGCGGGCTG